>JBDTVQ010000006.1:0-44914 GCA_040007195.1 Acidobacteriota bacterium | reverse complement strand
AAATCGCGTACCGCCACAGTTCAGTGCCATCACGCTCTCATCGGACAGGCTCTAGCTACCGATAATGTCGGTTATCGGGCTTGATGGGTCGCCTCGACAACTTGGATAGCCCCCGGTACCCGCGCCGGGAGGGACGCACTCAATGGATCTGGCTATCATCCCATCGACAACGGAAATTCAGGATCAGGCGATGATGTCTTTCACAACCTCGCCGTGGACGTCGGTCAACCGAAAATCACGGCCGGCGTAACGGTAGGTCAGCTTCGTATGGTCGAAGCCGAGCTGATTGAGAATCGTCGCATGAAGATCGTGGACGTGGACCTTGTTTTCGACGGCCTTGAATCCGAAATCGTCGGTGGCGCCGTAGGCGATGCCGCCTTTGATTCCGCCGCCGGCGAGCAATGCGGTGAAGGCCGGTGGGTTGTGATCACGACCGCAACCCAATTTTTCCAGGCCGGAGTTCTGAATCATCGGCGTGCGGCCGAATTCGCCGGTAATCACGATTAGCGTTTCGTCGAACAGGCCACGGGCCTTTAGGTCGTCGACAAGTGCGGCTATAGGGCCGTCGGACTGACGAGCTAGTTTGGCGTGGATGCGAATGTCATCGTGATGGTCCCAGGGCTGGAAGTTGCCGAAGTAGATCTGCACCATCCGGACGCCGCTTTCGACTAGACGAAGCGACATCAGGCAGCCTCGGCCGAAATCGGAGATATCGTAGCGGCGGCGAACGTGCTCGGGTTCCTTGCGGATATCGAACAGGCCTGCCGCTTCAGTCTGCAGACGGAAAGCCGACTCCATCGAATGGATGGCGCCTTCCAATTGTGGCTGATCACCGAGACGCTGTAGATACCGGCGATTGAGTTGATCGATGAGGCTGAGCTGCTGCCGCTGTTCTTCCACGTTGAGCTCGGAGTTACGCAGATGGCTGATGAGCTTTTCCGGCTCAATAGATTCGTTGTGAATATGTACGCCCTGATAGGTGGACGGCATATAGCCCGCACTCCACAACGACGAACCGAGCACAGGGAACCCGGGGCAGAGAACGATAAATCCGGGAAGGTTCTTGTTCTCCGTACCAAGGCCATACGTGAGCCAGGCGCCCATCGACGGACGCCCCGGAAGTTGGTGGCCACAGTTCATTAACTGCAGCGACGGACCATGGTTGCCGCTGTCGGTATGCATCGAACGGATGACGCAGAAATCATCAATTCGCTGAGCGATCTGAGGAAATATCCCGCTCACTTCGAGGCCAGACTGGCCGTACTGTTTGAACTCCCACGGGCTGCGCATGAGCGTGCCACTGGCGCGGTCCGTGCGGATCTTCGGGCCGGGCATAGGTTCGCCGTCGTACTTGGCGAGCGCCGGTTTGTGGTCGAAAGTATCGACCTGTGACATGCCGCCATTCATGAAGAGGAAGATGACGTGCTTGGCTTTTGGTGTGAAGTGGGGCAGCCTCGCCGAGTCGGCCTGCAGCATCCCTTGTACGGCTGAGAGGCCGAAGCCGCCACCAAGAGTTTCGAGAAATTTGCGCCGTGGGGTCATATCAGTTCACACTCGAAAATTCGCTGGAGCCCAGGAGGGCTTGTAAGTATTTCGGCCAGGCGTTCGGACGCGCAGCCTCTAGAAATTCGATCCCCAGCCTGATTTCCGCGTCATCGGGAGGCCGGGAATAGATCAGCTTATACGCACGTTCGATGAGTACGGCATCGCCTTTGCCGTTTGCGCCGAGGCGTTCGCTGAGGGCTTTCGCCTGCTTGATGATGAAGTCGCTGTTGAGCCAATAGAGGCCTTGCAGCGGTCCAGTGGTGACGGCACGTTCGTCAGTCGTTGCGTTCGCGTCGGGAAAGTCGAAGAGGGCCATGGCTGGATCGAGCCGTGTGCGGCTCACGGTCAAATAGAGCGAGCGGCGCTTGTTGTCGTCGGAGATAGTGCTGGACGGGCCGCCTACCTTGGTGTCGAGTTGCCCGGTGATGTGGAGGACGGAATCGCGGAGGGTTTCCATCTCCAGCCGATGATGGAGCGGGAAGTGGCCAAGGAGTCTGTTTTCAGGGTCGGCGTCAACGTTAGGCCCCGTGCTGCGACCGTACGCTTCGGAAAGTAGGATCTCGCGGTGGAGTTTCTTCAAGCTCCATCCACCGGCGATGAAGCGAGCGGCGAGTTCGTCAAGCAGTTCCGGGTGGGTCGGACGCTCGCCCATGCGGCCGAAGTTTGATGGTGTGCGAACGAGACCTTTTCCAAAGTGACCCTGCCACACACGGTTCACGATCACGCGGGCAGCGAGAGGGTGGTTAATCACGTCCTCGGCGAATTGGACTCGTCCGGAACCTTGCGTATAAGGACCGGGTTCGCTTTCGCATAGCACCTGTAGGAAGCGCCGGGGGGCCACTTCTCCAGGCGTGGCTGAGTCACCGCGTAGGGCGACGTGGATATCAGCCGGCTTTTCGGCATCCTTCACGACATGCAGGAAGGGGTACAGCGGAGGAAGTTCACTTCGAGCCGCGTGAAGTTCGGCACGGAGTTTGTCCACATAGCTCTTCGTGAATCCACCGAGGAAACGATCGATCTGTTTCGCGCTGTAGTAGTAAACGCCGCCAGGAGCGTTGAATCCGTCGGTGACGTAGGGCTTGTAGGCGAGTTCGCGCCACTGATAAAACTTCAGCACCGGCAGAGCAACGATGTTCGTGTATTGCCGGGTTTTTTCGTCCTTCTGCCCCTTACGTCCACCGAAGGCGACATAGTTTTTGTCGTCGACCTCCTTGGCCTCCTGGAGCAGGTCAAGCACGAACTGTTGGTACTTCACAGCTTCCGCTTCCAATTGCTGCCTGGTTGGATTGGACTTGAGCACGGCATACCAATCGTTCAGATATGGATGCTCCTTATTTGAGTCAGCCAAATAGGTCTTCCAGCGTTGGAATGTCTCTTCGTCGAGTCCTTCAGACTGATTGCTCCAGGTTGCGAGCAGGTACCTCGCTGTGTCACGCGCCAGGAGGTCGGTGAGTTGCTTCGACTGCTCCGCCAGGTAGTCGTCGAGGGCCTCTTCTAGCGCATCAACCTTCTTCTTCCGCTCCTTGTAGCGGGTCACCTCTGAGTCAGCGACTAGAGGATGTTTATCGGCTTCCGTGCTGCGAAAGATGCCGAGAAGGGAGTAGTAATCTTTCGTGGGAATCGGATCGAATTTATGATCGTGGCATTGAGCGCAGCCGACGGTGAGACCCAGAAAGACCTTCGTTGTAACGTCGAGTTGATCGTTCGCCCCATCCCCTAAAGCTTGAAAACCAAGACCCGCGATATGTCCCGGTATCTCAGTAATCTGCGCTTTGACGAACGTCTCATATGATAGATCGTTGTTAAGCGCATCGACGACCCAGTCGCGGTAGCGCCAAGCGTTTTCGAGCGGTGTGTCCTTTGACGCGGCCAGTTGACCGTCGGCGTAGCGCGCCAGGTCAAGCCAGTGGCGAGCCCAGCGCTCACCGTACTGTGGGCTGGCGAGGAGGCGGTCTATGGCTTGGCTCTTGTCAGGATTCGCCGCGAAGCTGTCCGCCTGTTCTGGAGTCGGCGGAAGCCCCGTGAGGCTTAACGTAACGCGGCGAAGCCAGGTGTGAGGATCGGCGGCTTTCGTCGCGGCGATTCCGGCCGCCTTGAGCTTTGCGTCAATAAAGGTGTCGATCGGCTCACTCGTCGCGGGTTTGAGAGGCCTAAAAGACCAGAAGGCCTTTTGCTCACGTGTGATCGTCGAGACGGTGGTTTGCGCTTGTTGCTGCTTTTCGGGCCAGGGCAGTCCGACCCGGATCCACTCTTCCAGATCCGCAACCTGTTCATTGTTAAGCGCGCCGACTGGAGGCATTTTGAGCCGCACATGAGTGCGTTTGACGGCCTGAATCAGGAGGCTGGACTCGGGTTTCCCTTCGATCACTACTTTCCCGGACTTGCCGCCTTTCAGGATGCCCTCGCGAGAGTCGAGCCGCAGATTCCCAAGCGCATTGGTGGTGTGGCAGGCGTGACAATGCGTCGCCAGAAGCGGACGGATCTTTGCTTCGAAAAAATCCTCGCCTTCGGTGGCAAGCAGCGGAAGGGCGCAAGCGATCAGCGCCACGATAGGGCGTGACATCTGGCGCTCATTTTACATGAAACAGTCTTCTTTCCGGGTAGCGTACTCTTGGTCTTCGTGTGCCGGTGACTCCATCTCAGCTACCTGCTGTGGGGAATCGCGTACAACGACTTCCCTGCCGGCTTCCAGCCCACCTGGGTTGACGGCCGGCGCGCCAGTGCCGGCATCCCGGTCGAGTTGACGCCGGGCCTTGTCAGGTTCACTGGGCGTTCCGAGTTCGGTCAAGATGGCGGCCTGGTAGTGCGGGCGACCTTCGTAGAATCGATCACAGTCCCGATAGCCAGATACTTCTTTGAGGTGATCGAGAAATCTCAGGGTTTCCGCTCGTTCACGAAGAATCTCGAGTTTGATGTAAGTTGCGAGCGACCGCGTGAGCTTCGCCGGCAGTAATGCGTATTTCGATAGAGAAGAACTAATTGTTATCGTCTCCAGCAGACGAAAAATGATAGGTGCCAACTACGTCGCGCGATCGGGTCTGCGGGGTTCGAAGTTCGCTGCCCGATCATCGGGACCAAGAACGCGTTCGCTTGGGCCCTGGCCCCAACGAGTTCCAGCACGAGCCAACCTTCTTCTGCCGTGCGGCCGTTCTGTCTCGCGATGACGGATTCCAAGGCTTGGTTTCGCCACGGGCACAGTGGGTACGCGAAGCGTAGAATGGCGGAATGCGGCAGACCGTGGCTGTATTCGGTGGAGGTGTCGCAGGCCTGAGCGCGGCGCATGAACTCGCCGAGCGTGGCTTTCATGTGCATGTCTACGAGCGAAGGCCTGGACTCGGCGGCAAGGCGCGGAGTATCGCCGTGCCGAACTCTGGCGCAAACGGCCGTCTCCCACTTCCGGGCGAACACGGATTCCGATTCTTCCCGGGATTTTACAGGCACGTAACCGATACGATGCGCCGTACTCCGTATGGTGCTCACGGCAATGTTTTCGACCATCTCAGCGTGGCGACACGAATGCTCCTGGCCCGTGCCGGACAGACTGAGATTGCCTGGATCGCACGTCGCCCGCGCAGTCTCGAGGACCTGCGAGTATTCCTGATAGAACTCTTTACCCCGTTCGGCGTTCCCCCGCAGGAAGTGAGTTTCTTTGTCAGCCGCCTATTGATGGTCGCCACGAGTTGCGCGGCGCGGCGTCTCGCGGAGTACGAAAAGATCACTTGGTGGGATTTCATCGCCGCGCCGCGAATGTCGAAGGCCTACCAGTCATACTTAGGCCAAGGGGTCACACGTTCGCTGGTCGCCATGAGGGCTGAGGAGAGCAGCACGCGCACGGTCGGCGTCACGCAATTGCAGCTGCTATACGGCTTCATTTCCCCCGACGGCGTATTCGATCGTCTGCTATCCGGTCCGACTAACGACGTTTGGATCCATCCGTGGACGCAGCATCTGCAGAACATGGGTGTCGAATTTCACGTCGGATCCAGCCTAATTGGGCTCAAAACGGACGGTGCCCGGGTCTCGGGCGCCACGGTGCAGACCGCTACGGGCCCCTCCGGCGTTTCGGCCGATTTCTATATAGCGGCCTTGCCGGTAGAGGTGATGGCCGCCCTCATGAACGATGAGCTCAAACGCGCAATACCATCTCTCGCCCATCTGGAAAAATTGAAGACACGATGGATGAACGGCATCCAGTTCTATCTGTCCAAGGATGCGCCACTGGTACACGGTCACGTAATTTACCTTGACTCGCCTTGGGCACTGACCTCCATCTCCCAGCGGCAATTTTGGAGCAGAGTGGACCTGTCCCGGTACGGCGACGGCACTGTCAACGGGATTCTGTCGATGGATATTTCTGATTGGGAAGCCCCCGGAGTGGTGTTCGGAAAGCCCGCTCGGGAGTGTAGCGCGGAGCAGATCAAGCAAGAGGTCTGGACTCAACTCAAACAGCACCTGAATGACAGCGGCGCGGCGGTGATCGACGATGCAAACCTCGTCGCTTGGTTCCTGGATCCAGACATTGAATTTCCCAACCCTGGCGAGGCCACGAATGCCGAGCCGCTCCTCATCAACACGGCCGGCTCGCTTCAGTACCGGCCTGAAGCTCAGGTCGAGCTAGAGAATTTCTTCGTGGCATCCGACTACGTACGCACCTACACCGACATCGCCTGCATGGAAGCGGCAAATGAAGCTGCGCGCCGTGCCGTAAACTGCCTGCTGTTGGCGTCCGGCTCCACCGCTCCGGCCGCTGAACTCTGGCCATTGGAGGAACCGGCGTTCCTGAAGCCCATCCAGGAGGTTGATCGCCTCCGGTTTGCCCTCGGTCTTCCGCATCATCTGGCAGCCATCCACCCTGTGTTCCCTCACTGACGGACGGCATATGCGGGTAAGCTCTGGAGCAATCCCAAGAAGGGACAGTGCAACGCCTTATTGGCCGAAGGTGCAACCGCGGAGCTCTCGGGCTGCATCGCCCCAGCTTCTCCTCGCTACTTCCTGAACTCGATGACCGGCGGCTCGACGCCGACGGCCGGCTCAAAAAGGCCGAACGAGAAGACTACCGTGGACGAGGCAATAGCGACGTACTGTTTCCCGTCTACCGAGTAAATGATCGGAGAAGCCCCGAGCGTCTCCCCCATATTGAAGTGCCAAAGGTTCTTACCACTCTTTGCGTCCAGGGCGACCATGTGTCCGTCGTCGTCGCCGCTAAATAGGACGCCACCTGCTGTAGATACCGTGCCCGTCCACATGCGCCCCAAGCCGGTCATCGGATACTCCCACACGCGCTGCCCGGTTTTCGGGTCCAGTGCGCGCAGAACCACTTGCCCGCCTTCTTCGGTTGCGCCACCGCCAGAGAAATTCTTCATTGGTTGGGGCTCCTGGGAGGAGCGGAAATACATGCCACATTGTTCGAGCGTGAGCACGTACAGCAGACCTGTTCCCGGATTGTACGATTGCCCCATCCAGTTGGTGGCGCCCTTCACGCTGGGGCATATCCAATTGCCCTCTGGCGTGGGGTCGCTGTTGGGAAGCTTCAACGGCCGGCCCTTATCGTCGACGCCCTTCGCCCAGCTGATCTTGTCGATCAACTGCGTGGCCCGCAGAAATTCGCCAGTGACGCGATCGAGCGCATAAAAGAAACCATTGCGATTGGCGTGAAGGACCGCTTTACGCTTCTGTCCGCGGATTTCGGTATCGACCAGTACGGGCCAGCTTTGCGCGTCCCAGTCGTGCGTGTCATGTGGGGTGAATTGGAAGTACCACTTCATCTTTCCGCTGTCGAGATCGAGCGCGAGCAAGGAGCAGGTGTAGAGATTGTCCCCTTTGCGCACGTCCGCGTTGTAATCCGGCCAGGGATTGCCGGTGGTCCAATAGAGCGTATTGAGGTCCGGGTCGTACGTCCCCGAGAGCCAGGCGGCGCCGCCACCCCAATCGATGAGATCTCCCCACGTCTCCGCGCCCTTTTCGCCCTTCGCCGGGACGGTGTAAGTCTTCCAGATCTCCTCGCCCGTATCCGCGGAGAGCGCCATGATGAAGCCTCGCATGCCGCCGTCGCCGCCGGCGCTGCCGACAATCACCTTGCCTTTTGCGATGAGAGGAGCGGAAGTCGAAGTAGTCCCTTTGCCCACGTCCGCGAATTTCCTGTTAAAGATGAACGAACCCGTGTGGCGGTCCAGGGCGACCAGATAGTTGTCGCTGGTCGTGAAGTAAATGTTGTCGCCCCAGATCGCGGCGCCTCGATTGACGCCTCCCTTTTGCGCACGTGTGTCGGCGTACTGCCACACCAGCCGTCCGCTGCGGGCATCGATCGCATACACCGAGTTCGTATTGGTAATGTACAGGACCCCCTGGTAGACAATCGGGGAGCTGCGCAGACCGCGCGCATCGGGGACATGGTAAACCCATTTGGGCACCATGTTTTTGACGTTCTCGGCGTTGATCTGTTTAAGCGGGCTATACCGCCAGCCAGCGTAGGAGCCTGCGTAGGTCAGCCAGTCTTCACTGGCGCCCTTCGCGATGTCTTCATGCCGCACCTGGGCGAAGGCCCCGAGTGCGAACGCCAAATACACGAGCAGGATGCGCGTCATTCCTTGGGTTCCTTCCGTTCTTCGGCGCGCGTGTCCTGTACGGCAAGATATGCCAGTAGATCGCGTAGTTCGATCCTGGACAGCCGGGTCCCAAAGTCGGTGGGCATAGGTGTAGAAGCGGACAGCGTCAAGCGCTTCACGTCGTTCATCTGAATCAGGTGGAGAATGCCTTGGGTGTCCACCAATTGGAGAGAGAAGTTGCTGCGGTTTTTGGCCACGCCTTGGAGCGTCGCCCCGTTCTTCAACATCACCGTGGCTGCTTCGTTGCCGAGGTAGTAGAGATCCTTGGCTGGCTCAACGACGGACTCGCGGATGACTGCCAGGGGACGGCTGCCCCCAACGTTGCTCAGGTCGGGTCCCATGCGGCCACCCTTTCCGGAGATGGCATGGCAATTCGAGCAGCCGGCCTTGGTCCCCCAATAGACGGCTTTCCCGGCGGCGGGATCGCCTGGAACCGGGTTCGTGCTCGCTGGGCCGGTAAGCGCATGGATGAACGCCACAAGGTCCCATGTTTGTTCGTCGCTTAGTTTGGTGGGCGGCATGTCAGTTCCCGGCACGCCTTTGCGAATCACCTGGAAGATGGCGTCATCGCTCAAGGGATGCCACAAAGAGCGGCGGACGAGATTCGGGCCGCGAGCGCCACCACCCCCATCCGGACCGTGGCAGCCGGCACACGAGCCAACGAACAGTTTGGTTCCGGCGGCGACAGCTTGCGGGTTGCCAATCGCCGGATTATTGGAATCACTCAGGTAACGTCCATGCTGTGCCAGCAGGGGAACCGTAAGTAGCGCAATCGCGAACGCACGCATAGAGATCCTAGTGTATTCCGCAACCGACGCGCCTGGTAACCTGCACGGCAAAATCGACCAAGCCGCTGCCGTTGGCCCGGACTTAGTCTTCGTCGTGCTGCGCGGCAAGCTTGCTGACGACACCGAAATCTTCGAGCGTGGTGACATCACCTGAAACGGAGTTCGAGGTGACGATCTCCCGCAGCAGGCGGCGCATGATTTTTCCGGAGCGGGTTTTAGGTAGCCCTTCCGTAAACCGGATCTCATCAGGGCGGGCGAAGGAACCGATTTCGTGCGCCACCCACTGGCGGAGTTCCTTGCCAAGCACCTCGTGGTCATACTCGCCCTGTTTGAGCGTGACGAAGCAACAGACGGCCTGGCCGGTGACTTCGTGCGGCTTGCCTACGACGGCCGCTTCGGCAACGGCCGGATGCTTCACAAGCGCCGATTCCACTTCCATTGTTGATAGCCGGTGCCCGCTGACGTTCATGACGTCGTCAACACGGCCCAGAACCCAGATGTAGCCATCCTTGTCGCGGCGGGCTGCATCGCCCGTGAAGTAAACGCCGGGAACACGCGACCAGTATTGCTCCTCGTAACGCTTCGGGTCGCCCCAGATGGTGCGCAGCATCGCGGGCCAGGGGCGCTTCAGAATCAAATAGCCTTCCGAGTCCGCCGGCACCGGATTGCCATTGAGGTCGATGACCTCGGGCAGGATTCCCGGCATAGGGAACGTGCCGGAGCCGGGCTTGAGCGGCATTGCGCCGGGCATGGGCGCGATGAGGATGCCGCCGGTTTCGGTTTGCCACCACGTGTCGACGATCGGGCAGCGGCCGCCGCCAATCACGCGGTGATACCACTCCCACGCCGCGGGATTGATTGGTTCGCCGACGGATCCGAGCAGGCGGAGGGAAGTGAGATCGTACTTGTTGGGCCATTCATCGCCTTGGCGGATCAGCGCCCGGATGGCGGTGGGCGAAGTGTAAAGGATGGTCGCCTTATACTTCTCGACCAGGGACCACCACCGGCCGAAATCGGGCGTGTCGGGCGCGCCTTCGTACATGATGCTCGTGGCGCCGGCGCTCAACGGGCCATAGACGATGTAGCTGTGGCCGGTGACCCACCCGATGTCGGCCGAGCACCAATACACATCGCTCGGCTTGAGATCGAACACCCACTTCATCGTCATGTGCGTGTAGAGGTTGTAGCCGGCAGTGGTGTGGAGAATCCCCTTCGGTTTGCCGGTCGTGCCAGAGGTGTAGAGCACATAGAGAGGATGCTCGGAGTCGAGTTCGACGGCGGGGCAGTCGTTGGCGGTGGCGGGATCGAGCGCGGCTTCCAGATCGTGCCAGTAGTGATCGCGGCCCGCCTGCATGTTGAGCTGCGAGCCCGTGCGCTTGTACACGATTACATCTTTGATCGTGTCGCAACCGGGGAGCGATTCGTCGACGACGTCCTTCAGCCGGACTTCTTTCTTGCGCCGCCAGCCGCCGTCGGCGGTGATTACGACTTGCGCGCCCAAGTCCTGAATGCGGGCTCGCAGAGCTTCGGCACTGAATCCCCCAAAGACGACCGAGTGTGTGATTCCCAGACGGGCGCAGGCCAGCATGGCGACAGCGGCTTCGGGAACCATCGGCATGTAGATGATGGAGCGATCGCCGGACTTCAGGCCGCGGGCTTTCAGCACGTTGGCAAAGCGGCAGACGAGGGCGTGGAGTTCGCCATAGGTGACCGTCCGCGTGTCGCCCGGCTCTCCTTCCCAATAGAAGGCAACCTTGTTCGCGTTTGCTGCCAAATGGCGGTCAAGGCAGTTGTAGGAGATGTTGGTCTTGCCGCCGGTGAACCACTTCACGAACGGCGGATTCCATTCAAATACATTGGTGTAGGGCTGGAACCAATGGAGTTCTTTTTGCGCCAGATCGCCCCAGAATTCCTCGGGTTGTTCGGCGGCCTTCGTGCAAAGTTCCCGGTAGGCCTCCATCGAAGGCACGTGCGCCTGGGCAGAGAACGAAGGCGGGGGCGGGTAGATAGCTTCCTGGCTCATGGAGATCCTCGTGGATGAGAAGTAAAAAGGGCATTGTATCGAACCGGGAGACTTCCTTTTTGCACGAAGTGTACGTATACTAATTTTGCTTCTGAGGGTCCGAGGGGATTTCCTCATAACTTTATCGTTAGGGGTGTGGTGATGAACCGTGCAATCATGTCGTTGCTCGTGTTGGGTGTCTGCGCATTCGCGCAAGAGTTTCGTTCCACAATTTCCGGGAGGGTGACCGATCCGAGTGGATCGGCCGTCGTCGGGGCCAAAATCGTAGCTGTCGAGAAAAATACAGGCGCTAAGTCGGAGACGACTTCAGGGCCGAATGGGGGCTATTCGCTGCCCTTCTTAACACCGGGTCCTTACACGTTGACGGCCGAATTCAGTGGCTTCAAGAAAAACGTGCAGGAAGGCCTGAACGTGGCCACCAACCAGCGGATTGCGATTGACATCGCGCTGCAGTTGGGCAATCAGGTGGATTCGGTAACTGTTTCGGCCGACGTGGCGATGCTGCAGACGGCCACCGCGTCCGTAGGGCAGGTGATCGGGCAGAACGAAATTTCGGTGCTGCCGATGAACGGGCGCACGCCGCTCACGCTGGCGCAGTTGGCATATGGCGTCACTCCGTCCTCCGACCCGCGCTTCACGCGGCCTTTCGATAATTCGGGGCCGTCGGGCTTTTCCATGGGCGGCGGCCAGGCGCAGACCAACGAACTGCTGCTGGACGGCTCGCCGGACATGACTAAGAACCGGCGCGTGGCCTACAACCCGCCGGTCGACGCCGTGCAGGAAATCAAAGTTGAGGCGTTCCAGCCGGACGCTGCCTATGGCAACACAGGCGGCGGAACGGTGAACGTGACGATGAAGGGCGGCACGAATGAGCTGCACGGTTCGCTCTACGAGTTCCACCAGAACCAGCGGCTGAAGGCAACGCCATTCTTCACCAACGCGGCGCGGCAGACCAAGCCGGTCACGCGGTTCAATCAGTACGGCATGACAATCGGCGGACCGATCTGGCTGCCCAAGATTTTCGACGGCCGCAACAAGCTGTTCTTCTTCTTCGGCGCGGAAGGCATCCGGCAGTCGGAGCCCGAACCCACGTTCACCACGGTGCCGACGGCGGCACAGCGCAACGGCGATTTTTCGCAACTGCTCACCGTGGGCGGCAACTATCAATTGTATGACCCGTCCACGGGCGCGACCGAAGGCAGCCGCATTCGCCGCACGCCATTTGCCAACAACATCATTCCCGGGGCTCGTCTGAACACCGTGGCGAAAAATTTCCTGCAGTTCTACCCGGCTCCCAATTACGCCAACTCGGGCGCCGACGGAACGAACAACTACTTCAACAACGCCGTGCGCTCCGACGTATTTTCCTCGTTCATGGGCCGCATCGATTACAACGTGAGCGACCGCCACAAGCTGTTCCTGTCGGGCCGCTACAACGACCGCGTGGAAAACCGCGGCAACATTTTCCAGAATATCGCCACGGGCAACGACTTACTGCGGCAGAACTGGGGCGTGACGCTGGATGACGTATATACGCTGACACCGACGTTCTTCGTGAACACGCGGCTCAACTGGACGCGGTTCGTGGAAGCGAACATCCGCCAGAGCGACGATTTCGACTACACCACACTCGGATTCCCGGCTTCTCTAAAGGCAAAGAGCTCGAAGCTGGTGCTGCCGAGGCTGGACTTCAACAGCATCACCGACATCGGCAACAGCGGCGGCGATCGCACGCCGTTCGACAGCTACCAAATCTTCCTGGCGGCCACAAAGCTGGTGGGACAGCACACGTTGAAGTTCGGCACGGACTTGCGCACGCAGCGCGAGAGCTCGAACAGCTACGGCAACTCATCGGGCAGCTATACGCTTCGTGAAAACTGGACGCGCGGGCCGTTGGACAACGCGGCCAATTCGCCGCTGGGACAGGATGTGGCAGGCTATCTGCTGGGCCTGACCACCGGCGGCAGTTTCGACGTGAACGCCACGCGTACGCAGAGCGCAAAGTACGTCGCTTTCTTCCTGCAGGACGACATCCGCGTGAAGAGTAACCTCTCGCTGAACGTCGGGCTCCGCTATGAGAAGGAGACGGGGAACATCGAACGTTGGAATCGCGCCGTGCGCGGCTTCGACCCGGCAGCAAACCTCAGCATCACGGCCGCGGCCAAGGCTGCCTACGCCTCCAGCCCGAACGCGTTGCTTCCCGTCAGCCAGTTCAACCCCGTCGGCGGCATTCTCTACGCGGATTCGAGCAATCGCAGCTTGTACGGCACGCCGAACAATGCGATCAGCCCCCGCTTTGGATTCTCGTGGTCACCCAACATGTTCGGCGGCAAGATGGTCATCCGCGGAGGCGCCGGCCTCTTCTACAACACGGCGGGCACGCAGCTTGGCGTGCAGCAGCCGGGCTTCAGCCAGACGACGCAAATGGTGCCCACGCTGAACAACTATCTGTCGCCGTCGGCGACGCTTACGAACCCCTTCCCGAGCGGCGTCCTGGACCCCGTGGGCTCGTCGCTGGGCGTGAACACGTTCCTCGGCCAGGCTGTGCGCTATGTGACGCCGGAGTTGGGGCGTTCCTACGCGGTCCGCTGGAACTTCAACGTGCAGCGCGAGCTGGCGAAAAACTTGTTGCTTGAGCTTGGCTACATGGGCTCAGACAGCAAGGGCCTGCCGGTGGATCGCGAATTGAACTTCGTTCCAGAGCAGTACTTGTCGACTTCGCCTACTCGCGATCAGGCGACGATCAACCGGTTGTCGGCGAACGTGGCGAACCCGTTCCAAAACCTGGTGCCCGGAACCTCATTGAACGGCAGCACGATCGGGTTGGAAAACCTCCTGCGTGCCTATCCGCAATTCTCCGGCAACGGCGGCGTCCGCGAAGACGCCCAGACGCTCGGCTACTCGAACTTCCACATGTTCCAGGTGCGCCTGGACAAGCGGTTCGCCAACGGCGTGCAGTTCCTGACGAATTTCCAGTGGTCGAAGTTCAACGAAGCGACCGGCTACGTCTATCCGTCGGCGCCGACGCCGGAGTACCGGATCGCCGGCGAAGATCGTCCGTTCCGGTTCGTCGGATCGGGCAACTACGAACTGCCGTTCGGCAAGGGCAAGGCGATCGGCGACGGCGCCGGGCCATTGCTGAACCGCTTGATTGGCGGCTGGCAGTTGGCCGGTATCCTGAACCTGCAGTCCGGCGGGCCAGTGACCTTCGGGAACATGATTTACTATGGCGGCGACCTCAACTGGAACGCCCGCAATCTAAGCCAGGCCTTCGACACTTCGCGATTTGAACGCGCCTCGGCGTTGCAGTTGGATCGCAACGTGAGGACGTTCAACAGCGGCTTCTCGGCCTACCGCGCGGACAAGATTTACAACATCGACCTGTCGGTGGTGAAGTCGATTCCCATCGTGGAGCGAGTGAAGCTGCAGTTCCGCGCCGAGACGTTCAACCTGTTCAATCACGCGATCTTCAACGGTCCCGACATGGGCCCGACGAGTTCGAATTTCGGCCGGATTACCTCGCAATCGAATCTGCCCAGGACCACGCAGTTGGCGCTGCGCTTGACCTTCTAACCCGCGGTACGCATCGTCTGTCCGGGCCGCTCCATCAAGGCGTGCAGCAGGTGGAGCGCGCCCGGCAGTGCGAATCGGAAGCGTGCGAAGGCCCGTTCGATACGTAAGCACCTCCAAATCGAATTCGACGGCCGCGCATACTGGCGGCGAGCCGGTGCGTTTGCCCGCCGCGGTTTGATAGAGTGGCAGGTTCTCCCCCAAGGAGGTTCCATCCATGAACAAATATGCACGCATGACGATGGCCGCTGCCACGCTGACGGCCGCGGCTCTGGTTTGGACCGCTGGAGCGGCTGATAGCGAGCCCAAGAAGGCTCCGAACTTTAAGACGTCTCCTGTTGGATATAGCGACACTCCCGTGCTGCCTGGCCAGAAATGGAAGGTCCACGACATCGACCGTCCCCATCCGCCAGTAGTGACACCGGGGCCGAAGTTGGGCGATCCACCTTCGGACGCCATCGTCCTTTTCAATGGCAAGGACCTTTCCAACTGGGAGATCGCACCACCCACCGCGAATCAGAAGAAGAAGGCCGCGGATCCTTCCCGCCCGACGACTTGGAAGGTGGGCAAGGGTTACTTCGAAGTAGCGCCCGGCGCGGGCACGCTGCGCACGAAGGAAAAATTCGGCGATATCCAGCTGCATATCGAGTGGGCGTCCACGCCCATGATTTACGGCGACAGTCAGATTCGCGGCAACAGCGGAGTTCTCCTCATGGAGCGATATGAAATTCAGGTGCTCGATAGCGACCACAACCCAACGTACGCCGATGGGCAGGCGGGCGCGATCTACGGGCAGTGGCCGCCACTGGTAAACGCGGTGCGCAAGCGCGGTGAATGGAACGCCTACGACATCGTGTTTGAGGCACCCAGGTTCGAAGGCGGCAAACTCGTAAAGCCGGCCTATGAAACCATCTTTCTCAATGGCATCCTCTTGCACAACCGCAAAGAGGTGATTGGCGAAATGGTGCACCGCGCGGTCGCCACATACAAGGGGCACGCGGCGGAAGAATCGCTCGCGCTGCAGGATCACGGTGTGCCGGTGCTGTACCGCAACGTGTGGGCAAGGCGTCTGAAGGGCTACGACCAGCCGTAAGGCTCCATCGAATGAAACCACTTCGCGTCCGCGTTCATTCGCGTGACAACGTCGCTATCATCGTGAACCCGGAGGGCCTGCCCGGCGGAACGATATTTGAAGATGGCCTTCAGCTGCGTGAGGCAATTCCTCAGTCTCACAAAGTGGCACTTGCGCCGGTCGCCGCGGGCGAACCGGTTATCCGATACGGCGAGATTATCGGCCTTGCAACGCGTGCCATCGAACGTGGCGACTGGGTACGCGAGGACATGCTGCAACTGCCTCTGCCTCCGCCGCTCTCGGAACTCGCGCTGGCAACGGCGGTGCCCGCACCACTTCCACCCCTCGATGGACACACGTTTCTTGGCTACCGGAATGCGGATGGCAGCGTGGGGACCAAGAACATTCTCGGCATTACGACGACGGTGCAGTGCGTGGCGCCGACGGTGGATTTCGCCGTGCGGCGGATCAAAGCCGAGTTGCTGCCGCGCTACCCCAACGTCGACGATGTCGTCGCAATCACACACACCTATGGTTGCGGCGTGGCGATTGACGCTCCTGGCGCGGCGGTGCCGATTCGCACTATTCGCAATATCAGCACTCATCCCAATCTCGGCGGGTGGCCGTTAGTCGTCAGCCTGGGTTGCGAGAAGATGCAACCGCAACGGCTCTTCCCTGCCCCGGGCGGCGCGGTGTTGCCCGTACTCGACGGCGAGCCGCATGTCGTGCGTATGCAGGATTTGGATCTAAAGGGATTTGGCAGCATCGTCGGCGCAATTATGCGATTCGCCGAGCAACGGTTGGAAGAGTTGAACCGCCGGCAGCGTGTTGAGTGCCCGGCGAGCGAACTGGTCGTCGGACTGCAATGCGGCGGCAGCGACGCCTTCTCCGGCGTCACCTGCAATCCCGCCGTGGGATACGCAGCGGACCTGTTGGTCCGTGCGGGCGCTACCGTAATGTTCAGCGAAGTAACCGAAGTGCGCGATGCCGTTCATCTCTTGACTCCGCGCGCGGCATCGCCCGAGGTAGCCCGTGCATTGATCCGCGAAATGCAATGGTACGACGACTACCTGGCTCGCGGTTCGGCCGACCGCAGTGCGAATCCGACGCCCGGCAACAAACGTGGTGGTTTGTCGAATGTTGTCGAAAAGGCTTTGGGCAGCGTGGCTAAGGCCGGCACATCGGCATTAGCGGCCGTGACGTCTCCCGGCGAACGGGTCGCAACGAAGGGCCTCGTGTTCGCCGCGACGCCGGCCAGCGATTTCATCTGCGGCACCGAGCAATTGGCGGCCGGAATGAACGTGCACATCTTCACCACCGGCGAAGGCTCGCCGTACGGGCTGGCGCTCGCTCCCGTGATTAAAGTGAGTTCCCGCACCGCGCTCGCCGAGCGTTGGTACGACCTCATCGATGTCGATGCCGGGCGCGTCGCCACAGGCGAGGCCTCCATTGAAGACATTGGCTGGGAACTGTTCCACCTCATGCTGGAGGTGGCCAGCGGCCGCAAGAAAACGTGGGCTGACCATTGGGGACTGCACAACGCGCTCGCACCCTTCAATCCCGGTCCTGTCACCTAAACTTCAGTGGCCATTACTCAGTACTGGGCCTACCGGGACCCGGGTCTTCATTTGCAATCACCATACCGTTTCGTTACTGTAAGACTGAATAAGCATTTGGATGGTTGGGGTTACTCCATGGTGGGAGGCACGAATGGAAACCTCAACAAAGGGAACTTTTGGGCTCATCGCAAGGTGGGTCTTGGCGGTAGTGATTTCAGCCGTAGGCATGACTGCGCAGACCAGTCGCGGCACGCTTACGGGAATTGTGACGGATGCACAGGGCGCAGCTATGCCCGGTGCACAGGTGTCGCTCACGAACGAGGACACCAATGTCCGTCGTCAGACAACAGCGAATGAAGCGGGCCTTTACCGCTTTGATGCGGTAGATCCCGGCCAGTACCAGGTTTCCGTACAGGCTCCCGGCTTTCGCACGTTTTCCAAACGCCAGATTTCAGTGGGTGCGGCGCAGACCATCTCCAACGACGTTCAACTCGAGGTAGGCGAAACGCAGCAGACCGTCGAGGTAGTTGCGCAAACCGAGAGCGCTCTACAATATGAAGCCCCTGTGCGCGGCGGTAATCTAGGCACTCGTGAGATTGCAAACATGCCGCTGCCGACCAGAAGGCCGCTACAGTTGGCGTTTACCCTTCCTGGGGTGGTGAGCAACCGTTTCTCGAGCGGTGGTAACGGCGTGCTCAGCGGTTTTTCAGTGAACGGAGCGCGCCAGAGGTCGAACAACTTCATGATTGACGGCACGGAGAACAACGACATTTCCGTGACGGGTGAAGGGTTCACGATTTCCAATCCGGATGCCGTTGCCGAAGTGAGCATCCAAACCTCGAACTTCGACGCGGAATTTGGACGCAGTGGCGGAGCCGTTGTGAACATCATCACCAAAAGCGGGACAAACCAGTTTCACGGAACGCTCAACTATGTTCTGGACTCGACCTACGATGATGCGTTGACAAACACCCAGGCGCTCGATCCAGAGCAGTTTCAGCGGGGGCGTCCCGCATTCGGCATCCAGCAGGTGTGGGGTGGAACGCTGGGAGGACCAATCCGTAAGGACCGTACGTTCTTCTTCGGATCGTTCCAGGAGGACAGGCAGCGGTCGAATTCGACGCGCTCGCTGATCACATTGTCATCCGCGGGACGGGCGACGTTGAATTCGCTGTACCCCAAGGGCAGGAATGCGAACGTAGACCTGTATAACGACCTGACGGCGGGCGTGAATGCGACATCGCAGCTCTCGCTGCTGCCGCTGGGCAGCGGTAGGCCCGATGTGGAGATCGGCACGGCGGTCCAAGGGTTATCCACTTCGACGCTGGACCGGCAGTACATGTCGCGGGTCGATCACAAACTCTCGGACTCGGATCAATTGTCAGGAAGATTTCTGTACCAGACGATCGCATCGCCCAAGGCGGCGTTGATCAATGTATTCCCGGGCTTCGAGGCAGACGCGATTACGATCAATGCAACCGCTTCGGTTACAGAGACGCACATCTTTTCGCCGACGCTGACCAATGAGCTGAGGCTGAACTATTCGCGCATCCGTCCGCTGTTCCCGGTTTCGAACCCGGACGATCCGTTGGTGAAAACCGCGCCGCAGATCAACATTAGCGGACTATCGCAGATCGGCCTGGACAACCGTTTCCCGCAAGGCCGCTATGGGAACAACTATCAACTGCAGGATACGGCGACGGTGATTCGCGGCAAGCACAGCGTACGCTTCGGCGGCGACATTCTGCATCAGCGCTCAAAGCAGTTCGCGCCCATCGCCGAGCGCGGCGCGCTGGACATTCGTGCGAGCACGGGCTTTCAGTCGTTTGCCAATTGGATCGATGGATTCACCGGCTCGGGCGGCAGCGTCCAGCGCACGTTCGGCAGCGCTGCCTACTATCCAAACATGAACCGCGTGGCGTTCTTTCTCAGTGACCGTTGGCGGGTAACGTCGAACGTAACACTGACGCTGGGCGGGCGCTATGAGTACTTCGGGCAGCCGATGAACTCAGTGAGCAAATCGGCGTGGGCAGGGTTGTTCAACGTGAATCCACTGACCTTTACCGGTCCGTTCAGCGAACCTTCGCGAGTAGCTAAGGACACGAACAACTGGTCGCCATCGCTTGGCCTGGCGTGGTCGCCAAGCTATAACGACGGCATGTTGGGCAAGTTGATGGGAAACAAAAAAACGGTAATCCGGACGGGTTATCAGATTGGCTACGACAGCTTCTTCAACAACATTGCCTCAAACGCACAGGCATCAACGCCGAACGTAATTGCGACGAACCTCTCGTCGACGGTGAGCACGGCCCTTCCGCGCGGTCTGGCCAATCCTCTGCAGTCGATTCCGACGCAGGCACGGGCCGCGAGCGCGCTGGACACACAGTCGCTGGTGGCCGGCGATCTGCGCAATCCCTACGTTCAGCGTTGGTCGTTCGGCATTCAGCGGGAATTGCCGTGGAACGTGCTCTACGACATCAGTTACGTAGGCTCGAAAGGGACGCGGTTGTTCCTTACTGAGGATCTAAATCCGACCGTGCCGTCGGATTTGCGGATCACGCCTGCGAGTTCCACTCCGATTCCCAGTGCGCAATTGAGCGGACGGCTGGATAACCTGCAAGGTCCGCGCTCCATCCGTACCAATGGCGGTTCGTCAAGCTTCCATTCGCTACAGATGATGGCCACGCGGCGATTCTCGAACGGCTTCCAAGCGAGCGGCGCCTACACGTGGGGTAGAACCATCGACAACGGCAGCGAGTTGTTCAGCCAGGCGGGCGTGAATCTGATTTCGACCGCCGGCGTCCCTCCTGCCTATGGAGGATTGCAATTGGACAAAGGCCTCAGCCTCTTTCATCGCGCCCACCGGTTGACGTTCAGCTACCTGTACGATCTCCCGGTGTTTAAAGAGCAAAAAGGCGTGGCCGGGCACGTGTTAGGCGGCTGGCAATTGAGCGGCATCACCACGTTTGAAACCGGCGTGCCGGTGAATGTGACCAACGGTGTGGATGCGGACGGATTAGGCGGCGGCACCATCGACAGGCCGGACCTCAACCCGAGCGGGCAGGCTGGCGTGCGAGCCGTACCCAACGCCTCAAGCCCGACTGGCTATGTGAATCCCGATGCGAGCAACGCTCCGATCGATCCGGCCACGGCCCGGTATATCGGACGCCCGGCGTTCACCGGAACTTCTCCGCTGCGTCCGGGCACGGCAGGGCGGAACACAGAGTTCTTGCCAGGCCAGAAGAACTGGAACGTCGCGCTTACGAAGTCGATCCGGCTTTCAGAGCGCTTCCACTTTCAACTTCGAGCCGATGCGTTCAACGTGTTCAACACACCGCAGTATGGAACGCCCTCAATCAGCCCGTTTTCGCCGGGCCAACAGGGCGTGGCGGCCAATGTGACTAGCTCTCGAGCCGGAAGCTTCCTGCGCGCCGACTTTGCCGATGGCGGCGGGCGCGTGCTGCGCTACGAGGTGCGGCTGAGGTTTTAGGCTTCAGCCAATCCGACATGAAAAGCCGCTGGTCTTATGGGGCCGGCGGCTTTCTTGTTTGGGAGTTCAATCTTCGATCGTAATGTTTGGTCCGGTGTTGGCCGATGCCGCTTCGGCAAGCTGCGCGGCCTCACGCGCCATGCGATAAAACGCGGCCGCCGAGGCGTCCTGTTCACCGCGCCAGCCAACAGCATTGCCTGAGTCGCCGCCGATGCGAATTTGCGGATCAAGCGGCAACTCGCCGAGGAAGTGCACCTGCATCTCGTCCGCTGTGCGATGGCCGCCACCGTGGCCGAAAACGTCGATGCGCTCGCCCGATTGCGGAGCGATCAGGTAGCTCATGTTCTCTACCATTCCCAGAATGGGCACGCGAACCTGCCGGAACATATTCACCGCCTTGCGTGCATCTTCCAGCGACACATCCGACGGCGTGGTGACGACGATGGCGCCCGTGAGCGGTGCGGTCTGGATCAGAGAGAGTTGCACATCGCCTGTACCGGGAGGGAGATCGATGACCAGGTAGTCGAGTTCGCCCCAATCGGTGCCGCGCAGGAATTGGCCAATCACACTGTGCAGCATCGGTCCGCGCCAAATGAGCGGCTTGTCGCCGGGATTGAGGAAGCCCATCGACATGAGCTTCAGCCCTTCCTTGTCGAGCGGAATGATGCGGTTCTCGACGGAGTACGGCTGCTGCTGCACACCCAGCATCAGTGGAATGTTGGGACCGTAGACGTCTGCATCGAGAAGACCCGTGCGGTAGCCCAACTTCGAAAGGGCGATGGCAATGTTAACGGAGACAGTGGTCTTGCCGACGCCGCCTTTTCCGGAACCGACGGCAATCATGTGGCGAATGCCGGGAATAGGTGGTTTGGGCGCGTCGGGTTGTTGCGGTGGATGCAAAGATGAAACCTCGTTGGTGAAAATGCGGGCGGATTAGGTGCGGTAGCTCCCGTTGATCTTGATGTAGCCTTCGGTGAGGTCGCAGGTCCAGAACTTGGCCCGTCCCGCATTCTTGCTGCGGAAGGCGAACTCGATAAAGATGTCCTTTTCGTCGAGGCGCTTCTTTAGATCGCTTTCACGGAAGGGCGCGGCCAGGCCGCCTTTGCAGACAAGAATGCCTTGCATGGCGATGTCGACTTGAGCGGGATCGAACTTCACACCCGCATATCCGGCGGCGCAAATAATGCGGCCCCAGTTGGGATCGGAACCTGCGATGGCCGTCTTCACCAATGGCGAATTGGCGATGGTGCGAGCGATGCGCGCCGCTTCGTCGTTGGTGCGCGCGCCGGAAACATGAATGGTAATGAGCTTCTTCGCGCCTTCGCCATCCCGAGCGATTTGAGCGGCCAGGTCCTGCATCACTTTCGAAAGGGCCTGCTGAAACAGCGGATAGTCGGCCGGCTTGAGCGTAACGCCCGAGGCTCCATTGGCCATGATGGCAACAGTGTCGTTAGTGGATGTATCGCCGTCGACGCTCAAACGGTGATAGCTCTCTTCGTTCGCGGCAATCAGCATGCGCTTGAGCACTGGCGCCGGCAGCGCGGCGTCGCACATGAGAAAGCCGAGCGTGGTGGCCATGTTCGGCATGATCATGCCGGAACCCTTCGTCATGCCTGCGATACACACGGCGCCGCCCTTGAGGGAAAGCTCGGCGGTTGCGGTTTTGGGTACAAGGTCGGTGGTCATGATCGCCTCGGCGACCTTCTGGAAACCGTCCGCGGAAAGCTGTTTGGCCAGCTTCGGCAGAGCCTTCGTAATCAGCGAGCCCTTGAGTTCAACGCCGATGACACCAGTCGACGCCGGCAGAATTTGGTTCGCCGGGACGCCCAAAGCGCTGGCTGCCGCAGCGGCGGTTTCGATCGCTACGGCCATCCCCGTTTGCGTGGCACAGTTGGCGTTGCCCGCATTGATGAGATAGGCGCTGAGTTTTCCCTTGGAAGCCGTCAGGTTCTTGCGGGCAAGTAGAACAGGCGCGGCAACCACCTGGTTGGTCGTGAATACGGCAGCGGCCGAGGCCGGAGTATCGGAAACGATCAATGCGAGGTCGTCTTTCGCGATCTTACGAATCTTCGCGTATGTGGTGGCGTAACGGAAGCCGAGGGGGAGTGTCAATTCGGAGAGTCTCCTAACCGTTCATTGTCGTGCAATCGCTGGCCGTTCAGGAAGGCGGCGGCGTTCACACGCTTGCGCCCCTCCAATTGGAGTTCGAGAATTTCGAGCACAGAGCCCCCGCCACAGGCGACGCTAAGCCGGTTCTTCGAGGGGAGCAGCGTACCGGGCGAAGCCGTTGTCGGCCCGGCGGCGAGGCTCGCGGACTGAATATGCAGTTGCTGGCCGCGGAAGGTGGTCGATGCGCCGGGCCATGGAGTAAAGCCGCGGAGGCGATTGTAAATCGTGCCGGCGGGCGCAGACCAATCGATGCGGCCATCCTCTTTCTTGAGAATGGGCGCCAGCGTGGCGATGGCATTGTCCTGCGGCACCGCTGTGATGGTTCCGGCGTCAAGCCCACGAAGCGCATCTATCAGGAGCGACGCTCCCATCGCGGCGAGGCGCGAACTCAACTCGGGAGCTAACTCATCACCGCCGATGAGTGTCGACTCCTTGAGCAGAATGTCGCCCGTGTCCAGACCAGCATCGATGCACATGATGGTGACGCCGGTTTCTATTTCGCCATTGGCCACGGCCCATTGTATGGGCGCTGCTCCGCGATAGCACGGCAATAGCGAAGCATGAACATTCAAGATCCCGAGCGCAGGAATGTCAATGATGGATTGCGGAATGATCTGTCCATAGCCAACCACAACGAT
Source organism: Acidobacteriota bacterium (assembly GCA_040007195.1). Lineage (GTDB taxonomy): Bacteria > Acidobacteriota > Terriglobia > Bryobacterales > Bryobacteraceae > JAFLBB01. The sequence goes on along the minus strand of JBDTVQ010000006.1, from coordinate 21,455 downwards.
GGCTCGCGGGGCGATGCCATTGATCTGTTCTACGACATCCACATGGCGAACGCGCTGCGGTTGATGAACAGTCAAATTGTGCGCAAGGGCAGCCTGTTTCACCTGGGATTGAGCGAGTTCCCCACCGCGGCCCTTCGGGCGATCGGGCTGGGTGAAGACTGCCGCGACCTCATGACCCGCGTCGATACATGCCTCCAGCGTGGGCACGGCGAACGACGGGGTTCCCATGAAGATCAACCGCATTGGGAGTTCAGTCCCACTCGCCGGCTTTTTGCAGCTTGCGGATCTTGCGGCGGATCAGGTCTCGCTTGAGGGCGCTCAGGTGTTGGAGGAACAGGATTCCATTGAGGTGATCGATCTCGTGCTGCATCGCGCGGGCGAGCAACTCCTCGCCGGTGATCTCGAAGTCTTCCCCTTTTGCGTTACGCGCAAGCACCGTGGCCGTCATTGCGCGCTTCACGTCCTCGCGAAACCCCGGGATGGAGAGACAGCCCTCTTCCCCAACTTGAGAACCTTCGAGTTTCTTGATTTCGGGATTGATGATCACAAGACGCTGGGCAGGGTCTTCGCCGGCGGAAGTGTCGATGACGGTGAGGCGCTGTGAGACGTTCACTTGCGGCGCTGCCAGGCCCACGCCTTTGTGTGCATACATCGTCTCGAACATATCCTCGATCAACTCGTGCAGTTCCGGCGTGTCGAAATTCGTTACCGGTTCGGCGACCTGTTCGAGGACGGGGTGTCCGAGTTTAACAACCTTGTAGACCATTAGTAATTCCGCACCTGTTCGCGGTATCCCTGAAAGTTCCGACAAGTTTCTTGCAGCGAATCGCCCCCAAATTTTTCGAGGAGGGCCTGAGCGAGGACGATGGAAACCATGGCTTCTCCGATGACGCCGGCGGCTGGGGCCACGCAGATGTCGGAGCGCTCATAGGCCGCCTCCTTTGGCTCGCGCGTTGTGAGGTCGACCGATTCGAGAGGCTTGCGCAGCGTGGATATCGGTTTGAGGAATCCGCGAACAAAGATGTCCTGGCCATTGGTCATGCCGCCTTCGAGACCGCCGGCCCGGTTAGCTCCCCTTGTGAAGGCGTGCTGTTCCTTGTCGTAATGAATTGTGTCCTGAACTTTCGACCCGTAGCTCAGCGCGCCCTCTTCCGCGAATCCAACTTCGACCCCTTTCACTGCCTGCATGGAGACGATCGCTTGCGCGAGCCGGCCATCCAGGCGCGAATCCCAGGTGATATGCGAGCCGAGTCCCGTGGGAACATTGTGAGCAACGACTTCAAAGATTCCGCCGATGGTATCGCCAGTGCGATAGGCCACATCGACCGCGGCCTTCATGCGCACTTCGGTTTCTTCGTCGACACAACCGAGTAGAACTTCCTTCTTTAACGCCAGGGCGGCGATCTCATCCCAGGTGACCGGGCGTTCCAGTCGAACCGGACCAACGGCGATGACGTGACTGAGAACTTCAATTCCAAACTGTTTGAGGAAGAGTTTGCAGACAGCGCCCACGGCCACGCGCGCCGTGGTTTCGCGGGCACTGGCCCGCTCGAGAATGTAGCGGGCATCGGGGAAGTCGTACTTGATTCCGCCGGCCAGGTCGGCGTGCCCAGGGCGGGGACGCGAGACGGGCTTCTTGTTTGCTTCACTTCCGTCGTAGTCTTCGACGGGAAGCGTTTCGGTCCAATTCTTCCAATCCCGATTCTGGATGAGCATGGCGATGGGCGAACCGATCGTGATGCCATGGCGGACACCGGAAACAATCTCCACGGTATCTGTTTCGATCTTCATCCTGCCGCCGCGGCCAAAGCCCTGCTGGCGGCGCCATAATTCGTGATTGATCGCCTCCAATGAAATGGGGACGTGCGCAGGCAGGCCGGTGAGCGTAGCGACGAGACACTGACCGTGAGACTCGCCGGCGGTTTCAAAACGGAACATCGGTGGAACTACTATCGTATCGAAGCCGCGGCACAGGCAGCAAGCCGAAGACGAGCAACGCTGCTTAGTCGTCCAGGAAAGCCGTCGTTCGAACGCCGGAAATATCGAAACGTTTCCGGCATCGCATGTTTTTGCAGGAAGCCTGATTGTCGATCAGAACCATATAGCTTTGGGCCTTGGCGAACTTAGCACGGTCGCGTTCGTCGCCGCCGCCCGGCATGCGGTCCTTCTTTTTCCGCACAACCCACTCCAAGTCATAGGAATCAGAGGTGCGGCAATACGGGCAATTCAGCTGCGCCGGCTTGCGCGCGCGGGATTCGGTATAGAAAGCTTTCTCGTCCATTTACTGACTGCTGATTGTCTCGAAACTTCGGTCCAGGCGCAAGAGGAACTCATCGATATCGCTCTTGGCGATGTTCATCGGCGGAGAGATGCGGACACAGTTCCCATTCAGTCCGCCTTTGCCGAGCAGCAATCCAAGTTCGCGCGCGGCCTCGAGCAAGGCCGACGTTTGTGCCGCCGCTGGGTTGCGCGAGGCGCGATCCGTGACCAGTTCGATGGCCTGCAGGAGCCCCATGCCGCGAACGTCTCCAATGATCGAGTGCTTCGCCTGGAGAGCCAGCAACCCCTCGCGCAAATGGGTCCCATTTTCGGCCGTGCGGGCGCGAAGGCCATGAGCATCGATGAAATCGAGCACGGCGCAGGCGGCCTCCGTCGAGATAGGGTTTCCACCGAAGGTTGCGATGGTTGGACTTGGCACTGCGCGTGCCACCTCATCGCGGGCAAGCGTGAGGCCTATCGGCAGGCCATTCGCCAGTCCTTTGGCAGAGGTCAGGATGTCGGGCGTAACGCCCCAGTGCTCGATGCCAAACCACTTGTCACCCGTGCGTCCCCATGCGGTTTGTACTTCGTCGGATATGAACACACCACCATGTTGGCGAACAGTGTCGGCGACGATGCCGAAGTATTCGGGCGGCGGCGTGATGAAGCCGCCCACGCCTTGGATCGGCTCCGCAATCATGCCCGCAACGTGGCCCGAAGTGGTGGTCCGAATGAGATCCTTGATGTCGGTGGCGCAGCGCAGTTCGCAATTCGGGTAGGTGAGTCCGAATGGACAACGGTAGCAGTACGCGTTGTGGGCGAAGGTTACGCCAGCGGCGGGCGGGCCGGAATTGCGCCAAGTCTGATTACCGGTGAGCGCGGCGGCTAGTTGGGAACGGCCGTGGTAAGAGTGCCGGAGCGCGATGATGTCGCTGTTTCCCGTATACATGCGCGCGGCGTGGATGGCGGTCTCGTTTGCCTCTGAACCCGTGCTGGTGAACATGGAACGTGTGAGTTTGCCACCCGGTGAAATGGCCGCAAGCTGCTGGGCCAGCTTCATCGTGGGTCCAGCCGAGTACAACGTCGATGTGTGGCCGAGCGTGTCGAGTTGGCGGTGGACGCGGGCGTTGATCTCGTCGTTGCAATGGCCGATGGAGACCGTGACGATGCCGCCGAAGAAGTCCAAATACTGGCGGCCCGCGGCATCCCAGACATACTGGTCTTTCGCGCGTGCCAAGACGAGGGGTTCCCGATAGAGATGGAACACAGCGGGAAAGAGGAACTCGCTGCGAGCGAGCAGGATCTCGTCCTGATTCATACCCGAATGGTAGCAGCGAATCGCGCCATACCGAGGCCAAGCGATAGAATGGAAGCACAACCGTGACACATCCCAGCGCCCTGATCAACTTGGTGGAAGCCGCACGCCGCCGGACGTTTGTTCATCACGTTGTGGAACAGGCTTTGACCGGGACCTGCGCCGCTCTTGGCGGGGCCGCGCTAATCCTTATTGCGGGATCGGACCTTCTCGACTGGCGTTGGTTGATCTTGCTGTTCGCGGGTGGCGTCGGATGGAGTGCGTGGCGAACACTGAAACGCATCAAGGGGCCGTACGAGGTAGTGCAAGAAATCGACCGACGTATGGATTTGAGCGATACGTTGTCGACGGCGTACTACTTCAACAGTGAAGACAAGCGCGGCCTCGTCGCACCGGAGTTATGGCAGGTTCAACGGGCGCGGGCCGAGGAGGCATCGCAGAGCCTGAGCCCTTCCGATGTGTTCCCCTGGGCGCTGCCGCGACAGGCATACATCGCAGGATTGATGATCGCGATGATGGGTGGGCTGTTCATGGTTCGCTATGGGCTGCTGGGGACGTTGGATGTTCGAGCCCCAATGGTGCAGGGCCTTTCGCAGTTCTTCCAGCCAAGTAATGCACGGAACGCAAAAGGCGGACCAGGCGATCAGAAACAGGGAGAGAAACCGCTCGGGATCGCGGTGGACGATCAAGGGCCTGAGCAGAAGGATCTCGATGCCGCGAGTCCAGACGCGCTTTCCGAGGTGAATACACCTGACGTCAACGCGGGCGTGGATACCAAGGACATATTGAAGTCGCAGGTGAAGGAGATCAAAGCGCAAGCCGAGGAAGGCGATGCGATGGACGATAGCGGCGAGGGAGATCAGCGGACGAAGGGTGGCGATGGAAAAGACGGGAACTCCCAGGCGAGCGACAGTGCGACACCCGACGGTCAAAAAGGTATTCCCCAGGAAGCGAAGAACGGCGAGCAAGGCAAGGAAGGCAACAATTCCAGCCTGATGGACAAGATGCGTGACGCAATGGCGAACCTGCTGGCAAAGATGAAGATGCCGAATCAAGGCCAGCCGAAGCAGGGCTCAAACCCAAAGGGGGCTCAGGGCGGCGGAGAGATGCAGGGCAAGCAAGGCGGGCAACAAAAAGGCCAGACCCAGGGGAAGGGATCGCCGACGGACGATTCGGAAGGCGCAGACGAAGGACAGCCCAGCGAAGAGGCGCAGTCCGGTCAGGGCAAGGGCGCCGATAAGGGAAGCGAGCAAAGTCAGGCCGCGCAGCAGAGCGGGATGGGCAAGCAGGACGGCGAGAAGAGTATCAAAGACGCCGAGCAGGCCGCTGCGATGGGCAAAATCAGCGAAATCTTTGGCAAGCGTGCGCAAAACGTTACTGGCGAGATGATGGTGGAAGTGAAGTCGAGCAAGCAACAGCAGCTTCGGACCGCCTACGCGGACCGTGCCAACACCCATCGCGAAGCTGGCAGCGAGATTCACCGGGACGAGGTCCCGCTGGATTTGCAGTACTTCGTGCAACAGTATTTCGAGAAAGTTCGCAAACCCAGCGCGGGTAGCAAGCCTGAGGCTGCCATCGAAGAGAAGCGTTAATCGCTACTTCGTACCCTGAGCGCGATCAAGCACTTTCTGCGCCAGGTAGTTCGTGACCTTGGCCTCATTGCGCGCCACCTCGTAGTATGCGGCCTTGCGCAGTTGGTCTTTGCGATTGAGCAGCGTTTCACGAATCGTCTGCTGCACACGCGGGTCGTTCAATTCGCGCTGACCGGCAGGCTCCTTAGAGACCAGCTTAAGAATTCGATAACCTTCGGCGGTTGAAATGATCGGGGAAGTCTGTCCCGGCTGCAGGGACATCACCATCTTGCGAAGTTCAACATTGGCCTGCTCGAGCGCCGACTCGGGAATGAAGCCCATATCTCCGCCGTTGGGCGCGGTGTTCGCGTCTTCGGAGAAGCTCTGGGCGATCATGGCGAACTCCTCGCCCTGCTTGAGCCGAGCTTCGATCATTTGAATCTTTCGCTTTGCCTGCTCGTCGTTCTGAGCCTTGTCGCTTCGAAGGTTGCGCACGTTGGGATCGGGCTGAGGCGTCACCAAAATCGTGGCCAAGTGAACTTGTGGCTCGGCTAGATTAAAGCTAGCTTTGTTCGCGGCGTAGAAATCCGATACATCTTTATCGGTGATCGAAATACGAGACGTAATCTCCCGATTGAACAATTTTGCAATGCTCAAGTCGCGGCGGATTTGCACCTTGAGGTCCTGGACCGAGATCTTTCGCGCGTCCATCTGTTTCTGAAACTCTTCCTGCGTGTAGGGAGCTTTCAGCTCATTGAACTTGGCTTCCACGTCGGAGTCCACTGCCATGAGACCGAGCTTTTCGGCGCGCTGCAGCATGATTTCGTTGTCGATCATGCTCCGTAATATGTCGAGCTTCTGATTGTCGATCAGGTCATCGTTGGACTCGGGATTAGAAGATGAGAACTGGATCTTGAACTGCTTCTCGAGCTCAGCGTAAAGGATAGGGCGAGCGTTCACTTCGGCAGCGACATTCGCGGGGGTAGCCCGCTTGCAACCCTGGACAAAGAGCACCAGGGCAAGCAACAGGGCGGGGAGTGGTTTCACCATGAACCCGACTATTGTAGCGCGGGAATGCACAGCTGCCGGATAGGTTATGAGGAGGCGCCGCCGCCGGCGGGCGTTCGCGGCGTATAGAGGCAAAGCGGATCCGTACCCAACGGCGTCCCGGTGGCTTCAAAAGCCCGAGCTCGCGACCCGCCACAGAGGGCATTGTATTCACAATAGCCGCACCGATCTTCAAATTGGCGAGGATCGTGGAGCGATTTGAAAAGTGGAGCCTCGCGATAGACTTCCGCTAGGCGGTGCGTGCGAATGTTGCCAGCCGAAATAGGGAGGAACCCCGCAGGACAAATTTCGCCTGAATTCGATACAAACATGATGCCGTGGCCGTCTCGAATGCCCGCTCCTCGCAGCGGACCGCTCCCCTTCATCTGCTCGCCCGTGAGTCCTTCGGCTCGCATGAGTTCTATCGCGACACGCCGATAAGATGGAGCCTCTGTGGTCGCAACGATGAAGGGTGAGACCTTTGAAATGCCGTAAATCCAAGACATCAAGAGTTCACTGTCCGTCGGAGAAAGCGGCTGCAAGACCTTTCCCCTGCCGACTGAAATTAGGAAAAACAGACTCCATCGCGCGATGCTGTGTGGTTTGAGGACTTCGTAGATTGCAGAGATATCGTGCGCAGTCTCTGCGGCGGCAAGCGTGTTGATCTGAATCGGGAGTTCGAGACTTTCGGCCCGCTCGATGGCCTGCATAGTACGAGCATAGGTGCCGGGAACTCCGCGAATAGCGTCATGAGCCGAGGCCGTGGAGCCATCGAGGCTCAGACCCAATCCTTCGACCCCTGCATCCCGCAGATGTTTGAGGACGTCCAGCGTGAGCGCGGCTGTCGCCGCCGGCGTAATGGATACCCCGATGCCCCGTGTGCGGGACGCCGCAATTATCCGGAAAAGATCGGCGCGAAGGAGTGGATCTCCGCCGGTGAGAATAAGGTGTGGGAGCGGATCCCCAAAATCTGCGAACTGGTCTAGAAGGCCGATACTCTCGTCGAAAGTAAGTTCGTCGGGCTGCGGAGAGGACATCGCTTCCGCCCGGCAGTGGCGGCAGGCTAGCGCACACGCCTGAGTCATCTCCCAATATATGTTCAGAGGAGTGCGGGAATATTCACGAGGCTGATGGTGGGGACCGGAGGTGGAATGTAATGACCCGGCCATGAATATAGAATACACCCGCGGAATTCCAGGTTCATACCTTGCGGACGGCAATGCCGACTTCTCGCAACTGGCGATCCGCAATTTCAGAGGGAGCCTCACACATCAAGTCGGTTCCTTTAGAGGTCTTCGGGAAAGGAATGACGTCGCGAATCGAGGACTCGCCGGCCAGGACCATTACCATGCGATCCAAACCAAGCGCGATGCCGCCATGGGGCGGGGCGCCGTATTCGAGCGCATCGAGCAAGAATCCGAAGCGCCGATGTGCCTCGTCTTCGCTCATGCCAAGCGCAGCAAACACCTTGGCCTGAACATCCCGGCGGTGAATACGAATCGATCCAGAACCGAGTTCAACGCCATTGAGGACGAGGTCATAGGACTTGGCACGACAGCCGGCCGGATCGTCAGTCAATTTCTCGATGTGTTCGTCCTTAACACTGGTGAACGGATGGTGCGCGGCAACCCATCGACGGTCGTCGCCATCCCATTCGAACATGGGGAAATCAACAACCCAAAGGAACCGAAAGTCGGTAGCCGAGAGCAGCTTATGGCGATCATTAAAACGCTGCCCGAGAAAGATTCGAAACGCTCCGCACGCTTCATAGACCGACTGCACGGGACGCGGCGAGTCAGGAGGCTGATTGACCCCACACAGGAACAGCAAATCCTCATCCTTGGCGCCGATTCGTTCACGCAAAACCGCGAGCGGTTCAGCGAAGTCCCGCTCCAGCCGTTTGACATCGTCGTAGACTCGCAGACCGCGCTCCTGCCCGAAGGGTTTCACATCATCCCGTTCCTTACGGCTCAGCGGGCCAACACCAGGAATGTGTATGGCCACGAGCGGCATGCCGGCAGCAGTTAATCCCGATTCAGGAAATAGTTCGGCTACGTCATAGAACGGTGGCATGCGGAGGTCAGGCTTATCGGTTCCATATGACTTCATGACCTCGTCATAGGTGAGACGCGGAATGGCCCCCTCGAGCCGAAAGCCGGCCTCCTGGCACACGCGCCGCACGAGAGGTTCAATCACTTCAAAAATTTGCTCTTGCTGCGGGAACGACATTTCCAAATCGATCTGCGTAAACTCCGGCTGGCGGTCCGCGCGGAGGTCCTCATCTCGGAAGCAACGCACGATCTGGAAATACTTGTCGTAGCCGCTAATCATCAAGAGTTGTTTGAAGATTTGCGGAGACTGAGGCAATGCGTAAAAGGTCCCTGGCTGCAACCGGCAAGGGACAAGAAAATCACGAGCTCCCTCCGGCGTGGACCGCGTCATGAACGGTGTCTCAATCTCGAGAAAACCCTGTTCTGCCAGGCTATTTCGGACGGCAAGTGAAATTTTAGACCGTAAAATCACATTCCGCTGCATCCTCGGCCGCCGGAGGTCGACGAAGCGGTATTTGAGCCGGACATCCTCACCGACATCTACATGGTCTTCCATGGGAAAGGGAGGGGTCTTCGACTCGTTAAGAATGTAGAGTTCATCCACGACGATCTCAACCTGGCCAGTGGGGATGTTTGCGTTGACCGTTTCGGCCGTTCGTTCGGTTACCCGGCCTCGGACCGCGACAACGTACTCCGGACGCAAGCATTCTGCCTTTCGGTGCAATACCGAATCACTTTCGGCGTGGAATACGCATTGAGTGACACCCGCACGATCCCTGACGTGAATGAAGATCACCCCCCCCAGGTCGCGCCGACGATGTACCCAACCCATGAGTACTACCGTGCTACCCGCGTCGGAAGGACGTATTGCCCCGCAGTCATGAGTCCGTCGCAAATCGCCAAGAAAATCGAGAACTACGCTAGATTCCATGTTCTATCTTTGAAGAAAAATGGCTGAGCAGCATCTGACGCGAAACGGACTGCTGCCCCCCCGACGCCATTTCCTTCAGGAGGTACTGTCCAGATTGCATCTCCTGCTCGCCAATTATAAGAGTATATCGGGCTCCCAGCTTATGGGCAAGCTCGAGCGATCTCTTGAGTTTGCTGTCGTTCCCAACCTCAACGCAAACACCCGAAAGCCTCAGCTCATGCGCTATCCCCGCGCAAAACCGAACGGCTTCGGGTCCGATCGGCGCGACAAACACGTCTATCACTCCAGCATTCCCCACATCGCCATCGAGTCCCAGCGTCATCATCAGACGGTCTTGACCGATCGAGAATCCAATTCCGGGAGCTGGAACATGCGAACCAAGTTGCGCAGCCAAGCCATCGTACCGTCCACCACCCAAAATTGAGTTTTGCGCACCCAACGCACTGTGCGTAAATTCAAAGGTTGTCTTTGTGTAATAGTCCAAGCCGCGAACCAGACGAGGATTTACGGCGAACTCTAGCCCTCTGTCACCCACGAACAACTTAACTGTGTCGAAATGCTCGGCACACTCATTGCACAGCGAATCAAGAATTGACGGCAGCGAATCGATAATCGGCTGATCTTGCGGCACCTTACAATCCAACACCCTCAATGGATTTACCTCGGCCCGTCGTTGACAGTCGGCACAAAGGCTTGCTTTCACATCCTGTAACGCCTCGCGTAGCTTTGCTAGGAAAACAGGACGGCACTTCGAGCAACCAACAGAGTTAAGAACAATCTCAAACGCCGCTACACCGACTCTCCGCAAAAGATCAGCCACCATCACGATAACTTCAGCGTCCACTTCCGGACGCTCCGACCCAATGACTTCCGCGCCAATCTGATGGAATTGACGATATCTTCCCTTTTGAGGCCTCTCTCGTCTAAACATTGGACCTATGTAATACAGCCGTTGAACACCAGGGCGTTGATCCAGTCGATGCTCGGTGTACGCCCGCATAACAGGTGCCGTATTCTCCGGCCGAAGTGTAAGTGATGTCCCGTCACGGTCATCAAACGAGTACATTTCCTTCGACACGATATCCGTCTCGGCGCCAACACTTCGAGCGAATAATTGCGTCTCCTCAAAAATTGGCGTCCGGATCTCGTGGCAATTATAAGTTTTGAACACACCCCTCACAATTGCCTCGACGACGTTCCAATGATTGCTCGCACTTGGGAGGATATCCCGCGTGCCCTTAACTGCGCGAATCGTCACAATTGTCCCTTGTACCGCCGAGCAAGGTCCACATAATGCTTAGCATTCTCGCGAAACCGGACTTGTTCGGCCTCTAACACGCCTCGCCGCACCTTGCCCGGCACACCCATAACGAGGCTTGCAGCTGGAATACTAACGCCCTCGGCCACTAAGCTGCCAGCGGCTACAATCGAACCGCGTCCGATCTTCGCGCCATTAAGAATAATCGCACCAATTCCAATTAGACATTCATCTTCGATGACGCAACCGTGCACCACCGCAGAATGGCCGACAGTCACAAAGTCGCCAATGTCTAACGCAAATTGGTCATGTTCGACATGAAGGACACAATTATCCTGGATGTTTGTCCCCCTACCGATTCTGATTGCGTTAACATCGCCCCTAACGACGGCATTGCACCAGATACTAGAAAACTCTCCGATCGACACTTTGCCGATTACCTGCGCGCTCTCGTGAATGTAGCTGGAACTGGCGACCTGGGGCACAACCGACTGAAATGAACTGATCATGCGCGACATCCTGAACCGATCAGGGTATCACATACCCCGGACGCCAAGCGCGGATCGGTCGCAGCCCCCGCTACCTAAAAGACCCTCTGAGCATCAAAACTGTACCGCTCGACCGCTGGTAAGCCGCAGGGGCGTCTCGTATCCAATTAAACAAAATTGATCGAGCGCGAACAACGTGATGGATTCAATATTTTCACCCTTGGCCAAAGCCACCTCGCGCCTCCAGGACGTGCTCGAATCGCCGATGCCACACAGAAATGCACGCTGCGACGCTTCGAATCCGCGGAACCGCCCATATTCGACCGTGATTCGCCCCAAATCGACATTGCGCAAGAATGTGTAGGTGAAACTTTCTGTCTTCAAACAATCCAATATGCTCGATGTCCAGTGCGCTTCCGGGAAATTCACCAAGGCGTTCAACGGGCTCTCGTTTACGTCTGTCGGATATAGAACTTCAAACCGGCAAGTCGGTTGGTGCACCCTTACATAGCTCATGACTGCACTCGTAAATTCGCCAATCAATCCCGACAGGAACAACAGTTCGTCCACATATCCAGTTGGATCACCTAGGTGCGAACTGATTGTCGGCAAAGGCCTATTATACTCAGCCGCAAAGCGAGAGGTAGTATAACTATCGTAAAATGTCATACCCACACCCTCAAGTGGAAAATACCACCACTGCACTTCGCCGAATTGAAGGTACGGAACTAAACCAGACGAAGCCATCACTTCTGCCATCCCCAAGTACACATCTTGCCAGAACGCGAGCGAAGTGGGTGAAAAATTTGTTTGTAACGCAGGAGTATTCAAATAGACGGCGTCGCCATTAGGATATCGTTGCGCGATTCCAGCCGCGGCATCCGTATCTCCATGCTGCAACTCCATACTAAATGCGCATGTCACATCAAGACCATAGTCTTTCATGCACTGAAAGAACGCAGCCGACCAATCACGGCAACCACGATTCAGCCTTGGAAGGGCGAGAACGTCCGTGTGCCAGGTACCGTTTTCACCACCGGCTAAATGGTCACCCGCGAGGACTACCTGGAAAGGTCCTGCAGTGGGGCTCACCGCAACATGCAACGCATGGCCGTCTTCGCCCATCGTGCGCGAATACAAGGTGAGCACGTTACCCGTGGACGTCGCTCGGATAGCCGTATAACCGCGATTGAACTCCAACTCAAAAGCTCGCGCAATTGATTCCGCAGTGTCACCAATGCGATTCAGATGAATCGCGACGAGATCGGTATCGCTTGAATACCCATCCCGGCCAATTGTGACCACCGTTTGCTCGCTGAACACTGGTGTACCGATGAACTCAACGGTCGTACTTGCATACTGATGCCCAGTACGGATCAATTCGTAGTACCACAGAGCGCCCACATAATGATTGACCCGGCCATGAAATCCAAGCGTATGAATCAACCACGCTGTCCGCTCGGGCGGAATCGCGAGGGAATGATCCGTATCCCAATCCGTTGCTAAATTTATTGACGTATCCGCCGGGAACTCGCTCACTTCCGATTGGCGAATGAACGTTTCAAGGAAATCCAGATACAACGACAAGCCATCGGGACCAGCATGTCGAATTTCCACAACATGTTGCCCGGGCCCAACCATACCTAGCAGCACCCTACACAGCTGGTCCTCTCCTGCCAATTGCAGGTCTCTCGTCACTAATAGCGCACCATCCAACCACACTTGCACCTGTGCGGCATTGTATGAAAGCCGCGTGCCGAGAGCCAGTTCGTGGTCGTGATGGGACTCATATGCAAACGTCGCCGTCGATCCCACCTCAGAGCAATGGTGTATCGTTCCGCCAGAAAAGTTCCCAATTGAAGAAGCCCAGTTCCCCGCGTACTGCCAATCAAGCATGGCGTCTTCGTACCGCTTACTACGATTGCCAGTAATACCATATTCCCGGTTCGTTCCGGTTACGTTCCAGTCTGAAATACGTGCAGAAAACTCCGACCTTTCAAATCCACCTCGCTGAAGATCGGCAGCGTATGTCCATCGGATCTTGCGAACGTTTTGCACGGGCACCGCACGCCCGTCAGTGGCGATCAGGCTATCGAACGGTATTGTCACTCTCCACTTCGTCGGGGAGCCTCCGGCCGAAAATACGCCACTGCCGGGACTCCATTCCTCAGACTTACTACCAGAGACGTAACCATAGGCGCCGATCCTGTTTCCATTCGCGCCCACGATGCTATTTTCATACGTTACCCCGGATCCGCGATAATAGAGCGTAATAGTGTCGCCCGCGAATGTAGCGTCGGCGTACGCCGACAATGTGTTCACGATTGACGTCAATGCGCCGATGATATCGCCGATCGCATCGCCAGGCTGCACCTCATAGGTATAGTGCTGGTCCAGCAGAGATATTCCAACGTAATCGTACGGAGTCGCTTGCCCTCCAAGTGTCAGGCTCAGGCTTGCACACACGTATGCACCCTCTACGGGACTAGCCAATTCTCTAAGATTGACTTTATAGAAGTCGACACCGTCCTGCGAATGTGTCCAAATTCTCAATACGTGCCAATCAACTGTGGGATACAGATCCGAATCCAGCGCAATGCAGTTTTCCCGAACTTCTTCGTATGACAGCGTTAGCCCGCTCAGGTCACCGTCTGGAAGCGATCGCATGAAGTGCGGCTCGAAGACATTGTCTCGGTTCCATTCCACGACAGCCCAGTCGAACTGCTGGCGCCATGTTCCAGACACGACAAAGCCGTGTACGGATGCGCCACTTAAGACGGCGATCGCAGAGGGCCTCTCGAAATATACTTGCAGGTCTCGGTGCGGGCTCAGCTTTAGAAGCACTTCATTCATGGGAGCCCTCGACTACAACCTAATAGTCACGGTCAGGTCCCGACCGGGCAATGTCGACCCACCCTGCCCGACCGACACGATATCAAGTGAAACCTGCTGCATGCTAAGCAACGCTTCCACTCCCTCGCCGGGCACAATATTTGAAATCGTGTCCCCTTCTGCGATAGTGAGATGACATAGTACGTCAGAATTTCGCCTAAGCACCATTACTATTGGCGCCCCCACCGGCGGCTCCTTCACCACTGCAAAAATGTCACGAATTGCATGCCCCTCCTCCACAACAATTGGAGGCGCCGCCGGACTTTGTATTCCTAGATATCCACCAACTTGTATGCTAATCTGTCCTCCGGACAATACACGGAGTCCACCGTCAGCAAGAGAGCAGAAGTTAATCTGTCCAGCCTCGGAATTTCCCCTGCTGTTGGTAAAGAGCAGATCAGCGGCCAAGACCCGGCTGTTAGCAAGTGGCACTGCGTAGCTGAAATCACCACTGCCGGCACTTCCGAAAAACTGCCTGGGAATCGGAATAGTCGACACTTTACGCTCAAGCTGATATATCTCCGAATTTGCTTCGTGAGCAACAGCCGTTGTGCCGTACACCCCTCGTTCCAACTCACACTCGAAACTGTCCAACGTCGAGGAGACGGCCCGCATCAGTTCGGGACCGAGTCGCAGAAGCGTTCCAGGACTAATGGACACAGCTGTCGATGTCAGGATGTTCGAGGATGTAGACGAAATACCTTCCGCGAGCCATGATGTAGGAACCAAATTGAGCTCGTCCAAATAGTGGATCTGAGCGGTTCCCGAGCTGATTGTTGAAATATTGGTTTGGTGGCTAAAGCCGATACCACCAATTTCCACGAAGCCTCGATCAGTCGCGGATAAGCCGAAGGTTGGAACGGCCGGCACATCTGCATCCTGGTCCGGTCCAAATGCGCCACCAATAACGTGTCGAACGATTGCGCCTAGTTCCTTTCGTGATTGGCTTCCTGCGCCGTTAAGTCCGTAGCCTCGTATGTGGATGGTCGAGCTGCTTTGGTTCGGAACTTCGAAAAATACTGGGCTGGTATTTGATTCGCCGCCTAGATTCCACCCGGCTTCAACAACACACACAGAACTAGACGTATCAGGGACTGTATTCCACGATTGGGCAATCAACACTTCAGATTCTGTATTGTCGACGATCACTCTTTCTTGTGTCGCCCCTGCTCCACTTACGACGCGAAGGACCTTATTCTTTAGAACATTGGGAACCAGTGTGGTGCCGCTCACCGTGACGCCCGTCATGTCTGCAAAACTGACAGGCAGTGGAGGGAGGTATTCTGACCGCCACTCGAATCGCGCCTTTGCAAAGTTCGGGTCCGGCGGCCCAACCGGTAACAGAGGAAGGCCCGTATCAGTAAAGATATCGTCAGCTGACACTTCGGAAGCGATACGTCGCAATCGCCATGGGTCCTGTCCGCGGTAAACATTGATGGCTATTCCGTTTGGCGACATTCGGATACCGCTCAATTGCACACTGACGTTTGTATCAGCGGACGGAATGAACGCGTGGATAGTTGAAGACACCTGCGATTCTCGCGCCGAGCCATCAATTTCGGCGACAGCGTAATACAGGTTTTGCGGGCCGGCCAAAGTTCCCCCTGATGGCATAACCTGCGGAATGAGTGACACTAGCGGCCGCATCTTGAGTGATCCAGATCCACCATGTGGTACGGTGAAACCTATTCGTAGCCGAACTAACTGACTACCATCAGATGCTTCGGCGTATTCCTCCGTCACTGAATACACCGGCTCCCCGCCATCGTCTAAGGCGTCGCCCAATAGTGGCCTTGCGTCTCCGCCGAGAGCACTGTTGCAGCCACTCCCGAGATTGTACGGGTCCCCAGCTACCTCTGCATACCATTCATCCTTATGAACCTGGGCGCTAATTCTTACTCGCTCCCCATTGAAACCCGGAGCCACAGATAACACCCTAAACATTCTTCGCGCCAAGCCGGAGCTCGGCACATTGATTGTTATAATGTCACTAGGCCGAATACTGATCGCTTTGATGCTCGTCTCAAATTCGGCATAAATATTCCCTTCCAGGTTCTTGGCAAGTACTTTTCTACATATGCGAGACGCCTGCGCCTGCCCAGAAATGCCAACGGCCGCGATTCGCGCGCTAACTTCTTGTCCTATTCGTACTACGTCATCGAGGTCGACGAGCGAATAGCTGTCCAGGATATAGTCGTTAATTGGATCAATAAATTCCACTGTAACTCGATTTGCGGTTTCAGCGTGACTTCTGGAGAATAGTCGAAGCGTCGGCTCACCTCTCTGCGTGAGCAAGATTCCAAAGGATCCGTCTGACCCGTCGCCAAATTCGTACGCAGGCCAGCCTCCATTGAGAGGTACAACGGCGGTCGATCCGGGAGGCAACTCAGGGTGTTGCGCGGAAAGAGCGCATTCTACGAATGCCTCAAATTTTCCGGACTGGTTGCACCGTAGCGAGATCTCACTGCCGATTTGAATACCTCGCATGATCTCGGACACAGACCGCTTAGACCGAAGAAGAACATTGCATTCACTGCGAGGGGCAGATATCTCATTTCCGTTAGAGTCCACCGAGACGATTACTTCCGAACACCGCGAGGCCGCTACTGCAAAACTGCTTAGCTCTAACTCCTCTTCCCGGTAGCCAGACCTTCTCATCACGTCGAGTAACATCCATGCAGGATTGCTCGAGTAACTGTCGCCCGTATACTGTCCGTTTATATCATAAGTCGGAACGATCAGCCCTTGCACGAGCACCTGAACACTCACACTTGGTCCTTTACCCACGATTGCACTTGGCACTATCACCGACAGAATTGCGGTACCCCCATTTGGATCTCCCATGGGCGTGTCAACCTCATCTCGAAAATCCAGGTTAAACTCGCCGGAACGATTTCCATGAGAGACCACGTTGTACCAGCCAGTTGCTGTCATATCGTGTTCGGCCACGCCGACCGGAATCTCGACGCCTTCAACGACGACCTTGATGACGCCTGCAATGGGCCCGGAGCAAAGTGCCACTTCCATACGATGAAGGTTGCCGTCCGACTGCGCGATTGTCACAATTCCATCGGTCCATACTGTGCCATATGCCAACGGAATAAGCTCTGCGCCAACCGCATCCGTAATCATCGGGGCGGACAGCGAACTGTTTCGCTCTCCATAGGCCCGGACGAGTCGCGTCGCAGGAATGAATTGGAATCCTGCAAATCTTCGCGTAGGTTGCTGCCCTGCGTCGCTGTCATACATCCCCCGCTCAACGCAATCAGACTTTGTGTAGTTACAGATCGTGAATGGGCCATCGTCCGAATCGTTTCCTACGCCACCCGCTACTCCGGACGAGTACCCGCACCCGTAGAACGGCGAATATCGCGCACCTCCACCCGACTGTGTCGCCTCGATCCGCTCTGCCTGATTTCGGGGGAACAGCCATACACAGCGCTTCTGAATCCGGGTCGATGGTAAATGTGAACGATGGGATCCCAGGCGGTTGACAACAGACAATCGAATTGACTTGTAGTCAACCTCGTCCGGCGCATTCACGCTGCCCCTCAGCATCACCACGGGATCACAACACTGCGTGTTCTGCTCCAAATTATAGACAACAAAACGAATCGTTAGCTCCGAGCCCTTCCACTGCTGCTCGGATATCAGTCCCGACAGTGCTTGATCA
Source organism: Acidobacteriota bacterium (assembly GCA_040007195.1). GTDB lineage: Bacteria > Acidobacteriota > Terriglobia > Bryobacterales > Bryobacteraceae > JAFLBB01. Next base: position 3,970 of record JBDTVQ010000006.1, on the reverse strand, counting down.
GCGTTCGCTAGGCGCACCGAGATCCTAGGCGCGAATGCCGACTCGTCGCCCGTTACCATCCTGTATTCAATTGAGCTGTGATCTAGAACACGAGCCTCGTATGAAATCCCGTCGACAGTTACGACGTGAGAAGACCAGTAGAACACCTGAGTGGGGCTGCACCGGCATTCAAAGAGAAATAAAGGAGTACCCGGCCGCTTTTCCTCCTTGAGTACGCTCAATTCTTGCAATGTATTTTCTCCAGATACGTGATGCTAGGCTTCTATACCAAATGAACAATCGAACCAATCGGGCCCTTGTTGCACGACTAGGTAGCTCGAAGGCAGGATACGCGCAATCGTCTGAATGCCGCCAGTCCCGGTGGTAGGTTTATACTGCGAAGGATATGGTTGGTGCTCGAGTTGAATTCGCTTTATTTCGATCGCACACCCTGGATCGATGCCAACACCCAACGACAGCGGTGCCGTCGGACACTCCACATCTGCACTTAAATAGACTGCTACCCATTCACTCTGACTCTGAATTGGCTCAGCGTGTGTTGAGGCCGATCCAATTAGAGTCAGCCTCCCAAAGGCCGGCGCATTCGACCGAACCATACAACTTGCACAAAACCGCCCAGTGCCGCTAATTGCCAGTTCCTGTTTGACTACTTGCTCGCTGTTTCCGACATTTGTCAGCAGATGACTAATGTACGCCCCCGGTTCAGATGCAGGTATTGGCTCAATGTCAACAAGCGGACTCTTTATCCAGACGTCTTCCATTAGATCCTCTGAGAAACTGAGAGCATTCCTGAACGGATCCACGAACACGAACCCGTCCACCGCCGCATCGGAAGTATTGCAAAAGGAATCCAACGCCGACAGTTCAGAGATTGTCAGGCCCTGGTATGAGATAGCCCACGATCTCTTTAACGGTCTTGTAGCCTCACCCTGAATCAGTGAGCCGTCTGCCACATGATTCGCGGCGCGGAAACCAGCTATCCGCAGACGCGTCCTGAACTGCACAGAAGACTTGGAACTCAACTGCGGTAATAACACGGCCTACTCCTCTACTCGGACAATCGTGACTCCGAATTCGCACGAATTCGAGCCGGGACCGGCAGCGTCGATTGAGTTAGGTTCGATCCAACACTGATCATGTACTGTTCCTGAGATCGGGTCGCGGAATGGGAACAGTGTCCCGCTATCCTCATGGTTTTCGCAAAATGCAAGTAGACGTGACAGTTCTTCTTCCGATAAGCCCACGTACCGCAGCACCCACCTTGGCGCGCTCGCTCTCTTACGAACATATGACTGTCCGCCGCCGCCCCAGAATTCGACGTTAACCTCGACGGCTCCCTGCTCACGCCGCACTGGAAATTGAACAACGGCGCCGCTCCTGAGGATGGGGAATGCTTCCATAAGTTTCACCTTCAGTATTCATTCAGCGGGGCACCAAGTACACCCGAGGTAAGCATTGCCTGCCTCACAGCTTCAGCAATGTCTTCCTTTCGGTCGAGAATCGATCTTGCGTCAAGGGCCTCGATACGCACATCAATGCGACTGCCATTTCCTGCCCTAGATTCAATTGCACGCGGCAGCCCGTCGTAGCGCGAGTCGACCTTCGAAACTCCAGACGTAGCACTATCCAAGCCTTCAAACGAATGCGATGGCGATTCCCATGTGTATGGATTCGCCTGATATCCGATCCGTGAGTCGCCGGGATTGTCTCCCTTGAAGAGGTCGAGAAAGGCTCCAATTCCAGGGGGCACGAATGGACCGCGAAGCAGCGCTGCCAACCTACCCGCTCCACCATCACCCTCTATCAACGACCCAATCGAGCCCATCTCGCCAGTAGTTGGCAGCCCAGGTGTGGTACTTCCAAATGCCACTGAGCTGCTAACCGGACTGCGATTTCCTATTTGGTGCAATAATAGTGATGCCGCCCCTTCGGCTAGCTGGTTCACGATATTCGCGTTTACGTCCACCAATGCGTTGTCCAGCTTAAAGAAGCCCTGTTCTCCGCTCACGGGCGTTGAAGACGTTACCGTTCCGCCTGGGCCCTGCAAAGACAGATCTTCCAGGCCGGTTTTGTATCCTCCGAGCAGTGCTTCAAGTTCGATCCCATGCATGTTCCTTCACCCTTTTTTCCTCGCGCAGCAAAACATTGAATGCCTGCCACGACACCACCCGGAGTGAGTCGCTCACTGTCCGCCCCATGGCCCCCCAGAGCCAAAACTCCTCGACGAGCGCTCGACTCCTGGCACTAATGGCGCTCACTGGGCAGTTCACCGACTCAATTCCATTGCGGCTCCATACTGCCCGATCTGCGCCGTCAGTCGATACGTCTAAGAATCCACACCGGCGCGCCCTCTCCCAGCCACGCGCCCGACAAACCTCGCAATTCCAAGTGCTATCCCTTATTGAGAGGAAATGAAATGCGAGAATCAGTTTTTTTCTTCATCCTGACTCAGTGAGACCGCTTCGCGTATGCGCTCCAATATTTCGCAAACTAGGCTTTCAGGAGCGAACTCTGCCAACTCTCCGGCAGAGACCGCCCGCCCATCAATCTGCAACCCCGTCACATTCGTAACGGCCCAACGGAGAAACACATCGTCTATCCGCAGGCTGGTCAGTTGCGAGTGAAGCCGATCCGCCTGAGAGCTTCCAGCGCCACTGAACTCACGTTCGAGATATAACGTGTGCAGCTCTTGTAACAGACTGATACGTTGCCGCAGCGTCATTCGCCGAATCGTAAAGGACACTCCAGCCACCTGAACTGACTCAAAGGTGCTGCCACTTTGCAGTTCTCCGTTAGGCAAACGCGATGCTGAGTTCGTCATTGTGGTTTCCCTGGGCGCGTGCATCACGGATCATCCATTCTAGTTTCGTTTGCGTATCTTCAAACGACGGAACTTCCGGCACCACGCTCTTTAGGTACAGGCCACATAATTGTCCCATCGACTCACCCAACTGAAACATGATCGGAATCGGCTCTCGTGTGCGGCTCGCACTGAACAGCGCAGACATGTCACTGGATGAATTTGCGCTCAGTCTGAGATCAACACGAATGTCCCGAATACCACCAGCGACACAACCCGCCACGCTAGGACCAAATTCGCGTCGGCGATAGTCAATGTTGTTTGACATACGCACCGCGCCAAGCAACACATTGTAACTTTGAGACGCTGTCGAACCGATCCACGCCTGCCCAAGCGTACCCGGGATCAGGCTCACTGAATATTGATCCACAATCGGCTCCGGGGGGTACTCGGTCAGTCCAGCGATGCCGCCAACAAACGTCGACGAATCGAAGAATGTTCGGCCCTCACCGGAAAATGCCATTTCATGATAGTCGCCGTTAATGTTTACCCGAAGCTCATTGAACACTACCCCCGCAACAGCGCGTTGAACCGCGCTCTGTGGATCCCAGTAGTCATACGCCGTGAGCGATTTTAAATCATCGCCGAGTGTATACGTCACCGTGCGGCCGACAGCTTGTCCAATTTCGATAGGACCAGCAAACGGAGCGTTGAGTGCAACCGTGCTGCTATCCAAGATCGCATCCACAAATCGAATCTCGCCTCCAGACGAAATGCCTTGCCCAGAGCTCAGCCCATGCGGCTGCACGGTACTTATTGTCTGTCCTCCAGTAATCGCCTGAACCACATTCGCAGCGCAAACCCGCACAGCGCCTCCTGTAACGGACTGCATCAGGTCGTGCAATGGTGGATAACCAGTCTCAGTATCCCACTCCGTCAGATAGCATCCAACCTGCAATGCCGCGCTCTCTCGACCATTGGAAGGAGCACCGGGATACGTTCTACTGCCCGTCTTATCATTGCGGTTACTTATGACGCGCAGCTGCCTGAGACGGAAGGCGCTTAGCGGTAACCGGTCAGATCCATCAACCGTTGCCGCGGTTCCAAAGGCGCTTTCAAGTGCCCCATAGACGCGATTTTGATTTGAAGCGATAAAGCAACTCATGCGAA
>JBDTVQ010000005.1:0-45274 GCA_040007195.1 Acidobacteriota bacterium | reverse complement strand
GCGATCAGCAGTGGCGCTTCGGTTGAACCTGTGGGAGCCACGCGCAAGTAGCCGCAAGGGGATTCAAACGATGGGTAAAGACACCGGATTCATGGAATATGCGCGCGAGCTTCCCGGGCGGAGGCCTGTCGCCGAACGCATCAACGACTACTTCGAAATCTATCAGCCGTTCGAGGATGAAAAGGTGCGCACGCAGGGCGCGCGCTGCATGGACTGCGGGGTGCCGTTTTGCCACACGGGTTGTCCGTTGAACAACATCATTCCCGACTGGAACGATTACGTCTATCGCGACCGTTGGGAACAGGCGATTCGGGTGCTGCATTCGACGAATAATTTTCCCGAGTTCACCGGACGCATCTGTCCGGCACCTTGCGAAGCGGCTTGCGTGTTGGGCATCAACGAACCTCCGGTTGCAATCAAGGTGATCGAACGGACGATTATCGATCATGCATGGGAGAAGGGCTGGATCAAGCCCGAGCCGCCGGCGCATCGCACGGGCAAGCGCGTGGCGGTGGTGGGGAGCGGACCCGCCGGGCTGGCCGCGGCGCAGCAATTGAACCGCGCGGGCCATTGGGTGACGGTGCTTGAAAAGTCCGACCGCCTGGGCGGGCTGCTTCGTTACGGCATCCCCGATTTCAAGATGGAGAAACACCACATCGACCGGCGCATCGATCAGATGACGAGCGAGGGTGTGGAGTTCCGCGTGCGCGCCAATGTGGGCGGCAACGTTCCGGTGAAAGATCTGCTCAGCGAGTACGATGCGATGATGCTGGCCGGCGGCGCGGAGTGGCCGCGCGATTTGAACGTGCCGGGCAGGGAACTAAAGGGCGTTTATTTCGCCATGGAGTTTCTACCGCTACAGAACAAGAAGAACGCGGGCGATACGATCGAGAACCAGATTCTGGCGACCGGAAAGAATGTGGTCATCATTGGCGGTGGCGACACCGGCGCCGATTGTTTGGGTACGTCGCACCGCCAGAAGGCAGCTAGCATTCATCAGTTTGAGATCATGCCGATGCCTCCGCCGGACCGCGCGGCGACAACGCCATGGCCGCTGTGGCCGCTGATGTTGCGTCAAGAGAGCTCGCATGAAGAAGGCGGCGAGCGGGGCTGGGCGGTGAACACGACGCGCCTTGAGGGCGATGAGAACGGTAATCTGAAGCGGCTCCATGCCGTGAAGGTGGGACCCGCGCCGAAGTTTGAGCCGATTCCGGGAACGGAATTTTCCCTTGAGGTCGATCTGATTCTCTTGGCTATGGGATTCCTCGGACCGGTGCGCAACGGCATGATCGATCAGCTTGGCGTGGATCTCGATCAGCGCGGCAACGTAAAGTGCGATGAAAACTACATGTCGAGCGTGCCGGGTGTATTTGCGGCAGGCGACATGCGCCGCGGGCAGTCGCTTGTGGTGTGGGCCATTGCCGAGGGCCGCAAGGCGGCGCGCGCGGTTGACGCTTATCTGATGGGCAGTTCGAAGCTGCCGTCGTAGCCGTTAAACTAGTAGCTTGACGTCAGTAATTCTGGAAGATATTCCCTCGCTTATTCGCGAGCGCCTCAAGCCGCGATTTGCCTCGTGGATCACCTGCCGTTCGCTGGCCGAACTTCATGCTCGCGCCGACTATCGCGAGGTGGGTGACGTCGTCACGCGCGTACTCGAGACGGTTGAGACTAGAGATTTCGGACATTCCGCGCCGCCTAAGCCTGCCTATCGCATTGCCGCTTGGAACATCGAACGCGGCAAAGAGTTGGCCGGGCAGTTGGAAGTGTTGCGAAATCACGAATGGCTCCGCGAGGCCGATGTGCTGCTGCTCACCGAGGCGGATGTCGGCATGGCCCGCAGCGGCAATGTCGATGTGGCGCAAACCATGGCGCGCGAACTTGGCATGAACTATGCCTTCGTGCCCTGCTACCTGAGTCTGGTGAAGGGTTCGGGAACGGAACGCGAAGTGGATGGCGAGAACGACCTCGGATTGCATGGCAACGCGATTCTGTCGCGCTATCCGATCACCGCGACGCGCGCGGTTCATCTGACCAATGGCATCGACAAGATGGCCTCGCGTGAGAAGCGGCTGGGGCGGCAGACCGCATTGCTCGCTGAGATTGAGTTTCCAAACTTTCGTTTGCCCGTGGCGAGCGTGCACCTGGACGCGCAGTCCACGCAACGCCATCGCGCCGTACAGATGCGCGCGGTGCTGGATGCGATGCCCGCCGATGGACCCTCGGTGTTGGGCGGTGATTGGAATACGACCACGTTCGATTCGTCGACCGCCTTTCGTGCGATCTGCGGCTACTGGCTGCGCGTGTTCATGGGCCCCGGCCGCGTGATTCGCAATCACTTTCTGCATCCGGACCGTTGGTTTGAGCGGGAATTGTTTGCGCTGCTGCGGGCGCGCGGCTATGAGCATGACCGTTCGAATGTTCATGCGGGCCACACGATTTACTATCACGTCGACGACATGCGTGCGTTTGGTTCACTGGCGGAGTGGGTACCTTTATGGTGTTTCGACTTTATCCGCTGGGCGCTGCGCGAACATGGCGGCGGGTGTCCGTTGAAGATCGATTGGTTTGCCACGCGGGGCATCGCACTCGGTGAACCTGTGGTGCTCAACGACGTGAATAAGGGACGCAAGCCTCCGCTGTCGGATCACGACCCCATCGGGGTCGACATTCTACCCGGCGAGGCCGCGGGGTGACCTTTACCGAACCAGCCGGCATTCCGCGGGTGAATGAGCCTGTTCGCGTTGTCGTGGCTGGTGAGGAACATGTGGTCTATGTGACGCTGGGTGCTGGTGAAAAGAAAGCCATCGCACTCGACGCCCTGCCTGCGAGCGAAGCGGTTCGCGTGACGGCGACGAGTGAGGTTGGTTTCCTGGCGGAAAATTCTTACTTCATGGCGAATCTCGACATGCGGGTGAAGGGCGCCGCGGTGGAAGATAGCGGGACCCTTCGCGGGCTCACCTACAAGCCCGCGGGTGTGACCTTGCTACGCACCCCGAATCGAATGCACTGGGCGCCGAGTTTTCAACGCGACGGCGCGCGGGGATATACGAGCATCGCGATGTGGCATCCGGTACAGCAGCATAGCCGGAGGATGGTGGACGGCGCCGTGTTTTTCCGCCGCCAGGGCTCGCATGAGTTGTACCCGGAGATTGCCATCGATTGCCTCTATCGCTTCTACCCGGCGGTTCCGTACTTTGAATTTGAAGCCACGCTCGAGATCGTGAAGCCGATTGACATCTACTGGCTGCGCGGCCAGGAGATGACGATGGATGAGTACTTCACCCACGTCGCTTGGCCTGGTCATCTTCACACTTTCGATGAGGCAAAGCCGGTGCTGGCAGAGGCGCCACTGGCGAAGGATATTCCCTGGGTTGCGTTCTGGAATCCCGAGAAGCAGTATGGCTTCGGTGCGGTCGTATTGGGTTACAAAGCCACGACTGAGAACGGCGCCAATACGCAGATCGCCGACGGGGCCAACAACGGCAAGTATTGGTACCGTCAGATGATCGCGCAACGCAGAACGCCATTGAAGCGTGGCGACCGCTACTTTGAGCGCACGGCGTTCGTGCTGTTCCAGACGCTCGATGAGTTTCAACTATGGGAACGCAAGCTGCGCAATCCGATTCAGGTAGAAGCCTAATGTTGCCGCGCTACGACATCACGCAAAGCTACGACTGGAATTACGCGCATGCGCCAGATGCATTGCCTGACGTTGAAGTTCCGTCCTGTCCGGGCGACTGGCAGTTTTTGGGAATACCGGTTAATTCGCCTCTTGGAATTCCAGCGGGACCGCTGCTGAACAGCCGCTGGATTCTCTACTATGCGCGCCTCGGGTTTGATGTGCTCGTCTATAAGACCGTTCGGTCACGCGAGCGTGCGAGCTATGCGCCGCCGAACTTACTGCCTGTGTCGGCGACTGCCCTGATGCAGGAAGGCACGGCGATCGACGCCGACCCGCAGATGGCGAATCCACACACCTGGGCGATTTCATTCGGGATGCCCTCGCGGGCGCCCGACGTATGGCGGGCCGACGTGGAGCGCGCGCGGCGCGGAATGGCGAAAGGGCAGGTGCTTGTTGTTTCTGTTGTCGCATCGCCCGAGCCGGAATGGACGATCGAAGACCTTGCCCGCGATTTCGCCCAGTGCGCCGCGTGGGCGGCCGAGTCGGGAGCGCAGGTCGTGGAAGCCAACCTATCTTGCCCGAACGTGTGTACGCAAGAGGCGGACCTCTATCTCGATCCCCGCGCGTCGTCCGTAATTGCCGCGGAGTTGCGGGCGCGTGTGCCTCAATTGCCGCTGGCTTTGAAGGTGGGGCTCTTTCCACATCCCGAGCAAGCCGATGCGCTGGTTGAAGCCGTCAGTCCGTATGTCGACGGGCTAAGCTCGGCAAACTCGATAACGGCAGTGGTCCGCGGCGAGTTTGGCGGGTTGCGCCGCGGCATCGGCGGGGCGGCGATTTCGAAACGCTGTTGCCAGGAGATGCACATGCTGCATGAGATCATCACGAAGCAGAACTCCCCGCTGCGGCTCATTGGCGTCGGCGGCGTCATGGATATTCACGACGTTCAGAACCGCTTGGCAATTGGCGCGCAGGCGGTACAGTTGGCGACGGCTCCCATGCTCGATCCGGAAATCGGGCTGAAGATCCGCCAGGAATTCTCGCTCTGACACTTTGCATTTTTATGCACTGGAATGCATACTTATAAGATGATCCCTGTTGATACGCCGGTCGCCGAGGCGCCACCGGAAACCGCCGCAACTCCGCTTAGCTTCGCCGAACAGGTGATCGCGCGCGAGAAGCAGTACGTGCTGCAGAACTATGGGCGCTATCCGCTCGTGTTGGCGCGCGGCCGCGGGGCGTGGGTGTACGATCCGGACGGGAACCGTTACCTTGACCTGTTGTCGGGCATTGGTGTGAATGCGCTGGGGCATGCGCATCCGCGGCTTCTGCGTGTTTTGCGCGAACAGGCGGGGCTGATGATTCACATCTCGAATCTGTATTACCACGAGTACCAGGGCCGCCTGGCGGAGCGCTTGTCACAGGTGTCGGGGTTGCAGCGGACATTTTTCTGCAACTCGGGCGCGGAGGCGATGGAAGGCGCGGTGAAGATGATTCGCGCGCACGGGCAGACCATTCATCCGGACAAGTACGAGATCGTGGCGCTCGAAAACTCGTTCCATGGCCGCACGATTGGCGCACTGTCGATCACCGGCCAGCCGAAATATCGGAAGCCGTTTGGGCCATTGATGCCCGGCGTAAAGTTCGTACCGCTGAACGATGTGGCCGCACTCGAAGCGGCGGTGAGCGAACGCACAGCGGGCATCGTGATGGAACCCGTGCAGGGCGAAGGCGGAGTCTATCCGGTCTCCGAGGACATGTTGCGCAAGGCCCGGGAACTTGCCGACCGGCACGATGCGATGTTGGTGTTCGATGAGATCCAGTGCGGCGTGGGCCGCATGGGTACGTGGTTTGCCTATCAGGGTCTGAATCCGGTGGTTATGCCCGACATCCTCACGTCGGCCAAGCCCATCGGCTGCGGCATTCCCATCGGGTTCGTTATCTGCAACGAGCGGGCCGCGGCGACGCTGCCGGCGGGGATGCATGGGACAACGTTCGGCGGTGGGCCGCTTGCGACGCGTGTCGCGCTTGAGTTCATGGACGTGATGGAGGACTTGTTGCCCCAGGTACGCGAGCGCGGCGAATATTTTCGTCACAAGCTGGAATCGTTGAAGAGCCGCTACTCTTTCATCAAAGAGGTGCGCGTGCGCGGCTTGATGATCGGTGTCGAACTCGACCGGCCGGGCAAGGAACTCGTCACCGAATGCATGAAGGAAGGCTTGCTCATCAACTGTACGCACGAAGTTGTGCTGCGATTCCTGCCGCCGTTCATCATCTCCGAGAGCGAGATCGACAAGGCGTGCCGGATTCTGAGCCGCGTATTCAAACGCTGGGGCAACTAGCCGGAGAATCTACAGCAGTTCGTGGCGGCCGCTCGCTTCAAGCTGTTTCACCAGTTGTCCGACGCGCTGCGCCTGCGAACGATGAACGACCAACAGGGCGTCGGGCGTATCGACTACTACGAGGTCGTCCACGCCAACGAGGGCTACCAGCTTGCCGGGTGCCTCAACATAGTTGCCGCGCGCACCGTCGCTGATCATGGGACTGCGGCTGGCATTGCCCGCGGCGTCGCGGGCCAGAAGTTCGTAAACAGCGTTCCAGCTCCCAAGATCGTTCCAACCAAAATCGTCAGTGGCGAGGCCGACTACATTGTCCGATTTTTCCATGATGCCGTAATCCACCGAGATGTTCTCGCAGAGCGGATACGCCTCGGCAAGACGCGAGGCGAAGCCACGTTCACCGAAGCGAGGTAGGGCGGCGAGAAGCGCGGCGGACTTAGGAAGATGCTGGCGCATCGCGTTCAGAAACGCACCGGCTCGCCAGAAGAAGATGCCCGCATTCCAGAAGTAGTTCCCGGCTTTGATGAATTTCTGCGCGGTCTTGAGATCCGGCTTTTCGCGGAAGCGCCGCAGGGTAACCGGCTGGGCGTGACCAGGGGCGATGCCTTTGGGGAATTCGAGGTACCCGTACCCGGTCTCCGCCCAGCGAGGCGCGATGCCCAAAGTCACTAGTTTGCCCGCTGCCGCCGCCTTGAACGCGGGCTTCATCCATTGGCGGAAGCGCACGGGTCGGCCGATGTGATGATCGGCGGGAAAGACACCCAGGACCGCATCAGGATCGCGCTCAAACAGCACCTGCGCGGCCAAGCCGAGGCATGGCGCCGTATTGCGCTGCGCAGGCTCGGCGATGATCTGCTCCTTGGGCACACCCGGAAGTTGGCGGCGAATTTCCTTTTCCAGATGACTGTTTGTGAGGACCCAGATATTTTCCACCGGGATCATCGGCGCCAGGCGGTCAACCGTTTCTTGGATGAGCGATTGCTCGCCCAGGAAGCTAAGGAGCTGCTTGGGCGCTTGTGTGCGGCTGCGTGGCCAGAAGCGGGTGCCGCGGCCACCGGCGAGGATGAGGCCGTGGAGATGGGATTTGGACATGTGGGTGAAGGACGGACCTAACTCTTCGCTTGGCGGCGCACGATTCGGAAGGTGCGATCCCAGCGGGTTTTCGAAAAGAAGTTGGCGGCGACGTCGACGTAGTGGCCGAGATTGAGATTTCGATCGCTCATGCCCGCGCCATCACCATCGAAGGACCACCAGATGAGAACGGGCGTGCCGATCACATTCTCTCGGGGCACAAGCCCCCAATAGCGGCAGTCGGAGCTGTTGTCTCGGTTGTCGCCCATCACGAAGAGACTGCCTTCGGGAACCACCAACTCTCCGTCGTGCACGTTCTCATCGAGCAACTTGAGCAGGCGGTCCGGCAACCGGGTTCCCGCTGTCTGGAGCGCTTCGGCCGAACCGCCTTTGGGTGGCCAGAAGTCGCGGTAGGAGTCGAGGTAACCGCTCTTTGTGCGCTTGAAGGGTTCATCGATCTTCACACTGTTACGATAAACCTGCTTTGCTTCGATGCGAATGCGATCACCCGGCACGCCGATCAAGCGTTTCACCAGCGGGTCGCCGGTGGGGGACAACGGATGCTTGAACACCACAATGTCGCCCTGCTGCGGATCGCGGTAAGGCAGCAGGTACTGGCTCCAGGTTCCCTTGGGAGCGTATGTAATCTTGTCGACCAGCACATGATCGCCGACCAGCAGCGAATCCTCCATGGACCCGCTGGGAATGACGAACGGCTGCGCGCACAGCGTCGTCGCATAGACAAAGATGAGGAATGTTGTGGTCCACTCGCCGATCGAAATCGCGATAGCGGTACGGGGCGTTTTAGAAGCGCTTGTCTTGGACTTCGCTTTCATCAGTCCCTCCCTCTACTGCGTCGGGTAGCCGTGAATCAGCATCGCCGTGCGCTTCCAACGAGTCTTCGAGAAGAAGTTGGTGGCGATGTCGAGCAGGTGATCGAGGCCAATGTTGGGGCTGGCAAGACGGTCGGTCGGCGCGTCGTAGGACCAATAAATGACCAGCGGTTTGCCGATGATATTCTCGCGCGGTACGAAACCCCAATAGCGGGAATCGAGCGAGGAGTCGCGGTTGTCGCCCATGGCGAAGTAATGCCCGGGCGGAACAACGACTTCGCCGTTTACGACATTCTCTTCGAGCATTTTCTGCGCCGGATCGTAGAGCCGGACGTTTGGCTCGCTGGGGAAGTTGTCGCGATAAGAATCAAAGTATTCCGTCTTGTGATACTTGTACGGTTCGTTGATTGCCTTGCCATTCAGGTAGACTTGCTTTTTTTCCACGCGCAGGCGATCGCCTGGAACGCCTACGATGCGCTTCACGAACGTCTGCTTGATATCGACGGGATAGCGGAACACGATAATGTCGCCGCGCTTCACCTCCTCATATGGCAGCACGTACTTGCTGATGGGGCCGGGTGGCGCGTAGGCCAACTTGTCTACCAGCAGGTGATCGCCAATGAGAAGCGTGTCTTCCATTGAGCCTGTCGGAATGACAAACGCCTGGACGAGCGTGGTTGTTCCAAACAGCAGCAAGAGAATGGTGACGGTCCATTCGGCGATGGTGCCGCGCGGTGGCTCCTGCTTACGGATCTTGGCGGGTGCGGCCGGCTCGGCAACAGGGGGTTGAGAGGCTGACATGTGGGTGAATTCCAGTGCGCGCCGAGGCGCCTCGATTTCTATTCTACCGGATCACCGGAGCAATCCTCGGCGGCATCGGTGTCGGGGATGTCCACGCGGCGCCGTCGCATGGAGACCACTTCGAGTAACGAGATATAAATGTTGACTACGCCGAGTCCGCTGATGGCGCCGCGGAAGTATGGGCTGATCCACATCCGCCGCCAGAAATCGGCAAACGTTGCCGTAGCCAGGCTGTCTCCAGCGAAGGTGGCGAAACGGTTGATGGACCAAGCGTCCAGCCACGGATACACGATGAGGAAAATTCCCAGCTCACACAGGAAGATGGCAAACAATAACCGGCCCAGCACATGATGCCAGTGCGTGGGGGCGACGCCGGTACCTACCACAGGACCTCCTGAATGGAGAGGGCGGCTGATATCGTGGCGGCCGGTGCGTAACGCTGGACGGGTTCGTAGGTCATGCGATGATGTGGCGTCGGACCGTGTTGCGCCAGTGCCCGTAAATGCTCTGGAGTTCCGTAACCTTTGTGCCGGGAGAGCCCGTACTCGGGAAATCGGCGGTCCCATTCGAGCATGGCACGATCGCGTTCGGTTTTGGCTAGGATGGACGCGGCTGCAATGGAAATGCTACGGGCGTCCCCGTGAATCAGCGGCAGTTGGGGAATGAGCGTGTCGAGTTTCAGGGCATCGACGAGCAGGTAAGCCGGCGCGACGGCGAGGGCCTCCAGCGCGCGTTTCATTGCCAACCGCGAGGCCTGATAGATATTGATGCGGTCAATCTCTTCCGCCGATGCGGTGCTGACCGCATAGGCAACTGCCCGTTCGCGAATGCGGGCCGCAAGCGTTTCGCGCACCTCTGGCGTAAGCTGCTTGCTGTCATTCAAGCCGCGTATGGGCGTCGGACAGGGAAGGATGACTGCGGCCGCGTACACGGCGCCGAACAAACAACCGCGGCCGGCTTCATCGAGGCCGGCCACGATCGAAAATCCTTGAAGGCGCGCTTTGCGTTCGTAAAGGGAGGTGCAGCGGAACCGTTGATTGCCGGAAAGGATGTTCCGTGCAGCCCGATTGCCCAATGACTTACTCGCGTTCGCGGAGGCGTGCGGCTTTGCCGCGCAGGTTGCGCAGGTAGTACAACTTGGCGCGACGAACTTTTCCTGTGCGGACGATTTCAATCCTATCGACGACCGGTGAATTGACCGGGAAGATGCGCTCGACACCAGTGCCAAAGCTAATCTTGCGAACCGTGATGGTCTTCGTGACACCGCTGCGGTTTTCCGCAATGACAGTGCCTTCAAAGGCCTGCAGACGCTCTTTTTCGCCTTCTCTAATCTTCACTTGCACGCGAATGGTATCGCCGATCCGAAACGCCGGGATGTCCTTGCGCAGTAATTTCTCAGTGGCTTTCGCCAGCAACGCATGACTCATGGGGGGAATCCTTCGTGACGGTCCCGTAACGGGCCGCACTCTTGTTATTAAAGCAGATTTGGGCGCGAGGCGCTACTTTCCCAGTACCCTCGGCGGGGCCCCCGCTCTATTCGCACTTCGCACGCGTGTAAGGGAAATCCTCGTGCCGTTCCTTCCCTTTGTCCATGCCTTCGATGCGGGCCGTGATGTTCTCGCCATTTTTGCGATAGATGACGCGCTGGGGAAAGTCATGCGTGGGATTCTCAAAGGTGATTTCGGCGGTGGACATTTTGAGCAAAGGAAACTCGGTGACTCCCTTCGTGCCGATGCGCGCGGTGTAGGTGAGCTTTCCGTTCTCGATGGAGATACGGAAAAATTCGGTGAAGACCGTCCTGCTGCCTTTAATGGTCCGGCCCATGCCGAGCAGGGTCCCCCCTGCGGGTTTCGTCCAATGTTCCTCAATCAAAATGCCCGGGGCGGGACGCATTTCCCAACATCCGGCGAGCCAGCCGAGCGAAGAAACTTCGGTTTGGGCCGAGGCGAGTGTGGCGGCGGTGAGTAGGAGAAGAAATCGCATAGCTCAATTTATGTTCTTCTTGTTTGCCGGGTATTGGAAAAAACGGACATTCGCGGCCACCGCCTGATCAAATCTCAATAATGCCGCGCTGGAGTGCGACCACGACGGCTTGCGTGCGGTCACTCACATTGAGCCGCCGGAGAATAATATTGACGTGCCATTTCACGGTGCCCCGGGTGATGTTGAGGGCGGCGGCGATCTCCTGGTTGTTCATGCCTTTGACGACGAGGCGCAAGATGTCGACCTCGCGCGGGCTCAGTGCGGGCTTGCTCAACTTAGCGGGCACGTGATTCAGAATGCTGCGAGGGATGTAGCGTTCGCCTGCATGGACGCTGCGGATCGCCTCCAGAAGTTTGAGGTGCGACATGCCTTTGAGTACGTAGGCGCGAGCACCCGCGGCGAGAGCCTTGCGGATGTCTTCATCGCCCTGATACGTGGTGAGTACAATCACGGCGCTGGCCGGCTTCTCGCGCATGATGGCTTCAATCGCATCGACGCCGGTCATTTCCGGCATCCGCAGATCCATAAGAATGACGTCGGGCGAATGCTGGCGCGCCAGTAACACCGCCTCCTTGCCTGTTTTCGCCTGACCCACCACACTCATGTCCGGCTGCGTATTGATGATTCCGGCAATTCCCATCGAGACGACTGGGTGGTCGTCGGCGATTAACACGCGGATACACGCTGGATCGGCTTGCCTGGCGTCGGCAGCGGGTTGATGCGGGCGGTCAAATGCGCTTTGCATGAATCGGCCTGGGACCCGATTGTATAATGCCAATCTTGCGCGGTAAAGACGGAATGCATCGCGTGTGGAGAAGCCGGGCGGCGCAACTGCGAGCGTTCGCGCAATGCGCCTTCATGCTATTTGCATTGGGTCAGGCCGTTCTCGCGCAGCCGCAGAAAACCTACTACGTAAGCCGCATCTGGCGCACGCAGGAGGGACTTCCCGAGAACCGTGTACGGGCACTTGCGCAAACGCCGGATGGATATCTGTGGATTGGCACGCCGAGCGGCCTGGCACGATTCGATGGCGTTCGCTTCGTCGTTTTCACTCGCTTCAACACGCCGGCACTCCGCGACGACAACATTCGCTCGCTTGCCGTGGGGCGCGACGGATCATTGTGGGCGGGTACCGATGGCGGCGGCTTGGTGCAACACAAGGAAGGCCGATTCAGCGTATATGGCATCCGGAACGGGTTGGAAAGCGAGTTTGTCGGGCCGGTGCTTGAAGACAGGGCCGGCGCGCTATGGGTGGCGACCAATAGCGGTTTGTTCCGGCGCGAAGGGGAGCGCTTCGTGCGAAGGGATCGAGAGCTGGGGCCGCGGAATCGCGCGTTCTTCACGTTGTGGGAATCGGCCTCAAACGGCCTGTACGCCGGCGGACAGGTGGGCATCGCTCAATTCGAAAAGGGACACCTGCGGCTATCGCCCGAAACCAGGGAAAGCGAGGAGGTGTTCCGCATTCGTGAGATGCGCGACAGGTCGCTCTGGTTGGCCACAAATCAGGGTTTGCGCGCGGTGGGCAGGAAGGCAGTCGATTTCTCCCTCATGCGCACGAACGCGATTGGGGCCCTGAGTGAAGACCACGCCGGAAACGTCTGGATCGGGACTCTGGGCGATGGCGTCTACATGGTGCGCAATGGGCAATCCATCGCCGTTCGACTTCCCGCGACACTTCCGGACCTAAGCGTACTGGCGATCCTCGAAGATCGTGAGCACGCCCTTTGGTTGGGTACCGCCGACGGACTGGTTCGCTTAACGGAACCGGATGTCGAAATTCTGCACCGCGAGGACGGCCTTTCCAATGAGAACGTCTTGACCACCTACTGCAGCGACGATGGCTCCGTGTGGCTGACGACAGTGACCGGCGAGATATATCAATATCGTGACGGCGCTGCGCAGAGGTTTCGACTACCGCCGCCGGCCGATACGCTGCGCATTCTTGGTGTCTACGAAGACGGGCGAGGGGCACAATGGTTCGGCACCGATAATCAAGGGGCCGTACGCCTGGCCCGTGGACGGGCGCAACGAATCACGATGGCCGAAGGACTTCGCAACAACGGTATTCAGTTTTTTCACGCCGGGCCCGATGACTCGATCTGGATCGGTACCACGAGCGGCATTGGACGATGGGATGGTTCCAGCATCCGGAACTATTACATCGAGGACGGACTCTCCTATGGATGGGTGAGGTCGATTGCCGAGGACCACAACGGCGATCTCCTGGTGGGAACCGACCGTGGGCTGAACCGGATTCGCGAGGGTAGGTTTGTAAAAGATGCGGCGTTTGATGCGGTGGGACGCGACCGGATCTGGACGATTTATCGCGATCCGTCGAACACGCTGTGGCTGGGCGCACGGGGCGGGGGATTGATTCGTGTGCGCGATGGCCAGGTGCGCAGGCTGACGACCAAAGATGGTCTGTTGAGCAACTCAATTTTCCAGATACTCGGCGGCGGCGATGGAAGGCTCTGGATGAGCGGTCCATTAGGGTTGTCCTCGGCGATGCTCGCCGATTTGAACGCGGCGGCCGAAGGCCACCTCGATGCGGGAGTCGTACTGGCCCACCGGGTGGGCGGCGGACTTGAGTCGACGCAGATGAATGGTGGAGTGCAACCGGCGGGATGCGCGGCGAAGAATGGCGAGCTGTGGTTCGCGGGAGTGAAGGGTGCGATTCACTTTAGGCCGCAGCGTCCGCGCGTTCTGCGGCACACACCCGTTCGAATTGAGGGTGTCCTGGTGGACGACAAAACCGTGCCCATCGCGAGCGAAATTGTTCTTGGCCCCGGCCGGCAACGCGTTCGGTTCGAGTTCACCAGCTGTACATTGTCGTCGCCCGAAAGCGTCACCTTTAGCTACAAACTCGACAACTTCGACGGAGCATGGGTGCCCGTGTCGGGCCTGCGTGCAGCTTCGTATGATAACCTTCCGCCCGGGCGTTACCGGTTTCAAGTCATCGCTCGCGATGACTCATCGGGCGACAGTTCATCGTCGGCCAACGTGAGTCTGTTGATCACTCCGCACTTCTACCAGACTGGGTGGTTCTACGTGCTGGCGATGGCGGCGGTGGGTGCTTGTGTGGCCGGTGTGTTTCTGTTGCGGGAGCGACGCGCGCGCGAGCGCTACCATTTGCGCCTCGCCGAGCGGGCGCGTATCGCCCGAGAAATGCACGACACGGTCGTGCAAGGGTGCGTGGGCGTATCGACATTACTCGAGGCCGCCGTGGGATCGGCCCAATCGGATCAGGATCAGATGATGGAGTGCCTGGACAACGCGCGCATTCACCTGCGTCTGACCCTGGACGAAGCCCGGCAGGCATTGACGGACCTTCGTTTCGACTCGTTCGAACACGGATTGACCGGCGCGTTGGAAGAGCTCGTCCGATCGGTCAGCGCTGAACGAGGCATTCCTGTGACCCTCGAGGTGTCGGGTGAACCGGGCCCGTTGGCCGACTTCACAAACCGCGCATTGCTCCTGGTGACGCGGGAGGCGATTCGCAACGCCATTGTTCACGGTGGGCCTAGATCGGTGCGGGTTCAAGTGCGCGCGGAACCTGAGGCGATTGCGATTGAAGTCAAGGACGACGGCTGCGGATTCTCTCCGCCCGCGGATAATCTGACGGCGCTGGGACACTTTGGCATCGTCGGTATGCGGGAACGCATGGAGCAAATGGGGGGATCGCTGGAACTGACGAGCCAGCCCGGCGCCGGTACTGCTGTTACGATCCGCGCGCCGCTGGACGGATAATTCATGCCCCGGCCACCCTATCCGCAGATAGGCGATTTCGCGCTCCGTGAATGCTAGCCTGATCCTCTTACGCTTCTTCGCCTACTTTCTAGATCATGATCAGACGCACATTCCTCCAATCCACCGCGACCGCTTCGCTGCTGCCCGTAGCGGCCCAGATTCCGGCGCGCGGCGCCAACGATCAAATTAACGTGGCGTGCATCGGCTACGGCATCATGGGGCAGCTCGATGTGCAAACGGCGGCGTCGATACCGGGCGTCAAGATCATTGCCGTGAGCGATGTCTATGAGGGGCGCCTGACACGTGCCAAGGAGTATCACGGCGCCGGAGTTTTCACCTCGCGCGACTATCGCCAGATTCTGAGCCGGCCAGATGTGGACGCGGTCATTGTCGCCACCCCCGACCATTGGCATGCCACGATTGCCACCGAAGCGATGAGGGCAGGGAAAGACGTCTATTGCCAGAAGCCGATGGTGCGTGTCGTCGAAGAGGGCGCGGGCATCATCCGCGCGCAAAAAGAGACCGGGCGCATTTTGCAGGTGGGCAGCCAGTTGGCGAGTTCGATTCTGTATGCCAAGGCTCGCGAAATCGTGAAGAGCGGCGCTATCGGCAAAGTGCACATGATCGAGTCGTACTGGGATCGCAATTCGGCGCAGGGAGCCTGGCAATATTCGATTCCGCCGGACGCAACGCCGGCCAATATCGATTGGGACCGGTTCCTGGGTTCGGCACCGAAACATGAGTTCGATCCCGTGCGCATTTTTCGATGGCGGAACTATCAGGACTACGGCAGCGGCGTTGCGGGCGATTTATTTGTTCACCTATTCACGGGCATTCATTATGTGATGGAGTCCACCGGGCCCAACCGGATTATGAGCAGCGGCGGCTTGCACTATTGGAAAGACGGGCGCGACGTGCCGGACCTGCTGATGGGCTTCTTCGAGTATCCGGAAACCAAGGCGCATCCGGCGTTCAATGTGAGCCTCCGCGTGAATTTTCTCGCCGGCGGCGGCGACACGAGCGGGTTCCGATTCATTGGCACCGACGGCGTGCTCAATGTGACGGTGCGCGGCACCATCACGATGACCAAGAAGCCTCGAAGCAACGCGCCAGGGCAGACGGCTTCTACATTCAGCAAAGCCACCGCCGAAGAGTTTCTGCGCGGCTACAGGAAGAAGTATCCCGCCGCCGACACCCTATCGCCCGACGCCATGCAAAGCAATCTCGAGGAGCAGATGTGGGCTTTTCCTTCCGGCTACACCGAACAGTATGCCCACCACCTGAATTTCTTCGACGCAGTGCGCAAGCGGCGGCCGGTGATTGAAGACGCCGTCTTTGGTCTCCGCGCCGCCGGTCCCGCGCTTCTTTCCAACGTGAGCTACTTTGAGAAGAAGATCGTGCACTGGGATCCCGATCACATGACCGTGAAATCCTAGATGCCTACGAGGAGACGCAATTGATGAAGACTTACCTTGCAATTCTGTGCTGTGCCCTCCCTTTGCTCTCCGCGCAAAAGCCAACGTTCACGAAGGATGTAGCGCCGATTTTGCAGAAGCGCTGCCAGGAATGCCATCGTCCGGGGGAGATTGGACCGTTTTCGCTCCTCACGTACAAAGACGCCCGCCCATGGGCGGCGGCCATCAAAAATGCCGTGGTTCGCAAGACGATGCCGCCCTGGCATGCCGACCGGCACATTGGGAAGTTCTCAAACGACCGCTCGCTGTCGCAGGGGGAAATCGATATCATCGCGGCATGGGTGGCTGCGGGTGCTCCCGAAGGCGACGCGAAGGATATGCCCGCGCCGGTGACGTTTACCGACGGTTGGGGGATTCCCAAGCCGGACGTCATTTTTCAGTTGCCCGAGCCTTACCAAATTCCGGCGTCGGGAACGATTGAATACCTGCACTGGCTGGTTCCGACCAATTTCAAGACCGACAAGTGGGTGCAGTTTGCCGAAGCGCGGCCGGGCGATCGCGCGCATGTGCATCACATCATCGCCTACGTGCGCGAACCGGGCTCGGCTTGGATGAAAGACATCAAGCCGGGAATCCCTTTTATTCCGGAGAAACCAAAAGCGGACGAGAAAGAAGACATGAGTGCGCTGCCCAGCGACTTCCTGGTCGGCTATGCGCCGGGCCAGCCACCAGAGGCATTTGAACCGGGGGTGGCGAAGTTGGTGAAGGCAGGCTCGGACATCATCCTGCAGGTGCACTACACGACGGATGGCAAGGCGTCGACTGATCTGACCCGCGTGGGGCTCGTCTTCGCGAAACAGCCGCCGGCGAAGCGGGTGATGACGTTTTCGGCGACCAACGGAAAATTCAAGATTCCCGCCGGTGATCCCAATCATCGCGTGGATGCTGAGTTTGAACTGGGCACCGATGTTGTTCTGCATGGCCTTCACCCCCACATGCATGCGCGGGGCAAGGACTTCATCTATCACGTGCGGTTTCCCGACGGCCGGCGCGAGACCTTGTTGAGCGTGCCTCACTATAGCTTCGCCTGGCAGCTTTGGTACAACCTCGAAAAACCCCTCTTCCTGCCCAAGGGGACGGTTTTCGAATGTACTGCCCACTTTGACAACTCGCCGAACAACAAGTTCAATCCCGATCCGAAAAAGGATGTTACTTGGGGCGATCAGAGTTGGGACGAGATGATGGTGGGCTTTTTCAACCTCGTTTTCGACGCGGGCATGGACGAAAAGAAAGTGCATGCGCCGCCCAAAGAGGCAGCCAAACCGGCTGATGGCGGCCAATGAAACTTGCCGCGCTGGCGTTTTCGGTTGCCGTTTTGTTGCCGGGTCAAGCTCCGCCGCCGCGTAAGCAATTGCTCGTGATTGGCGACGAAAAGGGCTTTCGCCACGCCTCGATCTCACACGCGATGGCGTCGATCGAGCGCTGGGGCAAAGAGACCGGGATGTGGGACACACATCTGCGTACCGACCCCGAGCCGTTGACTAAGCGGAAGCTCGAATACAATGCGCGAAACCTGAACAGCTTTGACGCCGTGCTGTTCTATACCGGCGGCAATCTTGCGATGGACGAGCAACAACGCGCCGACCTGATGTCCTTTATTAAAGAGGACGGCAAGGGCTTCATTGGAGTGCATAGTGCGGCGATCACCTTTGTGAAGTGGCCGGAGTTCGTGGAGATGCTGGGCGGTACGTTTGATGAGCATCCGTGGAACACTTTTTCCGCTCCCGTGGTCGTCGAAGATCCAAAGTTTCCGGGCATGAACACGTTCCCACCCTCGTTCATGTTGATGGACGAGATTTATCAGGTGAAAAACTTCTCGCGGGAGAATACGCGGGTCCTTTTGCGGCTGGATTCATCGAAGCTGGACCTGACCGGCTCGCGGGTCCATCGCGCGGATCGTGACTTCGCCGTAGCCTGGGCCAAGATGCACGGCAAGGGCCGGGTGTTCTATTCGACGATTGGGCATGTCGAGGAGAATTGGGACAATCCGGCCGTGCGAACGATGTACACCGAGGCGATCCGGTGGGCGCTGGGATTGGTGAATGCCGATGTTACGCCGAGGCCCTTGCCGTCAATGAGCGAGGAGAGGAATTGATTACCCGGCGCGGATTTCATACGGTCCTCGCGGCGGGCGCGGTATCGGCTAGGGAGCTCTTGGCGGCCGCCAAATTGAGGCTGGGCATTGGAACGTACACCTATCACGCGCTCTCGATCGACGACATGATCGAGCAGTTGACAACACTGCGGATCAAAGAAATTGAGATGTCGCGCGGCGAGTTCATGACGTTTTCGAAGCCTCCGGTGGAGCGCTTTGTGAGTTTCCGGAAGAAGATCGATAACGCCGGCATTCGCTGCGTCTCCTACTACGCGCCGACGATCAAGAAGCAAGAGGACCTTGACGACGCTGTTCGATTCGCCAAGATTCTAGGAGCGTCGAACATCTCCGGTGATCCTGAGGGCGAATGGTTGAAAGCCACTGACGAGCGTCTGACCGCGGAGAAGATGACGTTCGGCATCCACAACCACTACTTCAAACAGAAGTTTGTCTATGAGAGCCCAGAGGATATTCTCAACGCGCTGAAGGGCCGTTCGAAGACGATGGGCTGCACGCTCGATCTCGGCCATATTGTGTCGTGCGGGTACAACACGCTTGACGCCGTCCGCAAGCTGATTTCCGTCACACGCGTGATCCATCTCAAGGACATCAAGGCGGCCGGAGGCGAAATCAACGTTCCGCTCGGCACGGGTCTGGTGAAGGTGGATCAAGTGATGGCGGAGTTGAAAAAGCTCGGTTACAAGGGCCTGATCGCTTTCGAGTACGAAAGGGAAGGCGAGATCAAGCAGGATGTTGCGGCGCAGATCGCCTACGCCCGCAAGTTGCTCTAGGAGGAATCATGCCCACTACCGGGATTACGCGCCGGCAGGCGATCGGCGCGTTGGCCACTGCCATGCCTAACTACGCCGCGCAGAAGGATTCGCGGCTATCGCTTGAAGGTTACATCTGGCAGAACATGGCCAACCGCGCAAAGAAGCCGCTGGGTGAAATGATTGATGAGTTGTTCGAATCGGCGCCATTCGGAGGCTTCCGCAACATCGAGTTAAACCATGGGTTCTTCACGCCGGCACTGACAGCGAAGACGATTGCACTGACGCGCAAGCACAAGTTGCTCATGCCTTCGGTCTATGCCGGTGGCGGCATGCACGACGACGCGCTCGCCGCCCAAACAACAGCGCGTGCATTGGAGATCGGCTCACTGTGCAGGGAGTTCCGGTGCAGGGCTATCGTCAACAATCCCGATCCCAAGCCGAAAGAGGCGCAGAAAACGGACGCCGAACTGGAGTTTCAGGCAAAGGCACTGAACCGGCTCGGAGGGACGCTGGCGAACGAAGGTTTTCAACTTCGCATTCATCACCACCGGACGGAGATGTTGGAGAATGCTCGTGAATGGCGGCATATCCTGCGCAATACCGACCCGAAAGTTGTCTCGCTCTGCATTGACGTTGAACACGCGCATCGATCGGGCATGGACCCGAATGCACTGCTGCGGGAGGCGGGCTCGCGGGTGACCGAGATTCACCTGCGCAACAAGAAAGGCGATGCGCCGCTGCAGGCGTTTGAGGCCGGCGACATCGATCATGCGGCGATCGCCAATACTCTTGCCGGTTTGAAATTGAAGCCGCTTGTCGTGGTGGAGCTCGCCTATCACGACGACACGGTGATTAATCGTTCGTTCAACGAAAACGTGCGCCTCAGCCGGATTTATGCTGAAAAGATATTTGGCTTATAGCGACACCCTATCCCCAGATAGGTGACTTAGCAAACCGCACTGGGTATACTCCGTAGCACGTTCGGGTCCGAGGGGGCCTGCGTCATTTTTGCGTTGAATTGCTTTACGGGGAGGACTCATGTCATCATCCATCCGCCGGCCCAAGATGGCCGTGCGATTCGTGCGGGCCATGCTTGCCGCCGCAGTTTTAGCCGCACTGTGCGCCGCGTATTTACCCGCGCAAACCCTGGGGACCGTAACCGGCGAGGTGCGCGATTCCACGGGCGCCGCCGTTGCCCAGGCAGCCATCACGGTGCGTAACACTTCAACCAACGGCATCCGCAATGCCACAACCAACGACGAAGGCCAGTACACCATCCCCGCCCTCGTGCCCGGCATGTATGAAGTGAAGGCCGAACGGGCCGGTTTCAAGCTCGCCACGCGCACCAACATCGAACTGCAGGTGCAGCAAACCGCCCGCGTCGACTTCGCCCTTGAAGTCGGCCAAGTCTCCGAAGTCGTCGAGGTTACCAGCGCGCTGCCGCTTCTGACCACCGAAGACGCCACGGTCGGCACGGTGATCGAGCAGAAACGTATCACCGATCTGCCGCTCAACGGCCGTAACTTCTTCAGTCTTGTCGCGCTGAGTCCCAACGTAACTTACGGCTTCAATCAGGCGGCCCAAGCCGCCGGACGCCAGGGCGGCTCACGCTCCGATCTTACAATCTCGATCGCCGGAGCCCGCTCCGCCTGGAGTAACTACACGCTCGACGGTATTACCAACACCGACATCAACTTCAACTTGTACATCGTCCTCCCTTCGGTCGAGGCCTTGCAGGAGTTCAAAGTGCAAACCGGCATCTATCCGGCCGAATTCGGCCGCGGCGCCGGACAAATCAACGTCTCCACCAAAGGCGGGTCCAACCAGTTCCACGGCACCTTGTTCGAGTTCCTCCGCAACGACCGTCTCGACGCCCGCCCCTACTTCTTCAAGGACCCCGAAAGTCCCACGCAGACCGCGCCGCTTAAGGCCCCCTACCGTCAGAATCAGTACGGCGGCACGCTGTCGGGTCCCGTCTGGATACCTAAAATCCTCAACGGCAAGAATCGGGTCTTCTTCATGGCCAACTACGAGGGTTTCAAGTCCCGCCGTTCGGTACCGAACTTCTTCACCACCATGACGCCAGAGATGCGCGGGGGGAACTTCAGCGTCGTCACCACGGCGCTGCAGGACCCCAACACGCGCGTGCGCACGCCAAACGCTTCCGGGTCCGGATTCACGGTAACGTCCACGCCGTTTGCCGGTAACATCATTCCCGCCAATCGCCTTAGCGCTTCCAGCAAGTACCTGGCCGATAGCTTCTCGCCGCTACCCAACCTGCCCCAAACCGGTCTCCCCAACCGTAACTATCAGTATGTCGCCAAGACTCCCGTCGACAAAGACCAGTTCACCGGCCGCATCGATTTCAACGAAAGCTCCAGCTCCCAGTGGTTCGGCCGCTACTCCTGGACCGATGAACTCACTGTCAACCCCGGCGTGCAGCTGAATGGCACGGGCCTCTACACGCGCGCCAGCCAGTGGGTGCTCTCGAATACGCGCGTCTTCTCGTCGTCGAAGGTGAACGAGTTCCGCTTCGGCTACAACTCGCTATTCAACAACATTAGCCAGGAGCTGGCCGGCGTTCAGAACGTAAACGAGAAGCTGAACACGCCCATCAAAGTCACCGATCCCAACTCCTGGGGCATTCCCGACATCAACCTCACCGGGAGCACGCTCAACCGCTACGGCAACGACGCAAACGGCCCGTTTAACATTGACAACAAGATCTATCAGGTGGTCGATAATTTCTCCTGGATCGCGGGGAAGCACTCGTTCCGGTTCGGAGGCGAGTACCGCTACAATCAGTTCCTGCAAATCGGCAACGAGTTCGCTCGCGGCCGCTTCACCTTCAACGGCTCGTTCACGGCCAACGCCAACACGCTCGCCGGCGGCTACAACGGCGCCGACTTCATGCTGGGCTCGCCCTCGGTTGTCGAAGCGGCCGTCGCTCTTGCCCGCGGCGATTTCCGCAATAACGAAACGGGCTTTTACGTCGACGACGTGTATAAGATCATGCCGCGGCTCACGATCAACTGGGGCCTACGCTACGAACTGGCGCAACCCCTGCTCGACAAGTTCGGATTGCAACCAAACTTCCAGCTGCGCCAAGCGCTTCCCAATGTGGCCAACGTCTCCGATATGAGCTTGCATCCGGTCTTCGTCCGGACCGGTTCGGGAGATTTCTACGACGACCTGGCCTTCCGCTTCACCGGTCCAGTGCAACTGGCCCGCGACGGCCGCCTGGGCGACCGCCTCATCACCACCGATCACAACAACTTTGCCCCGCGCCTAGGCATTGCCTATAGCCCCTCGGCCAACTGGAGCTTCCGCGCCGGAGCCGGTGTGTTTTACGCCCAGGAGAGTAAAAACTCGATCTTCGACATGAGCCGCGCCGCCGGCGGACGCGCCAATCCGGCCATCGATCAGCAGGCTGTACCTACGCTCACTTACAGCAATTACATCGATACATCGCAGCTTCCCGTTCGTTTCGCTCCGGGACTCACATGGGGCGCGGACCATAACTTACGGACCACTTATTCCATTCAATACTTGCTAAACGTCCAGCGCACCATCGGCAAGAACTCCGTGCTTGAAGTAGGTTATACGGGGAACTCCAGCCGTAAAGTGAACTACCTGGTCAATGCCAACGCGCCGCTGCCCGGCATCACCACCTTCGACGCCCGCGAGCCGTATCCGGAATGGCATGGCATCCAGTTCCTCAATGGCGACGGCATCGGCAACTACAACGCGTTCTCCTCGAAACTGACGCAGCGCTTTGGCAACCGCCTCACCGCCATGTTCAGCTACACATGGTCCAAGGCGCTCGACGAAAACTCGGCCATCCGCGGTACCGGCTCCGACTTCACGCTGATGAATCAGCGCTGCCGTTCCTGCGATTACTCGTACGCAGGCTTCGACATTCCGCACCGGTTCGTCACTTCGATCCTCTACAATCTCCCCTTCGGCAAAGGCCAGCCTTATCTCAATCAGGGCGGCGTCCTGAGCCACGTCATCGGCGGATGGCAGTTCTCGACGATCACCAACATTCAAAGCGGCACGACCATTAACGCCGACTCATGGGACTCGGCCGGCATGGGAGCGGGCTTCCCGCACTCCAACCGCTTGAACTGCGTGGCCGGCGCCAGCGCAGTGGCGAGCAACCCCAATTCGGACCGCTACTTCGTGCGCGAAGCTTTCACCAACACGCTTGCCAACGAGTTCGGCAACTGTGCCCGCAACTACCTGCGCGCCCCCAACACCTGGAACGTCGATTTCTCCACAATGAAGGACTTCCGCATCCATGAAAACCACACGCTCCAGTTCCGCATGGAAATGTTCAACGCCCCCAACCACCCCGCCTGGGGCCGGCCCAACGGCGGCTGGGGAACGAACAATCAAACGCCCGCGGCCAGCTTTGGCCGTATCCGGTCGACCAGCCAGTTACGGCAGATTCAGTTCGCGTTGAAGTACTCGTTTTAAGAGTGTGTGACTTTGTGCGAAAGGAAGGTCCGAGAGTTCGTGCTCGGGCCTTCCTTGTCTTGGGTTTGGCCTCGGGCTGGCGCCAGGGCCAAGTCTTGTGTTTACAACGGGAAGTTGGGTTCGTTTCGTCAAAAACCTTTGAGCTGAGTCGAAGATGGCGCGTGGGATTCGAGTAAGCCGGCGGTGCGGCGACGGAGTTCGGTGCGTAACTCACGATACGAGCGTGGCATGGTGCGAAATGACGTGTGTCTTGTTAAGCGCGCAAGTGATGGAGAGTGCGAGAGATATTTTGGAGCGGCTGTAGTCACCGCCTAGGCGAGCACTTGCTTGATCACAGTTCCGCCGGTGTCGGTTAGCCGCTGATTGCGACCGGCGCTGTAGTAGGTGAGCCGTAAGTCGTTGAGGCCCATCAAATGCAGGACCGTGGCATGGACATCGCGCATGCGGTAGATGTCTTCGACAGCCTTGAAGCCGAGATCGTCGGTGGCGCCAACAAGGCTGCCCGCCTTGATTCCCGCGCCCGCGAACCAGATTGTCATCGCGCGCGTATTATGGTCACGGCCGGGATTGTCGCGCATCTCCGCCGGATTGTCCGGCGTGCGCCCGAATTCGCCCATCCACAGCAGCAGAGTTGAGTCCAATAGACCGCGGCGTTTGAGGTCTTTGATGAGGGCCGCCATTGGCTTGTCGGTCTCCGATGCGTTCTTCACGTGGTTTTTCACGATGCCGGTGTGGCCGTCCCACGACTGGCTGGGCGTATAGAGCTGAATGAAGCGGACGCCCTTCTCAACGAGCTTTCGCGCCATGAGGCAGCGTTTGCCGAACGATTCGGTGACCGGGTCGTTCAAACCGTACATTTCCAGTGTGTCTTGCGATTCGCCGGCGAAATCGAGGGCGCCGGGCACTTCGGCCTGCATGCGGTAGGCGAGTTCATACGCATCGATGCGCGCCGGCAAATCCGGGTTAGAGGAGTGAGCCTGAGCGTGGCCGGCGTTGAACGCACGAAGCAGGTCCATTTCCGCTTCCTGCGACTCGCGGTCGACACCATCCGGCGGTTTCAGATCGAGAATTGGATCCCCTTTCCATCGCAGCACAGTGCCCTGATAGGTTGCGGGAAGAAAGCCCGGGCCCCACTGCTGTGAGCCGCTGAACGGCAGGGCGCGGAAGTCGGGCAACACGACGAACGCGGGCAGATTCTGATTCTCGGTACCGAGGCCGAACGTAGTCCAGGCGCCCATGGACGGTTTGCCGGGAATTACGGAGCCGGTGTTCATCAGAAAGACCGCGGCCGGGTGGTTGCCGTTCTCAGTTTGAATGGAGCGCACGAAGGCCATATCGTCCACGCACTCGGCGATGTGCGGAAACAGGCTGGAGACATCGCGGCCGCAGTTGCCGTGCTTCTTAAAGGGGAAGGGGCTGCGCAGAATCAGACGGGGCTTGGCGAAGAGGTTGGGCTGATCGGTGTTCTTTTCCTTGCTCCAATCCATCACGGTGTTGTCGAATTTTTCGAGCACGGGTTTGGGATCGAACGTGTCCATCTGGCTGACGCCGCCCAGCATGGAGAGGAAGATGCAGGATTTTGCTTTGGTGGCGTGGTGGGGCGGCTTTGGCAGGAGCGGGCCGCCGATGCTGGGCGCGGCGTTCAGGTCGCGGGCGAACAGGTCGGCAAGCGCAATGCCACCGAGCCCGGTGAAGCTTTGATAGAGGAAACGGCGTCTGGCCAGCTCAAAAGTCATGGCTACTCCAGGTAGATAAATTCGTTGACGTTGAAGAGCACCAAGCCGAGGCGAGTGAGCGCTTCGGTGAGAGGCTTGCCGGCGGCAGAGGCCTGAAGTTTGGCGCGCTCGGCATCGGAGGGCGACCGGCTAAGAGCCAATTGAAATGCGGTGTCCAACGCCTTGTCAGGGTCTGCCCCAACGAGTTCGATGACACGGGCGGCGAATTGTTTCGCACTTTCGCGCGTGAATTCGGAATTGAGCAGAGAGAACGATTGCGTGGGTACCACGGTCGAACTGCGGCGGGAGCAGACTTCGCTCATGTTCGCTCCGTCGAAGACTTCGATCATCGGGTTCATCACCGAACGGCGTTGAAATGTATATACGGTGCGCCGGGCCTGAAGCTGCCGGTCCGACGGGAACCACTTGAAGAATTCGAAGCCCTGGGCTACATCGTCGGGAATGTTGACGAAAACGCCGGGGCCTCCGGTGGATGGCTGTAGCTGGCCGCTGACCGAAAGGATCGAATCGCGAATGGTCTCGCCTTCCAGACGTATCCAATTCATGCGCCACAACAGGTCGTTCTTGGGATCGATTTCGGCGGCCTTGGCGAACTCGGGGTGCGAGGTCGATTGCCGGTAGGTATTCGACATCAGCATCAGCTTGTGAATCGCTTTGAGGCTCCATTTTTTCTCGATGAGCTGCGTGGCGAGGTAGTCGAGCAGTTCCGGATGCCTGGGGCGGTCGCCGTTGATTCCGAAGTCGCTTGGCGTGCGGACGAGGCCTTCGCCGAAGTGATGGAGCCACATGCGATTTACCATGACGCGTGCGGTCAGGGGGTTGTCAGCGGAGGCGATCCATTCGGCGAGAGCCGTGCGGCGGCCGGAGCTACCACCGGCAAAGGGGATTCTTGCGTTGTCGCTGTTACCGGCGATAGCCTGCGGAAAACCCGGTTCGACTTTTTCGCCTCGTCCGGTTAGCTCGCCGCCGCCGAGGACGTAGGTGGCGGCAACTTCGGGCACTTGGGGCGGCGTGACATCGGAGGCCGCGTAGGCTACGGCGCGGTAGCGGCCAATGCTGTCTTGTGTGCGGCGTGCGCTGTTCGACGCCTCACGCCATTTCGCCCGATCCAGCGCTGTGTAGATGGGGTCGCGTTCGTTGTTGAGCGATGCGGTGTATTGATTGGCGTCCTTATCGTCGACCTTGATCTGCTTCGCCGCGGCGAACTTCGCCTTCATCTCCTTTTCCACGACTTTCAGGGCGGCGGCTGTTACTTCCGATTCATCCTCAAAGCGGCGTAGCTCAGCTTTCATCCGCTGGGGATGTTCGACGTCGAGGAATGGCGCGGGGCGGTCCTCAAAACGCATGGGAGCGAAGAAGGCCTGTAAGCGATAGAAGTCGCGCTGGGGAATGGGATCGTATTTGTGGTCGTGGCAGCGCGCGCAGCCGACGGTGAAGCCGAGGAAAACTTGGCCGACGGTGCCGGTCAATTCGTTCAAAACATCCTGGCGAAGTTGTGTTTTGAAGTTCGCGTCGGCCTCCCAAGTACCCATGCGGAGGAAGCCGAGGGCGATGAGTTTTTCCGAGCGGTCGCCGTCAGGCAGTTCGTCGCCGGCAATTTGCTCTTTCATGAAGACGTCGTAGGGCTTGTCCTTGTTCAGGGAACGGATCACGTAGTCCCGATAGCGCCAGGCGGTAGGCCGTTCGCCGTCGATCGCGAAGCCATCGGTTTCGGCGAACCGTGCGAGATCGAGCCAATGGCGCGCCCAACGTTCGCCGTAGCGCGAATCGGCGAGAAGGCGGTCGATCAATTTCTCATAAGCGGTGGGCGAAGTGTCGTTGAGGAACGCATTGGCCTCGTCAAGCGACGGAGGCACTCCCATCAGGTCGAAGAAAACGCGCCGTAACAGCGCGCGTTTCGAGGCCGGCGGGGCGGGCTGCAATTGTTTCGAATCGAGTCTGGCGAGGATAAAAGCGTCGATGGGATTGGCCACCCATGAGGCGTTTCGCACGGCGGGTGCCGGCGGGGCTGTCGGTTTGCGCAAGAGCCAATCGAGATAGGGGTCGCGTTTCTTCGCAGATGGCTTGAGAGGCGGCATTTGATCGATGGCTTTGGCCAGCGCGTCGATTGTTGCGTTGTCCAGTGCGCCGCCGATGGGCATTTTCGGGGCGCGCTCGCCGCGAACATACTGCATCAGAAGGGAGTCTTTGGAATTGCCCGGAACGATGGCAGAGCCGTGTTTGCCGCCGCCGAGCAAGCCGTCGAGTGTTGTGGCTACCAAACCACCCGATTTGTTGGCGGGCGAGTGGCATGCAGCGCAGTTCTTCTCGAGGAGCTGCAGGAGTGGCGTTGTGGGCTGAGCCGATGAGATTGCGGCGGCGAGTAGAAGGCCTGCGAGCGAACGGTGGTGCATTGTCATTTGGCCGGTGGAGGACATCTATACGCTATCAAATGGAGATGAGCGGATTTCCGGTATCCTGGATTTTCGGAATGGAGGCAGGCTGTGCGAACCAAAAACAGACAGAACGGAAACGGCGTGAACAGGCGCGATATGTTCAGTGCGGCAGGTGCGGCGGCCTTGCTCTCCGCCGCAATACCAGGCACGGCAGAGGCGGCGACAGCCGCGAACCCGGACGTATATTTACGGCTCGGTGTGCGGCCGTTTATTAATACGACGGCGACTCTCACCATAAACGGCGGCTCCCGCACTTTGCCGGAAGTGATCGCCGCGATGGAGCAGGCATCGCAGTTCCACGTGAACCTCGACGAGTTGATGGAGAAGGCTTCGGCACGCGTGGCCGAACTATTGAAGGTGGATTGGGCGGTGATCACGGCGGGTACGGCGGCGGCGCTTTCGCATGCAACGGCCGCGTGCATTGCGGGCTCCGATCCGGAAAAGATGCAGAAGCTGCCCGATCTGCGCGGGCTGAAGAATCAGGTGATCATGCCGCGCGAGTCGCGGGATGTGTACGACCATGCGATGCGAGCGCATGGCGTGGAACTGATCGAGGTCGATTCGGCGGCGGAGTTGGAGTCGGCGATTGGGCCACGCACGGCGATGATTCAGATTTTGGGCATGCACTTCGGGAGTGCCAAATTTGGGTTGGCGCAAGTGGCGCCGATCGCAAACAGGGCTGGTATTCCGATTCTCGTGGACGCCGCGGCGGACTACTTGATCGTGCCGAATCCTTACCTGGCGTTGGGCGCGGATCTGGTGGCATACAGTGGTGGCAAGATTCTTCGTGGGCCGCAGGGCGCGGGGTTACTGGTTGGGCGGAAGGATTTGGTCCGCGCCGCCTGGGCCAACAGCGCGCCGCACCATGCCTTCGGCCGGGCGATGAAGGTGAGCAAGGAAGAGATCGTCGGAATGGTGGTGGCGGTGGAGACGTTCATCAACAAGCGCGATTTGAAGGGTGAGTTTCGCGAATGGGAGTCGTGGTACGCGCACATTACCGACCAGATCACAAAGGTGGCCGGCGTGAAGACCGAAGTGCGCGGACCGGTGAAGGGCGGGCCGTTTCCGACGTTGAACGTATCGTGGGACCAGGCGCAGGTGGGGTTGACAGCGAATGAAGTGGGGAAACAGCTTTCCGAAGGCGAACCGCGCATCATGTCTCATGCTTCGGGCAGCGGCAACTCGTTCCTGATCCGGCCTGTTGCGATGCGGCCGGACGATTATAAGGTGGTCGCTACGCGGCTGGCCGAGGTGTTCCGGAATGCGCCGAATGGAATGAAGAAGCATGCGCCCGCTCCACCGAGCGCGGATATTGCGGGCCGGTGGGACGTGACGGTGCAGTACGAAACAGGTTCTGCGTCGCATGAACTTTTCCTGAATGCAAAGGGGAACAAGGTTACGGGTTCGCACAGGGGATGGGCGTTTGAGGGCGACCTGAAGGGTTCGATCGACGATACGACGGTGGCGTTTCAGTCGTCGTTGCCCGCCAGCGCGCAGACGCTAAGCTATGGCTTCACGGGCAAGCTTGCGGGCGATACGATGGCGGGCGAGGTGACACTGGGCGAGTATGGCCGCGCGAAATGGACGGCCAAGCGGCACGTGATTGCTTAGCGCTTATGCAGCGCGAAGGCGAGCACGTTTGAGCCCGCGGCGATGGCGATGTACTGGGTGTCCTGAAAGCTGTAAGCGATGGGCGAGGCCGTGATCTGCTGGCCTGTATTGAAGTGCCAGAGCGGCTTGCCCGATGTGGCGTGGAGCGCCGTGAGCACGCCCTGGTCGTCACCGGAGAAGATGAGTCCGCCGGCTGTTGAGAGAACACCCGCGCCATAGCGCTTCGAGCCGACCTGTTTGTACTCCCACTTCATGGCGCCGGTGGTGGCGTCGAGCGCGCGGACGTAGGTTTGCCAGGGCGCTTCGGGGTCTTCGACGTAACCGGTGGCCATGAATGGGACGCCGCCCGGACGGAAGGTGTCACGCGATTTATAGTTGATGCCGCAGCCTTCCATGACCGAGACGTAGAAGAAGCCGGTGTCGGGGTTGTACGCCGGCGAGTGCCAGTTGGTGGCGCCTGCCGTGGCTGGGCAGGTGCGCGTGCCTTGGATGGTGGGGATGATTTTGGGATCGCGGATGGGGCGCCCTTCGGCGGTGAGGCCAGTGGCCCAGTTCAATTGCTTGATGAAGGGCGTGCCGTGGAGGAACTTGCCGGTGACGCGATCGAGGACATAGTAGAAGCCATTGCGGTTGGCCTGTAGGAGCAGTTTGCGGCGCTCGCCCTTGTAGGTTGTGTCTAGAAGGATCGGGATCTCGACGGCGTCCCAGTCGTGGACGTCATGGGGCGTGAATTGGAAGAACCATTTCATCTTGCCGGTGTTGGCGTCGAGGGCGACCATGCTTTCGGTGTAGAGGTTGTCGCCTTTTCGGACGTCGCCATCGAAGTCGGGCGCGGGGTTGCCGATGCCCCAATAGAGAAAGTTGAGTTCGGGATCGTAGCTGCCGGTGAGCCAGGTGTTGCCGCCGCCCGTTTTCCAGGATTCGCCGGACCATGTGTCGCTGCCGGGTTCGCCGGGCTTGGGAATTGCGTTCCAACGCCAGAGACGCTCTCCCGTCTCCGGGTCATAGGCATCGAGGAAGCCGTTCAGGCCGTGGTCGCCGGGAGCGATGCCCATGATGATTTTGCCCTGGATAGCTAGCGGCGCAACGGGGCTCCAGTACCCATCGCTGGCTTCGGCGAGCTTTGCTTTCCAGACGACGCTGCCGGTGCGGGCGTCGAGCGCGACGAGATGAGCATCGGGCGTGCCTACATAGACTTTGTTGCCGTAGACGGCGACGCCACGATTGGGGCCCTTTCGCAAGGCCGGTTCGTGATGGTACTCCCAGATGAGGCGGCCGCTGCGTCCATCGAGCGCATAAACCTCATTGGGCTGCGAAATGTACAGAACGCCGTCGACGACGACGGGGATGCTTTCCAGGCGGCTCGCGCCGGGGATGTGATAGACCCACTTGGCAACAAGGTCGCCCACGTTCTCGTTGGTGACCTGATTCAGCAAGCTGTGGCGCTGCGAGTTGTAGCTGCCGTTGTAGCTGAGCCAGTTGCGCGGGTCAGCGGTGCGCAGATCCTTGTAGGTGACTTGTGCCAGAGCGGCTGCGCAGACGAAGAGAACGGCGGCAATGCGTTTCACCGGCGCCTCCGTCCGGTGGCTTGCGAGGCTCCCGAGCCGGGCGTTCCGAGGCGGCTGAGGAAGGCAAGCAGGTCTTGTAATTCGGATTCGTTTAGCGTTTTATCGTAATTCGTGGGCATCAGCGAGTGTGAGTCGTAGTCGATAGTTTTTAGCTCGTCACGTTCGAGCAGGTGGAGCTTGCCCGTGGTGTCTAGGAGTTGGAGCGAGAAGTTGTGCTCATTGCGCAACACGCCGCGAATGGTGCGGCCGTCTTTGGTGACGATGGTCACCGGCTGGTAACCGGAGGGTATGTGCGGTTTGGCGACAGTGAGTGATTCGCGCAGAAAACGTGCACTTCGCTCACCAGCAACGTTGGAGAGATCGGGGCCAATCAATCCACCGTGTCCGTTCACGACGTGGCATTCCGTGCACCGGCCCTTGGTGTGGAAGACCTCGCGGCCGTGCGCGACATCGCCGTCGAGAGGCGAGTCGATGGCCGTGGCGCGGAGGCTGCGGATGTAGGCAACCATTTTGGTAATGTCGCTATCGGGAAGAACCGAGGATGGCATGAGAGTGCCGGGGATTCCGCGTTTGATGGCGTCGAAGAGGTCGTGTTCGCTATTTCGCAGATAGCGGCGCTGCGCGGCGAGTGCGGGCCCGCGGTCGCCAACGGTGCCATCCTGGCCGTGGCATTGCGTGCAGGAACGGTTGAAGATGTCGCGGCCTTGTTGCGCCGCCTCTCCTGCGGGTGGCGCCGCCTTGCTCACGAACCGAACGATGCCGAAGGCCTCCGGGGTGTGGAAGCTTTTGACGCCTGGAGGAAGAGGCGACCATGTGCTGGCCTGCGCGTTTGTGATGCCGCCGAGGCGCTGCAGGTTGAGACGCCAACGGTCGCCATCGTGCGGCGGCGTGTGGGCCGCATCGCGCTCGAAGTTTTTAAGCGGGATGGCGGCTTCGACGATCCAATAGTCGTCCTGCGGTGATTCGTCTTTCTTTGGCTGCCCGTGATAGGTAGTGCGATAGCGGACGCCTTCCGGCTCCCAGGTTGGCGGACCGGTCCACCAATCGGTGCGCGCTCGATTCAGCATGGTTCCGATGGCATTGATCTCGAACGTGTAGTAGTTTTTCACCTTGTCGGGATTCGGACTGAGGAAAATCTCTACGCAGTCATCCTTGGAGACCGGGCCATGGCGCTGGGTGATGGATGCCGAGATGTGGCGGTCGCGAGCGTACCAGGCAACGTATAGGTTTTCGTCGTCCCAAAGAAGCTTGGCGACGGTTTGCTCCTTCTCGCCTTCGGTGAACCAGGGGAAGTTGAAATCGCCGACGCTGGGCGCCTGCTGCCACGCGGACTCGTCAAGTTTGCCGTCGATCGTGATGGGCGATTGGGCGCGCTGGATATCGTATGTGGACTGCGCGAACGCGGGCGTGCACGCGCAAAGCAGAAAGACCGGGTGGATTCGCGCGAGGCACCTTTGCATGGGATCGATTTTATCGCAGGCTCGTTCGATTACAGTGGAACGGCATTGCGTTCCACGTAGGCATCGACGTCGGATTCGTCGGGACCAATGTAGTGGAAGTATTCGGCGTACTCGAGACCATGTGCCTGGCCGCGGCTGCGATCGCGACCGAGGGCGAAGTGCCGGGTGTACTCCCGGTTGGCGCTGGCGTCGTCGTTGCCGAGAAGCGGAAGTTTCTTGCCCTGTTTGGCGAGCTCCTGGCGAAGGAGCGCGCCGGTATTTCCAGCAGGACCCTGCGTGACATTTGCGACGTTGACGTGGATCTTCTGATCCATGTGTGCGGAGATGTCCACGACACGATTGACCAGCTGGGGGCCACGGGCGAAGTAGTAGCGCTCCTTCGGATGATAGGGTTTGAGGCCAGTGAGGAAGTGCTCTGGGTAGTCCCACGTGGTGGCAGAGATTCCGGCGGCCCATTCGACTGCACGGGCAGTGACGTAGTGGTCAGGGTTCCGCTCGTAGAGTGAGGATGGATCGTAGACAATTACCGTGTCGACTTTCAGCGCGCGGAAAAGATAGACGAGGCGGGCGCGAATTTCGATGATGGGCCAGGCGTCCATATTGTGGTTGGGGTAGTTCAGGAAAATGGCGTCTTTGCAGCCGAGGCGCTTGGCGACTTCGCGGGTATCGAGCTCGTTCTTGAGGACGACTTCGCCGTATGAGGTGCCGGGTCCGGCCATGGAGTCGTCCGAAAGCGTGATGAGGTAGCCGGTATATCCTTCCTCGATCAGCTTCAATACGGTTCCGCCAGCGAAGATCGGGATGTCATCGCAATGCGGTTGAATCGCGGCGAGCACTTTGCCGGCGTGCGGTTTGCCGCTCTGGCGCCGTTCGATGACCGGCTGCACCTGGTAGGAGGTACTGCCGGTTCCCCCGGCTTCCGTTTCACGCAAGGGGGGAAGCGGCGCGGGGGGAGCTTGTGCCGCAAGGGCCACGGGAGCTGCGATGGCCGAAGCGCTAAGGAACTTTCTTCTCTTCAAGTGAGCCTCCATTCGTATAGGATGATGCCATGGAACGCAAGAATAAATCGGATTCGCGCAGAAGCGTTCTGCGCGCGACGCTGCTTGGTGGAGCCGGTGCGAGTGCGCTGCTGGCGCAGGACAAGTCGGAATGGTCGCCGAAAAAGGCCATTGCGGGCGGGCCTGTTCGCTCCGGCCATCTGCTGTTTTTGAGCGGTATTGGCGGCTGGTATCCCGAGCGGCGCCCCAAGGCCGGTGACATTCGCGAGCAGACGGGTGACGCGCTGACGATCATGAAGGCGTCGCTTGCCAAGGCCGGCTCGTCGATGGAGAATGTGCTCAAGGTTCAAGTGTCGCTTGTGGATCCCGAGAAAAACTGGGACGCGATGAACGAGGTTTATGACACGTTCTTCGTCAAGGACCGGCCCGCGCGGTCGTATTTCGGAACGACGGGGTTTCGGCGGGCGGGGCAACTGCTGCAGATCGATTGCATCGCCTACGTGGATTGAGGGGCGTCGACTGAGACGCTATTTGAAGTTGCTATAGGGACCGGCATCGCGCCAGTCGGTGAGGCTGAGCCCTTCGGAATCCCACACAATCTCGCCGTTGCGCACGGTGAGGACGCAGCGAATTTCCTTGTCGGTGGTCAGCTTGGCATGGCCGGAATCAAGCAGGGCGAATTGGCCCTTGCGCACTTCCAACACCGCGATGTCGGCCACGCCGCCTTCTTCGAGCGAACCCAACTCGGGGCGCCGGATCGCTTTGGCTGGATTGACGGTGCTTCGTTCAATCACCTGATCGAGCGTCAGGCCCATCGCCAGGAACTTCGACATTACGTTCGTCATTGTCGAGCGCGGAAGCATGATGCTGGTCTTGTGGAGATCCGTCGAGATCGTATCCGGCAGGAAGCCCTGTTGAATGGCCGGTACGGCGATGCGGAACCAGAAGCTGCCGCCGCCGTGGCCGACGTCGAACAGGACGCCACGTTGGCGGGCTTCGAGCATGTAGGGTTGGAGCTTCTTCTGTGCGTCGAGTTGCGGAATTCCGCGCGCGTAGACGTGAGTGTGGATGTCGCCGGGGCGCAGATGTTTGAGAATGAGATCGGAGTAGCCGCGCGTGGGTTTGTTCTGGAAATCGACCATGGCGACGGTCTTACTGAGTTCCGCGGCTTTGACGGCGCGGTCGACGGCATCCCATGTGGCGGGCTGAAAATGGGCGGTCTTGATGCCGACGACGATTTGCGGATATTTGAGAGCAACGCGCGCGGCGGCTTCGGCGTCCATCTGGTTCGGATCGTTCTCAATGGCGGCGCCTGCCATGCCGGGCCCGACGATATTCACGAAGGCCAGAACCCGCGTCTTCGCGTGATCGATGACTTCCGTCTTGAAGGCTTCGAAGGTCTTCCAACCGGAGCTTCCGGCGTCGACAGCGGTTGTCACGCCGTTGCGCAGTGCGTTGTGGTCGGGGTTTAGGCTGTGTGCATCGCCCGCGGCGTTGAAGTGGGCGTGAATGTCGATCAATCCGGGTGTCACATAGTAGCCGCCGACGTTGACGACGTGACGGGCCTGCGCGGATGGAATGCCGGGCGCGATCTTGCGAATGGTGTCCGCCGTAATCGCGATATCGAGCGTCTCGTTCCGTTTATTT
Source organism: Acidobacteriota bacterium (assembly GCA_040007195.1). Classification (GTDB taxonomy): domain Bacteria; phylum Acidobacteriota; class Terriglobia; order Bryobacterales; family Bryobacteraceae; genus JAFLBB01. The sequence continues at coordinate 10,604 of JBDTVQ010000005.1, read as the reverse complement.
TTCGGATCGATGACATGACCGCCCTTGAGCAGGATGTCGTAGATCTCCTGAGAGCTTGCCGGGAGCGCGAGCGTGAACAGGAGGATGAGGGCGGCCGGGCGCGTCACGGGATCACCTGGTAGTCGCCTGCTTTGGTCCATTCGGGGAATGTGCGGGCGTCGCGGTCATAGACTGTCTTGCCGTCGCGTACGGTGAGCACGCATTCCAAGCGCTGCTTTGCGAGCATTTTCTTGTGCCAAGCGTCTTTGTAGGCAAAGACACCATTGCGGAGGTCGAGCACGGCGATGTCGGCAACCTGACCTTCACTGAGCGTGCCTATTTCGGGCAGGCGCGAGATCGCTTTGGCGGGATTCACGGTGGAGCGCAGAATCGCATCCTGGAGCGTCATGCCGAGACACATCATCTTGGAAATGCAGTTGGGCATGTCCGATTCCACAGCGAGGATGCTCGATGAATGCAGGTCTGTGCTGATCGTGTCCGGCGCGAATCCTTGCTCCATGGCCTTTGTGGCGATTGGCCATAGGAAACTGCCCGCGCCGTGACCGAGGTCGAAGAGAACGCCACGCTTACGGGCTTCCAGCATGTAAGGCTGGAGCTTGCCGGTGAAGCGGTCAATCACTTCGAGCTGACGGTCGTTGAAGACGTGCGTGTGCATGTCGCCAGGGCGGAGTTTCTCCAATAACTTTTCGCGGCTCGTACGGCCGGTGTTGGTGAAGATCTTGTCGTCGACCATGACTGGAACTTTGGCGATGTTGCCTGCGGCGACGGCGCGGTCGATCGCTGTCCATCCGTAGCCGCCGAAATGCGCCGTCTTGATGCCGACGATCTGCTGGCGATGGGCGGTGATGACGGCGGCGGTCTTCACGGGGTCCATATCACTGGTGTCGTCTTCGTACTTCGGGCCGATCATGCCGTGCCCGACGATATTGAGGAGCGCCAGCACGCGTGTGTTCGACGGCTTGATGACGCGGGCCTGCATTTCATCGAAGGTGCGCCAGCCGGAGCCGCCCGCATCGACGACGGTGGTGGTGCACGCGGTCATCGCCGAGTCGTCCGGGAAGATGGAACCTTCGTAGCCGAAGACGTGAGCGTGCAGATCGATGAGGCCGGGCGTGACGTATAGGCCGGCGGCATCAACCGCTTTCCTGGCTTCGCTCGCGGGAATGTCGGCTGCCACGCGGGCGATTTTGCCGCCCGCAACGGCTACGTCCATTACACCGTCGCGTTGGTTTGCCGGATCGATCACGTGGCCGCGCTTTAAGACCAGATCGTAGCGGGGCTGGCAGAGGGCTGCGCCAGCGGTCGCGCACAGCGCGAGCAACACACCGAGGAGATGTTTCATAGCGGAGGTGCGTCCGAATTCTACGCCAAAAGCTCTTTCACGGGCTCGCCTGTGCGGTCGTCCAGCGAGTTCGCAATCTTGACGGGACGACCGATGGGGCTCATGTATTCTTTGGTCCAATCGATGCCGAGCGTTTTATAGATAGTTGCGTAGAGGTCGCCCATTGTTACTACCCGGTCGGCGACGTCGTGGCCCTTCGCGTCGCTTGCGCCGACGACCTGTCCCGTCTTGATGCCCGCACCGGCGAGCGCGAGAGACCAGCAATTGGGCCAGTGGTCGCGGCCGAGGTTCGGATTGATTACCGGAGTGCGCCCGAATTCGCCCATGGCCACGACGAGCGTGGTGCTCAGCAGTCCGCGTTCGTCCAAGTCTTCAATGAGCGCGGTTAGACTGCGGTCGAGGGTGGGCGCAAGGCGGTCGCGATGCCCCTTGTCGTTGTCGCTGTGCGTGTCCCAGGAGTTGGCATGGTAGCCTGCCGCGGTGACGAAGCGGCTTCCGGCTTCGACCAGCCGCCGCGCAAGGAGGCATGACTGGCCCACCGCGTCTTTGCCGTAGCGCTCCTTGGTTTTGTCGGATTCTTTGGCGAGGTCGAATGCATCGCGTACGGCCGGCGAGAGAATCATCTTCAGCGCCTGGGCCGTGAAGGCGTCCATGTTGGTGTGCTCGGCGGTGTCGTTGAGTTCGCGATAACGCCGGTCCACAGCCTTCAAGAATGCTCCACGCCCTTCGACGGCTTCCTGCGAAACGCTCTTGGGCAAACTGAGGTCGGTGACTTCGAAGCCCGGCTTGCTTGGGTCGGGCACGCACATTGGATCGTAGTCACCACCGAGAAAGGCCGCGCGGAAATGCTCTTCGTACTGGCGCGACCGGTCCCACTTGGGAACCAGCACATGCGCGGGCACGGCGTTGCGGGGGCCCATCTCTTTCGTGATGATGGAGCCAAGGCTGGGAAATTGCATTGCCGGATTCACTTCGTGTCCGGTGATGGCGTAGTGAGTGGCCTGCGGATGGTCGTTGCCGCGCGTGTGCATGGAGCGGACGAGCGCAAATTTGTCCATGCGCTTCGCCATCTTGGGAAGCAATTCGGAGACTTGAATGCCCGCGACGTTCGTGGAGATCGGTTTGAAATTGCTGTTGGCCTTCGGATCCCAAGTGTCGATATGGCTTGGGCCGCCTTCCAGCCAGAACAGGATTACGGAGTTGGCCTTTCCGGCGGGTTTCGTGCCGGACGATTCAGCTGCGGCGAGGTATTGGCTCAGGGACAGGCCAAGATAGCCGAGCGAGCCTGCGTTGAGAAAATCTCGTCGGGAAGTGGGATGCCTCATCGTTTTTCTCCTTAGTGATTTTCCACAAATTCGCGTGAACTGATCAGTGCCCAAACAAATTCACGCAGGCCTGTTTGGCGGTCGGGGCGTTCCGCGAGAATCCGCTTTAGATCCTGGATCTCTTCGGCGTCGGGAACGCGTCCCAGGGCCGCCAGGTAGAACTCTTCGAAGATCGCGACGTCCGGCGTGTTGGCGGCGATCAACCGTGCCAGGCGGCCCTGCGGCGCACTGAGGCGCTCGGAGTAGCTGGCTCCAGCGAGGACATGCAGCGCCTGGCCGAGATTCGGTTTGGTGTTACGCTCCGGGATTGCGCCGCGGTTGGAGCGGCCGTAGAGTTCGAGGAAGCGCGAGAAGAAGGTGTCGGGATCGCGCAGTTGAACCGCCCGTGTGCCGGTGGGGGCTTGTCCCACGGAGGAGCCGTCGGACACCGCAGTAGAAAATGTCTCCGGGATGCCCGAGACATCGGCAACCGCATCCAATAAGACTTCGGCGTCCAGTCCGCGGGGCAGGGAACGCGAGTAGTTGGTGACGTCGTCGCGATTCGTATCGTTGGCACGCTGTGAGAGTTGATAGGTGCGGGAGGTGACGATGGTGCGCATCAACTGGCGAAGATCGTATCCGTTAATGCGGAAATCGGATGCCAGCGCGTTCAGAAGCGCGGGGTTCGTCGGCGGATTTGTGGATCGGAAATCGTCGACGGGATCGACAATGCCGCGCGCGAAGAAGTAACCCCAAATCCGATTCACAGAGGCCTCAGCAAAGTAGGGGTGCGAGGTCATCCAGCGGGCCAGTTCCTTTCGCGGATTCCCATCGGGCGTGATGTTCGCCTTGGCGTTGTCGAGCAGCACGGGCTGTACGGGCACCTTTGTCCGAGGATGAAGCAACTCGATGCTGCCGCCGACATCCTTTGAGCTGAGGTCCATGTTCACTGGATGATCGATGACGACGGGCCCCATTTTGAACATTCGCCCAAAGAACGCCGCCATGCCCCAGAATTGATCCTGGCTCCAATTTTCGTAAGGGTGGTTATGGCACTGCGCGCAATCGAGCCTGCGGCCCATGAAGACGCGAACCTCTTCGGCCATGGTGTCGCCCGGCGCGCCGATTTGGTTATAAGGAAGAAAGTGCCGCGTGGCGGGACTGTAACCTTCGGCCGAGATGCGTTCGCGGGCAACCTCATCGTAGGGGCGGTTCGTTTCGATATTCGAGCGGATCCATTCACCGTACTCGGTGCTCCATTTGGGGGAAAGGCCGTTGGCGAAGATGGCCACACGGAAGATTTCGGCGAACCGGAAGGACCAGTAGTCGACGTACTCGGGCGATGCGATGAGCGCATCGATGACACGCTCGCGCTTGCGCGGGTCGGTGCTTGCGATGAATTCGCGCACGCGCTGGGGCGGCGGTAGCGTGCCTGTCAAATCCAGGCAGACACGGCGGAGGAATTCGGCGTCGGTTGCCAAATCGGAGGGAACGATCCGGAACTTGCGCAGCTTTTCGAAAACATGTTCGTCGATGAAGTTTGCGCGGGCAACTTGCGGATAATTGGGAACGGGCGGACCTACAACACCTACCCCGAAGCTCACGATCTGCCCGGCTGCACGAACCAGGACGGAAGTTTCTCCGCGGCGCTTGGAACGCACAATCCCACCGGCCGCAGCCGCCGCTACTTCGCCGTTGTTTACGGTGTAAAGAGCCTCGTGCGTGTAGTCTTCGGTGTGTCCGTCGCTAAAGTGCGCGGTGACGATCACGCGATGCTCGGCTTCGTTCGGCATGATCACGGTGGAGGGGCTGACTTCCAGGCGCGCGAGTTTCGCTTCGGGCGCGTCGTTGGCGGTTTCAAAGTTTGCCCCAGCGCGAATCCACTCCAGAATCGTGTTGTAGTCGGCGGAGTTGGTGTCCATGCGTTTACCGCCGCCGTGGGGTACGAGCATTGCCGGCTTCAACAGCAACAGGCTCTTTGCGGGGTCCTGCCGATTGATGCGGGGGATCCGCTCACCCTTTGCGGCTGTGCTGAGTACCTGATACGTTCCGCCCTTGGTGATCCAGTCGTAATCGTCTTTGGGATAGAGAGCGTTCGCCGAAAGCTTGAAGCCGCCTTGGCCCTTTACGCCGCCGTGACAGGCTGCGCTGTTGCAACCCTGCTTGGTGAGGATGCTGGAGACTTCACGCTTGAAGCTCGCCACGCGCCGCACGGCGGCATTCGCGACATGGAGCCCGGACTGTGCCTTGTGGCCTTCCAGGCTTGCGGTTAGCGTGAGAGTGCCGTCGGCCACGGGAGCCACTCGTCCGGTGGAGATAAACTTTACCAGCCCCGTTTTGGACATTCGCCACTCCACCTGCGCGGTGACGTCGGTTTCGGTATCGTCCGAATACTTCGCCAGCGCGAGGAATTGCTGCGTTGCCTCCGCGCCTCTCAGGTCCGCCTGCGCGGGTATAGTTCGCAGCGAGACGATCCGGGCTTCAGGAAGAGCGGTTGCGGCGAGCGACAGGAACAGGCAAAGGATTCTCATGGTTTGGCGATCACCATCATCAATAGAGACTTCGTCATCAACTTTTCGCCCAGTTTGCCATCCACGAGGGGCCGAACGACGAGGTGAATCGATTGAGGCTGGGACAACGGTGCGGCATCGGCATTTGCCGACAATATCAATACGGCGCGTTCCGTGCGGGGTACGTAACGTTCGCGATAGCCAAGAGTCGGCGGCGGATCGGTGTCGGGTTCATAGTCGGCGCCGACGGAAGCCGAAACACCGGGCGGCAGCGACTCGGCCGCGATCGCGATGGAGCCGCGATAATCCTCTTCGCGATCGAACATCACGCGAACGATTTTCGACTCTCCCGGAACGAGGTTCACGGCATCGGACTGTACGCGCACCTGCCCGATGTGCGGAACCTGCGGCCGAATTTGCACACGATACCGAAATTCAGGCGTGTTCAGATCGGCCGCCGCGTCGCGCACCTCGACCGTATAGTCGCCCGTGTCGCGAAGCGGAATGATGGTCTTGGCTTGCAGCGATTTTGTTAACGCACCCGTGCAGGCGCCACGGCCGGCAAAAACGTTTGTGGCCACTTCTTCACCAGCCGCGTTCAGCAGCCGCACCACCGGATTAAAGAATGGCGGAGCCGCCGATGGGGTTTCGATTTCGATCGCGATGTCTTTGGGAGAATCGAGGTGAAAGCGGACGCGGTGCGTTTCGCCCGGATTTTCCAGCGACCCTTCGATCATTGCCGGCAATTGAATGGGCGAGGGTTCTGCGCCGGCCCGGTAGGTTTCGATCGACGGCAGGTTCGCGGGCTTGCCGCCACGCACGGCAAGTTGGTTCAACCGGTTCGTCTCAAGGCGCCGCTCATGCTTGCGTTCGTCCCAACCGCCCTGACGCTTGGAAACCTCAGGCGGCTGCGCGCCATTTGCCATCTTCAATAAGTAGCTGTAGTCCGGACCGCCTTGGCCGGCAAACGCTTCGACGCGCACCAGATAGTCGCCAGCCGCAGCGAAAGTGTGCACGAGATGCGCGTCGGTGGAACTGCCGACGACCCACTCCGGTTCGTCATTAAAGGCGATGCGCTTCAGTCTGCTCGTGTCGAACCAGCTGCCGTTCGCTTCATAGATGGATAGCGACGGATCGAAGTTCGGGATGGTGGCAGCCGAACCACCGGCAGCGATTTGCGGAAGGCCGGAGATTACGCCAAACGTGAACGTTTGCCCGGCGTCTGCATGGAACGAATAAAAGTCGGCCTCGCCTCGACGCGACAGGCGTCCGGCGAACGCGGTGGGAACGGCGGTCACGGGAACCGCCGACACCTTGGAATCGTGGAGTCCGGCCGGTTCCTCCATAACTGGAAGATCGGATACGTAAAGAGGAAGCGCGTTCGAAACACCATTGCTCGTGATGAGGCGGATGGGATAGCGCCCCGGTTGCGCGCCGTCCGGAACGGTTACGCGGATCGTCACCAGTTCGATGGGCGTCTTATTTCGTGAGTTGGATTCTTGTGGCGGCTCGGGCTGCGTACCTTGGATCACAATCTCCAGCGGACTGTTCTCCACGCGCACCGACTGTGCGCCGCTCAATCCGGAGCCGCGGACTGTGGCGACAAAGGTCGAGCCACGCTTGCCAGTAAATGGATGAATGGAGAGGAGCTTGGGATCCACGCGCGACTGCCCCGCTGCAGAGAGGCAGGTCAGGCCAGCGATCATCAGCCAGCGGATGCGCATGGTCATGAATGAGTTTATCGCAGTTGCGAATGACGTTCCGGTCCGGGCCGGGGGATTGCAACGCCCGGCCCCCCGCATGCGAGTGGGATTTCGTCAGAACTCGAAGATCGAGCATCTTAACGGGTGAAGAGCAGTTTTGGAGCTTTCGCGGCGGATACCGTCCGCTTCCGGTACGGCGGTACCGTCCAGCCCGATAATGCGAGGAGTCTCATGGCTAAATCTGTGTCCGCTGTGACCAGCGTTTGAGCGGTGTCGATTAGCTCTTGCGTTTTCATTGCGGGTTGCTCCACTTCCAATTCCGGATCTCCGGCATGTCCTGCCCGTTCTTGCCGATGTATTGCTTGTGCTCAATCAGCTTGTTCTTGAGCTGCTGCTTCAGGTAGATGCCCTTGTCGCCAGTCTGCGGCAGGCGGTCGATGGTGTCCATCACCAAGTGAAAGCGGTCCAGGTCATTCAGCACGGTCATGTCGAAGGGTGTAGTGATGGTGCCTTCTTCCTTATACCCGCGGACGTGAATATTGTCGTGGTTGGTGCGACGGTAGGTCAGGCGGTGGATCAACCACGGGTAGGCATGAAAGGCGAAGATGACCGGCTTGTCTTTGGTGAAGAGATCGTCGAAGTCTAGGTCACTCAATCCGTGCGGGTGCTCAGTTTGCGGTTGCAGCTTCATCAGGTCAACTACGTTGACGACGCGAATTTTCAGAGCAGGAAGATGCTCCCGCAGAATGGAAACGGCGGCTAGCGTCTCGAGCGTGGGTACATCGCCGCAGCAGGCCATCACCACGTCGGTTGCGACACCCTGGTCGTTGCTGGCCCATTGCCAGATGCCGATGCCCTCGGTGCAGTGCTTAACGGCTGCGTCCATGGACAGCCACTGCGGCGCCGGGTGCTTGCCGGCGATCACCACATTGACGTAATGCCGGCTGCGCAGGCAGTGGTCCACGACGGACAACAGGCAGTTGGCATCGGGTGGTAAATACACACGCACGACTTCAGCCTTCTTGTTCACGACGTGGTCGATGAAACCAGGATCCTGGTGGGTGAAGCCGTTGTGGTCCTGACGCCAGACATGCGAGGCGAGCAGATAGTTTAGCGAGGCGATCTTCCGCCGCCACGGCAGGCGTGCCGTCACCTTCAACCACTTGGCGTGCTGGTTGAACATCGAATCGATAATGTGAATGAACGCCTCATAGCAGTTGAATAGTCCGTGCCGCCCCGTGAGCAGGTAGCCTTCCAGCCAACCCTCGCACTGGTGCTCGCTGAGCATTTCCATCACGCGTCCGGTGGGCGCCAAAGAGACGTCCCCCGGCACGGTGGCGGCATCCCATTGGCGATCGGTCACGTCAAACAGCGCTTCCAGACCGTTCGACAGCGTCTCGTCAGGACCGAAGACGCGGAAGTTCCTCCACTCGCTGTTGAGCTTTGCCACGTCGCGCAGAAAGGGCCCAAGCACGTGCGTGTCGCCGATGCCGCGGACCCCGGGCGCTGGCACGTCCACCGCATACTTGCGGAAATCCGGCATGCGCAGGTCGCGCAGCAGGATGCCGCCGTTGGCGTGGGGATTCGCGCCCATACGCCGGTCGCCCTTCGGCGCCAACTCGGCCAGCTCCGGCTTCAGGCGGCCCTCCTCGTCGAAGAGCTCCTCGGGCCGGTAGCTTCTCAGCCAGTCCTCGATCAGCTTGAGGTGACCGGGATGGGCAGCGGGGTCTGAGATCGGAATCTGGTGCGCGCGGAAAGTACCTTCCACCTGCAGGCCGTCGACCACCTTCGGACCGGTCCAGCCCTTAGGGGAATTCAGCACGATCATCGGCCAACGGGGACGCGTCAGGTCGCCATGCGCGCGGGCGTTCTGCTGGATCTGCCGGATCTGCTCCACGGCCGTGTCGAGCGCGGCGGCCATGGCTTCATGCATCAACTCGGGTTCGTGACCTTCGACGAAGAGCGGAGTCCATCCGCAGCCGCGGAGAAATTGCTCTAACTCCTCGGGCGTGATGCGGGCGAGTATCGTCGGGTTGGCGATCTTATAGCCGTTAAGATGCAGAATCGGCAGTACCGCGCCATCGGTGGCCGGATCGAGAAACTTGTTGGAATGCCAGGCCGTGGCCAGGGGTCCTGTCTCGGCCTCGCCGTCGCCGACTACACAGGCGACGACAAGATCGGGGTTGTCGAAGACGGCGCCAAATGAGTGGCTGAGCGAATAGCCCAACTCGCCGCCCTCATGAATGGAGCCCGGCGTTTCCGGTGAGGCGTGGCTGGGAATTCCCCCGGGAAACGAAAACTGGAGAAAGAGTTTTTGTAGGCCTTCCTCATCCTGGCTGATGTCGGGATAGATCTCGGTGTAAGTGCCCTCGAGGTACGTATTGCCGACCACGGCTGGGCCGCCATGTCCGGGGCCGGAGACGTAGATCATGTCGAGATCGTACTTCTTGATCACCCGGTTCAAGTGCACGTAGATGAAGTTCTGCCCGGGCGTGGTGCCCCAGTGGCCCAGCAGCATGTGCTTGATGTCGCTGAGCGCCAGCGGCCGCTTCAGCAGCGGATTGGCATAGAGATACAGTTGGCCGACCGAAAGATAATTGGCGGCCCGCCAATACCCGTCTATCTTGCGGAGTAGCTCAGTTGTGAGTGTCTTTTTTTGGGTTTCCATCGTTTGCATCGCCTAGTTACTGAAATTTTCAGAGATCATGAATCACCTTGGGGGGAAAGGCGGCCCGTAAAGCGTTCAGCACCGCCAGCACATCGATGCATTCCTGCGCAATGGCTCCACTCACCGGACTTAAGTGCCCCGTGGCGGCAAAGATCATGCCGAGCACGCTCAGCGCCATTCCGCCAACCGCGCTCTGTAGGGCGATGGCTCGCATTCGGTGGCTAATGTGCATGAATTCGTCCACCTTCTCCAGGGAGTTGTCCATCACCACCACGCCGGCGGCCTCGGCGGTCACGTCGCTGTTCTGCCCGATCGCCATGCCGACCGTGGCAGCCATCATCGCCGGGGCGTCATTGATGCCATCTCCCACGTAGAGTGTTTTGGCCGCGGCCGTTTCCTTGCGGACGATGGCGAGTTTTTCTTCGGGACTTTGCGCGGCGTAGATTTCGGTGATGCCCACCTGCCCGGCGAGATAACGTACCTCGGATTCGCGATCTCCGGACACGATCATCACGCGTGCAAATTGATGCTTCGGTCCCAGATGGCTGATGAAGGAGCGGCTCTCCTTGCGCGGCGCATCGCGAAAGCGGAGCGCGGCGGCGTAGTGCTGGTCAATCGCCACCACGCACTCAAGGCCGCCGGCGACCGGGGGCAGTTGATCGAATCCTGCAAGATTTTGCGCAGCCAGCTTTCCGCGGCTGGAGATCTGCAACAGGCGGCGGGCAACGGTTCCGCGTAGTCCCTGTCCTGGGCGCTCGCTCACTTCCGCGGCTTCCGGGAGCTGGATCGCCTCTTCCGCTGCGGCGGCGAGGATGGCGCGGGCCAGCGGGTGTTTGGAGTAGCGTTCCAGGCTAGCCACCAGGGTCAATACGTCCCGCCGTTCAAAGCCAGGGGCTAGAAGCACCTCGGTCAACTTGGGTTCGCCGTAAGTCAGGGTTCCTGTCTTGTCGAATATCGCCGTGCGGCAACCGGCTATCTGTTCGAGCACGACCGGACTCTTGACGATGATCGCGCGGCGGGCACAGAGGGAGATCGAGCCGATGATGGCGATCGGAATGGCGAGAAGCAGAGGGCAGG
>JBDTVQ010000004.1:0-47305 GCA_040007195.1 Acidobacteriota bacterium | reverse complement strand
CCGGGCAACCAGCGATAGGAAAATTTTGATGGAGGCGTCATCTCCTCAATCTGTATCCAAAACTTATAGCCTTCCCAGCCAGGGACGGCAGCGACCATGTCGAGGCGCTTGCCGGGAGAAAATTCGCCTTCGACCTTGCATTGGAACCAGCTTGAGAACTCTTGAGCGGTTGTAAGAGCCCGCCACACTCGCTCGCGAGTGGCTTTCACCACCATGCTTCGTTCGATCGATTTGTCGAGAGTGTTCATATGCAACCGGATGGTTGCATCATACAGGAGCGCGCCATATTATGCAACCAAAAAGTTGCGTATCATTTGCGGGCGTCGTTGAGCGCGGCGACGAATGCCAGAACGTCAGCCTCCGTGGTGGCGTAATTTGTGATGCAGGCCCGCAAGACTTTCTCACGGTCTCCGAGAATCGTCGTGGAGCACCATGCCTGACCGGAAGCTAGCACGCGATTGACGGTCGCCTGGGGATCGGCGCCGCCGCCATCGGCGAAACATGCAATAGGAAGCGGCGTTTCGTTGAGTACGCGCCAGCGCGAAGCGCGCAGTTCGTCCTTCAGGAAGGCGCCCATCTTGACCATGTGTTCAACGCACTCTTCGTATCCCTGCCAGCCGGCAACGGCCAGCGAGAGAAACACCTTGAGGCCGATAAAACGCCGTGACCATTGCATGGAATGCTGGTGTGGATCGGTGACATCGAGCGCTGCCGCCTCTTTGGGCATATAGGCGTTCGGCGTGCCGAATGTCCGCGTCAGAATATTGCGATGGCGGGTAAGGTAGATGCCTGCGCCCATGGGGACGCTGAGCCATTTGTGGGCATCGAACGTGATGGAGTTCGCCCGCTCGATTCCGTTCAGCACGTGACGAACGGAGGGGGCAAGCGCGGCAGCGCCTCCCCAGGCCGCATCGGCGTGTAGCCAAAGCCGCTCGGCACGTGCGACAGCGGCGATGGCGGGAAGCGGATCGCACGCGCCCGCATTCGTCGTGCCCGCCGTAGCGACGATCAGGAATGGGGCGAGTCCGGCCCAGCGGTCGGCGGCGATCATCTCGGCAAGCGCGTCGGATCGCATTCGTAGCTGCGCATCGACCGGCACCGGGCGCAGTGCGTCAAGACCGATGCCACAGAGCCGGGCAGCCTTGTGAAAGCTGTGGTGAGCCTCGGCAGAGACGTAGAACACCGGCTGTGCCGCCAAGCCACGCGCGCCACGTTCACCGAAATACGGAAACTCATTCGTCAACGCCGTCAGCAACGCTGTGTGGTTCGCCTCCGCACCACCGGAGCAGAAGACGCCGTCGGTGGAATCTGGAGCGTAGCCGAATCGTCCGCCAAGGGCGCGAATCACGTGGGCCTCGGCTTCGCATGCAAACGGCGAATGGCTCCAGGCGGCCATCTGAGGGTTGAAGCCGGCCACCATGGCGTCGGCGAAGACACCCATTGCCGTCGGGCGCGGATTGAACAGTCCGAAATAGCGCGGGTGTCGAGTGTGAACCTGAAATTCGCTCAACTGCCGCGCCGCGAAAGCGAGGGCTTCCTCGGGCCGTACGGGGAGTTCAAAGTCGAATTGTGCAAGCCTCGCACGAATGTCGTCCGGATCGAGCTTGGGCGACACAGGTAGTTCACCCACACTCGCGGTGTAGGATTCCACCAGTTCCTCCACTTGCCGCCACAAGGCAGCGCGTTGCTTAGGATCGAGTGCGAGCCCCATTCCGCTTCGCCTCCACGGTTTTCCGATAACTTTCCACAAGCGCCAGCGTCCGCACGGCCATGTCCCACTTCGTTACCATCTCATGCCGCGCGCGGGCGGCCATCGCCGACGCGGCCACCGGGTCGCGGAAGAGCGCCAGGATCTTCTCCGCGAACTCTCGCGGGTCATCGGCCAGCATACAGATTTCACCGTCGTTGTGCGCGATGCCTTCGGCGCCGATGCGCGTGGAGACGACGGGAATGCCACTGGCGAACGATTCCAGCAGCTTCACCCGAACGCCCGAGCCGCTACGGATCGGGCAGAGAAACACCGCCGCGTCGCGCATGGGAGCGTGGATATCGTCCACGTAACCGCGCAGGTCGATGGCGTCGCCGAGGTCGGGTAGCGAATAGCGAGGGGGCGGATCGCTGCCGATCACCATCAGTTTGGCGGCGGGCTCGGTGGCGAGAATAACGGGCATGACGTGCTGCACCAGCCATTCGAGCGCTTCCACGTTGGGTGCGTGCCGGAAACTGCCTAGGAACAGCATGGTTTTCGCGGTGCGGGGCCCATCGTAAACTTCGTAACGGGCCACATCGATGCCGGCACGATAGGTGGGATCGAGACGGGCCGTCCCTTCTGTCAGGAAGCCCTTCACGAAGGCCTCGTTCTCCGTGCTGCACACCTGGACACGGTCGAAGTGGCTGAGGAGCTTTAGTTCATAGCGCAAGCCGCGCAGGTATTCATAGGTGGCCGAGGCGCGCTTGACGATTCCAGGCATGGACGCAAGTTGGCGGCCGACGCTCTGGAAGTAGATGTCATGCTCGAACAGAAATGTCGCCAGGCGTTGGAACTGGCCCGTGTATTGGCCGAGCTGCAGGTATTCCAGCTGCAGCACGTCTATCTGCTGCAACAGGAGTTGGCGATGAATGATCCATTCCAGATCGGCGCTGGCATACTCATGAATCGCATGTGGCAGCATCGATCCGAAGGTGTGGGTTTGCCCCTCAAACCGAATGAGAAACTCGGCGGACCGGCAGCGCGCAGTCAGCTCTTCATGAGCGGCTTCGTTGGAGGCGTCGTCAATAAGCGCGATCAGATGCAGGTTCGTCAGCTCTGCCAGATGACGGCAGGTTTGCGACATAAACACCGCACCGCCGTGAACTGGAGGCAGGATCGAGTACGGAGAGACGAAGAGAACGTTGAGCCTATCCGGCCGTTGGGGGAGTTCGGCAAAGCGGTCTCGGAAGTATCCGCCGAGCGGGCGGCGGAACGCTTCGGTATCGTCAACGGTCGCGAGGCTGCGCGCCTGCCAGCGTGCGCGCATGGCGGTGCCTGTTTGCCAGAAGGCTTTCCAAAGGGCATAAAGATTCGGCCGTTCCGGCGAATCGCCAAACAGCGCACTGACTATCGCACCAGCCCAAGCGTAAAAGAAGTGTCCAAAGATAGACGGGCCCGCGGCGCCGGCCAGAGCGCTGGGTGTGCCCTGTCTAGAACGCCATGAGTGAATGTTTTTCCAGGCGAACAGAACGAAGTTCTTCTTCACCACGGCGTCGATATAGGCGCGTGAAAAACTTTTGCCGATGGTGCCGCGGTGCTCATGAAACACGATGCTCCGCGGTTGATAGAGCACCTTCCAGCCGCGCTTCCATGCGCCATAGCCGAGGTCGGTGTCTTCGAGGTAAAAGGGCCGTAGTAGTTCGTCGAATCCGCCGAGTTCGAGAAATTTGCGCCGGTCAAATGCGCACGATCCGCCGCCGCCGTAAAAGCACGGATAGGCGTCCGTCACCTTTTCGTCGATGCGGTGGCGTGCACGCAGCCCTCCCGATTCCCACCAGCATTGAGTAAGGCCGGTCTCTTCGCGAAGCTTGTCGGGATCGCTGAAGAAGATCTGGCAGGAGACCGCGAACACGCGCTCATCGGTGAAGCCATCGAGCAGCGGATGCAGGAAGCCCTTGTCCACTCGCATGTCGCTATTCAGCAACACGACAATGTCATTCTTGGCCGCGCGAAAGCCAGCGTTCGATCCGCCGCCGAAGCCGAGGTTCTTCGGGAGTTCCAGCAGTCGCACCGTTGGGAAGTGCTTCTTGACGAACTGGGCCGAGCCATCTGTGGAGCCGTTCTCGACAACGATCAATTCGTTGTCAGGATGGCCGCTGAGTGCCTCAACGACGCTCGGCAGATACTTCTCCAGCAGATCGCGGCCGTTCCAGTTGGGGATCACCACACTCGCTGAGCGGGTATCGGGTTTTGAGTTGACCGGAGGCTTCCTTCGGCCGCCGACTGCCCAACATAGGTCCGTGAGCGCGAGCGCCAGCATCGGAAAACCCACCAGCAAGGGCGACAAGATCAGTAGCGGCAGCGACCGCAACAGTCCCCAAAGCTTCGAAACCATTTACTTGGGCTGTACCTCAGGCCCCAGTCCGATCGAACGTCCGAGTTTGTACCATCTGGACGCTTGCACAGCGCTGAGGCGCACTTCCAAATCGTGCCGCTGCTGCTCAAGCGAGAGGGCCCACTGGGTTCGTTCTTCGACCGTCTTTTCCGCCTTCGTCAGCAACTCGTTGCACTCGATTAGCTCCTGGGCCTTGGCGGCGATTTCCGTGCTCAACCGCTTCTCGGCGTTGATCGCCCACTGAGCCTTCTCGGCGACGTCGGCTTCCAGTTCGGTGATCTTCGCTTCGTAGCGTGTGACCGTTTCCGACGCGGCCGCCTGTTCGGACAGCAACTCATGTTGCAGGCCGGCGATTCGCTCGCCCTTTGCGGTGATTTGCTGATTCAGGTCCTCCGCCCATCGATTCCGCGCTTCCAACTCTTGTTTGAGTTCAGCGTGGACGTTTACCAACTCGGCATGTTCGGTAACGTTCTTTTCGAGCCACTGAGTTTTTTGCGCTAGTTCCTCTTCGAGCTTTTGAATATGGTGTTCTCGCTCGCGCAGGACATTGGCTGCGGTGGGCAAATAGACGAATGCCGGCGAGCCCATCTGGGGACTGAGAGCACAAACGGCGAGGAAGAAATGGGCGCTATCGGTTTGCGCGGTTCCCTTTTCCATGCGCAGCTCGGCGCCTGCGTGCTTGCCCAGAGGCTGAAAGACGACCGCTTCGGAGTGATTTTGCACAAAAAGCGAGACGTAGGGGAAGAGGTCGCGCAGGGCTGTTTCGAATTCGGAGAAATCGAACTCATACTCGTGAAATGGATTGGGACCCGCGAGGCGGCGTGATTCGGCGTAGTAATCCCGGTTCGGGGTGGAAACGACGAACTGTCCGCCCGGTTTGAGCAGGCGCTTTGCTTCGCGTATCAGATCGCCCCAGTTGGTGAGGTGTTCGATTACTTCGAACGCTACAACGAGATCGTAGGCAGCCTTATCGAGCCCCGTTTCCGTGGCCGATGCTCGGACAAACTGTACTTTAGGCGAGCCATACCGTTCTTGCGCGAACTCCACGGCTTCGGCGGCAATCTCGACACCAGTCACTTGGATGGCCTGTTCGGCGAGCGCTGCGGATCCATAACCGCTGCCACTTCCCAAGTCGACCACGCGCTTGCCGCGTGCCAGGCGCGATGCGAACAAATAGCGCGCGAAGTGTTCGTTCCACAGGTCGGCATCGACCTGCCCGGGGATGACGCGCTCGCCGGTAAACTCAGCCAAGGATCACGCTCCCGGGTTGCGGTGTTTTTCCGAGCGATGCATTCACTTCGACCCGGCAAGGAAGATGGAGATAGCCATAAACGGGGCCGGCACCATGACCCATTTGCAGCGTGAGGGCGTTGTCGATCCAATCGCACATCTTGTATTCCGTCAGCGGGCCGTCGGCGATTGCCGGTGAGAACGAAAAGTGGCTCGGGTAGAGCGCAGGCACTTCGATGTGAAAGTCGACGGTGCACAGGTCGCCGGCTTTCATCGGCGGTAGTTCCACTCCTTCGCGATGAGTATTGGAGCCGGCGAAGTCGACGCCGAGATGATTGCGCAACATGAAGCCGACGTTGGGCGCGGTGAGGTCAGCTTTCGCACGGACGGAGATGCGAACGACGATGGACATGTCGGGCATCAACATATGAAGGGGTTGTTGATTGGCATCGTACACGGCGATACCGATTATCTCCGCGCGGCCATCGCCATGCCGGTGATCGATATTGGGGATGTTGGTGGCAATCTCCGGTTGCGCGGCAACGATGGGGGCCTGCGACGTCGCGCCAGCCTTCAGGTCGAGGTATACGGTGTCCTTTTGGGACATCGCCGCAAGATATTCGCCAACAACCTTGTCTGTTTCGCCGAGCGCCCGAATGCGGCCGTGGTCCAGCCACATGGCCCGGTCGCCGATCTCTTTGACATCGCCCATCGAATGCGAGACGAAGAGGATGGTGACACCGCGTTGACGCAGCTCGTGCACTTTTCGCATGCAGCGCTGCCGAAAATAAATGTCGCCGACGGCGAGGGCTTCGTCGACGAGCAGAATTTCGGGATCGACGTGAATCGCTACGGCGAATGCTAGCCGGACGCTCATGCCGCTGGAGTACGTTTTAACAGGCTGATTGATGAATTCTCCGATTTCGGCGAACTGCTCAATCAGGGGGAACTTCCGCTCCATCTCTTTTTGGGAGAGGCCGAGAATCGCTCCGTTCAGGTAAACGTTGTCCCGCCCGCTGAATTCGGGATTGAATCCGGAGCCGAGCTCCAGGAGCGCCGCGATGCGGCCACTTACTTCGACCGTTCCCGTTGTCGGTTGGAGAATTCCAGCGAGAATTTGCAGCAACGTCGATTTGCCTGATCCTTTTTTACCGATGATGCAGAACGTCGATCCACGCGCGATTTCGAAGGTCAGATCCTGCAGCGCCCAAAAGTCGTGGTGGAAGCTCTTGCGTTGAAAAGTGAGGATTTCCTTCAGGCGATCGCCTGGGCTTTGGTAGATCGGATAACTTTTCGAGACGCCGGAGAATACGGCGGCGAGGGACGACACTAAATCGACTCTACGGAAGCGTTGCTCATGTTGTCAAACCCGTCGGCCATGCATTAGACTGCCCCGCTTTCGCCATCGCCTTCAGTTCGCTATATTGGTAGATGCTGTGCCGGTGTAGCTCAGGTGGTTAGAGCGACGGTCTCATAATCCGTAGGTCGTAGGTTCGACTCCTACCGCCGGCACCATCACCCTTCGGATTCCCCCACAATCAGAGAATAGATGCGGTCGAGATCTTCCATCGAGTAGAACTCAATTTCGATCTTTCCGCTGCCCTGCCCTTTTTCGGCGATCTTCACCCGCGTGCCCAAGTGTCGCTCCAGCTCTTCCAACGCCGCTTTCACGTTGGGATCGAGCTTCGGCTCCGGCTTTGGATCGGTGGGATCGCGTTCTTCGTTCATTTTCTGAACGGCGCGCTCTACTTGGCGCACGGACATTCCCTCGGCTGCCGCTTTATCTGCTAACGACAATTGTAGTTGTGCATTCTCAATACCGAGGATGGCGCGCGCGTGGCCCATTGACAGCTTTCGCTCAGCCAGGAGGATTTGCACCTGATCTGGTAGCCGCAGCAACCGAATCATGTTGGTGACAGTGGAACGATCTTTTCCTGTACGCTTTGCAATTTCCTCGTGGCTCTTCCCCATTTCGCGGCAAAGCCTATCGAATGCCTGGGCCACTTCGATGGGGTTAAGGTCTTCACGCTGAATATTCTCAATGAGGGAGACTTCGAGGATTCGTTCCTCGACCAGGTTTTGAACAACAACTGGAACCTCGCTAAGGCCGGCGAGCTTCGCGGCGCGCCACCGCCGTTCGCCAGCAATCAGTTCGAACCGCTCGCCCTTAGTGCGGACAATCAGCGGCTGGATGATTCCGTTCGCGAGAATTGAATCTGCCAGCTCACGCAGACGCTCGGGCTGAAAGATACTGCGAGGCTGAAGGGGATTGGCCTCGATTTGCTCTATCGGGACCAGTGCGGCGCCTTGCGGGCCAGTGGGCTCGGCTGGGGTGACCGCTTCCGTTGCGGGAGCCGGCGCGGTGCCGTGCCGCGACGGTAGCAGGGCAGAAATTCCCCTACCCAATGCCTTGCGTGTTGGTTCGGACGGCTTTGTCATTTTCCAGAATTTCCTTCGCTAGCTTGATGTACGATTCAGCAGCTTTCGATCTCACATCATATTGCAGAATCGACTTGCCGTGGCTGGGAGCTTCCGCCAATCGAATGCTTCGCGCGATTACGGTTCGAAATACTTCCTTCTCGAAGAATTCTTTCAAATCTTCTGCAACCTGGCGCGCAAGATTCGTCCGGTCGTCGTACATCGTAAGTAGAATGCCTTCAATACGGAGAGGGTGGCCGAAGGACTCATTTACGCGGTCAATCGTGTCAATGAGCTGGGAGATGCCTTCTAGTGCGAAGAATTCGCACTGGATTGGAATGAGGACGGAATCAGCAGCAAGCAGGGCGTTTAAAGTCAAGAGATCGAGCGCCGGGGGACAGTCGATCAGAATGTATGGATAGGTATCGCGGACTTCAGCCAGGCGGTCGCGCAGGCGATATTCGCGTTTGGGAATGTCGACAAGCTCCAAATTGGCGCCAACGAGATTTCGGTCTGCGGGCGCCAGATCCAGTCCGTCCATCTGGGTCTTGGTAATGATGGAGGAAATCGGCGTATCTCCCACCACGACATCATACAGATTGGCTGCCAGATCGGCCTTGACGACGCCAACACCGGTGGTTGCATTGCCTTGCGGATCAATATCCACCAGAAGCACGCGTACGTCGTTGGCAGCGAACGATGCCGCTAAATTGATGGCAGTAGTGGTTTTACCCACTCCGCCTTTCTGATTTGCAATGGCAATGATTTTGCCCATTCGATAGCTCCAGTGCGGCCTCAGGTTTCACGTGGAACGTGGAAGAGCAGCGCAATCAGGGGGTTCCACGTGGAACATGAAGAATGGCGGCAACGTGATTACGGTCCCAAGGGAGCCTTTGCACGCTGTCCCACTTAAACTTACCAGCAATCTCCTCGCTCGTCAGCACTCCGAACCACGCCGCATGCTTTTCGGCGTATGAGCGCACTTCGGAAACGTCAACCGCTCGAGTTATCAGACTATCAACCGCCAAATCGCACCGCTCCAACCGCTCGGACCGCACATCGACGTTTGCCAAACCGAGGGTGCTCTCCTCCAAAAAGATTCCCTTTCGGCGATCAGCCTCAACCAATGTCACCGCGCAATCACCCCTAAGAATCGCGACTGGAACCCCGGGAAATCCCGCACCCGAACCCGCATCGACCACCGACTTAGACCAATTCGGAATCAACGCGCCAAACCACAAAGACTCCACATAATGCCGTAACACCATCTCCCGCGGTACCGAGATAGTCGTCAGGTTCATCTTCTTCATCCATGACCGGAGCTTGTCATAATGGGCCTCCAAGAGCACCAACTGCTCCTCATGTAATGCTGGAATCCATTCGCCAAAATCGTTCAGGTGCCGACGAAACTCACTCATTACGGCCGCTCCCAATGCTCAAGTAACAGTCCAAAATCGCAACTGCAGCGGGCGTGACACCTGGAATCCTGCCAGCTTGCCCCAACGTCGCCGGCCGTACGGCCACCAATTTCTCGCCGATCTCACGCGAAAGTCCCGGAATCCCTCGATATTCAAATCCAAGCGGAATAGCCCGGCCCTCAGCACCCTTCAAGCGCTCAATTTGCCGCTCCTGCTGGCTAATGTACCCTGCGTACTTCATTTCGGTCTCAACCGTCATCAGCGCGCCACCCGATAACGTCACACCCGCCGTGGCAACCAACCAATCCCTGAGATCTCCGATTGCAGAGCCATTCCGTCGCAACCAAACGTCGGCCATCGGATGATCCCCATCCTCCAACCCTAGCGAGCCAAATTCACGCGCGGACAACCTAACCGAACCCAATAACTCCCGCGCAATCCGCTTTTCCTCAGTGCGTCGCTCAAATAC
This sequence comes from Acidobacteriota bacterium, assembly GCA_040007195.1. Taxonomy (GTDB): domain Bacteria; phylum Acidobacteriota; class Terriglobia; order Bryobacterales; family Bryobacteraceae; genus JAFLBB01. The sequence goes on along the minus strand of JBDTVQ010000004.1, from coordinate 37,685 downwards.
TGCCCATCGATGATCGTCAACCAAACCAACCTCACGTCCCAACGGAGTCAGTCGCGCGTCGGCATTGTCGATGCGAAGGTGCAACCGGAACTCGGCCCGGGAGGTGAACATTCGGTATGGCTCATCCGCACCCTTAGTCACTAGGTCATCAACAAGAATCCCGACGTACCCCTGGGTCCTGCCAATCCTCACCGCTTCCTTTCCTTGCACGTGCCGACCGGCGTTAATCCCGGCCAGCAAACCTTGGCAACCCGCTTCCTCGTAGCCCGACGTCCCATTGATCTGGCCCGCTAAGAACAATCCCTGAATCGACTTCACCTCAAGGCTGTGCTCCAGTTCTCTCGGATCAATCGCGTCATACTCGATCGCATATCCCGGCCGAATCATCTCAGCATCTTCTAACCCAAGAACCGACTCCAACATGGCAACCTGAACATCGAGCGGCATACTCGTCGACATCCCGTTCACGTAGACCTCGTTCGTATCCACACCTTCGGGCTCCAGAAATAGTTGGTGCCGATCCTTGTCCGGAAATTTCACGAACTTGTCCTCAATCGAAGGACAGTAGCGCGGCCCAATCCCCTCAATCTGACCGCTATACAATGGCGACCGAGCAATAGCCCCCTGGATGACAGTCTTGGTAGCGTCCGACGTGTACGCGATATAGCATTTGATCTGCTCACGATCAATTCGGTCCGTGAGGAACGAAAACGGCGCTGGCTCCTTGTCCCCCTCTTGTGCCTCAAATCTCGCCCAGTCGATCGTCCGCCCATCCAGCCTTGGAGGCGTCCCAGTCTTCAGCCGGGTCCACCGCAGACCGGAATTTCGCAATTGATTCCCCAACGCCTGCGCGGGCGGCTCTCCATTTCGTCCACAACTGTAAGTATTTTCACCAACATGCGCTAAGCCGTTGAGAAACGTACCCGTAGTCACGACAACGGTCTTCCCCGACAGCTGCCGCCCATCCCCGAGTACCACACCAGTCACCCGTCTGTACCCGCCACTGTCTTCAATTACCAGCGCCCCCACCTCGGCCTGCAAAATGCGCAGGTTGGGCTCCCGCTCCAACACTTCTTTCATCTTGATCCGGTACTGTTTCTTATCGCATTGCGCTCGCGGCGACCACACCGCCGGGCCCCGGCTGGTATTCAACAACCGGAACTGAATGCCTACCGCATCGGTCACCTCGCCCATCACCCCACCCAGCGCATCGATCTCCCGCACCAGGTGCCCCTTGGCAATTCCCCCAATCGCCGGATTGCACGACATCTGCGCAATCAGATCCAGGTTCATCGTAATCATCGCCGTGCGCAACCCCATCCTCGCGCATGCCCGCGCCGCCTCACAACCGGCATGTCCGGCGCCCACAACGATCACGTCATAACTTCCACGCATTGCTATCATTGTATTCCGCACCGTCCCTGCCCCATGAATATCCTTGTCCTCGGTTCAGGCGGCCGCGAGCACGCCATCACCTGGAAGCTCGCACAAAGCCCGGCCAATCCCACTCTATTCACTGCACCCGGAAACCCCGGCACCACAACCACCGGCCAAAATATCGCTCTGCCTGACTCAACGTCCCATGCGTTCCTCGCCGCTGCGGAATCGACCGCTGCAGACCTCACCATAGTTGGTCCGGAAGCCCCACTCGTTGCCGGTGTGGTCGATCTCTTCCGGTCGCAGAATCGCGCCATCATCGGGCCCACTGCTGCGGCCGCCCAAATCGAAGGCAGCAAAGTCTTTTGCAAATCGTTCCTCGAACGCCACGCCATCCCCACGCCGCGTGCCCGCAAATTCGCATCCCGTACTGAAGCTGCTCCTAACCTCGCTTCGCTTGGATTCCCTGTCGTCCTTAAAACCGACGGTCTCGCCGCCGGCAAAGGCGTAATCATCGTTGCCGACCAAACCGAAGCCAACGCCGCCCTCGCCGCTCTCCCCGAAGCGCCCCTCCTCCTCGAAGAGTTCCTCACCGGCGAAGAGGTCAGCTTCATTGTCTATGTAAAGGACGGCCACGCCATCCCGTTCGAAGCCACTCAAGACCACAAAACCATCAACGACGGCGACACCGGTCCGAACACCGGCGGCATGGGCGCCTACTGCGACGGCCGGATCATCAACGCCGCGCAAACAGCCCACATTATGGACACCATCATCGAACCAACCGTTGCGGGCATGGCTTCCGATGGCGCCCCGTACTCCGGTTTCCTTTACGCCGGCCTCATGATCACGGCCACCGGACCCAAGGTCCTCGAATACAACGCCCGCCTTGGCGATCCCGAAACGCAGGCCCTCATGCATCGCATGGATTCCGACCTCCTTGCCACGCTAACCGATGGCGCCACACCCACATGGAAACCCGAACCCTCGGTGTGCGTTGTACTCGCGGCGCACGGTTACCCTGGCACCGTCCGCACCGGAGATGTCATCCACGGGCTCGACGCCGCCCAATGTCCCGTCTTCCATGCCGGAACGAGAGCAAAGGACGGCGCCATCGTGACCTCCGGTGGCCGCGTGCTCGGCGTCACCAACCGCGGCCCGAACCTCGCCGACGCGATGGCCAACACCTACCGCGAAGCCCGCAAGGTCACCTTCGACGGCGTCCAGCTCCGCACCGATATCGGAGCAAAAGGTCTGAAACGCTGGTAGGCCGTTAGTCGCTTTCCTTGTCTTTGTCCTCCTCCTTCACTACTTGAACGATCTTTGCCATCCGCGAATCGTTCAACAAGTCCTCTATCTGCTCCGGCCGCATGGGCGCACCAAAAGCCGCACCCAGCAACAGCGCAAATCCCAACGTCAACTTACGCGACGATTCCTTCCAGCGCATGTGCACCTCCAGCGCACACCTCGGATTACAGGGCTATGGGATCGAATCGATTCAGGAAGGAACTAACTGAGAGGTGGCGCCCGGCCACCCGCGCTCACAAGGAAGGGAAACGAAGGCGCGGCAACAGCTTCAACTTCGTCACCGCACCAAACCATGAAAATCGGAACGGTGAATAGCGCCGCCTCCACTACGACCGCGCACACCAGCAGCGGGGCGAACGGCATCATCGCGCCGAGCACGCACAGCAGCGTGCACGCTACGACCACGAAGATGCCGCGCCGGTAAGTCATTGCATTCCTATTCTCACCTAACGCAGCGATTGCCGCAGTAACAGCGCCAACCGCCCTCGCGCCGCCGCATCCGATGGCTTCACCCAATCGCGGCCCATGCGATCCCAATCGGCATCGAATGGATCCACCCCTGCCGTCTCGATCAGGCCCGCCTCGCACACAAAGAATTGCGAGCGATAAGGAAACAGAAATCGCCTCGTCTCCCCGTCGAGCACGGCCCGCGCCTCTTCATAACTCCGATACCAAAGGTTGATGAACCCACCCGTCGGGCGATCCACCAGGCGCGCCGGATCAAACACGCTCTTCTCTTCGATCGCCGCCTTCAGCTCCAGCCATCCCGCGTAGCCCGCCTCGCGCGCTATAACGGCAAGCGCATGCTTCCGTCTGAGGTCGTCACGCAACAGTCCCGCAACTTGAGGCAACTGCCGAAGCCGCTCCTCAGCCCGCACAGCCGCAGCCTCATCCGGCCCGCGCAGAGCTTTCAACAGCCGGCTCGCACGAATCCGGTACTCTTCGATGTCCTCTAAGCGTTCACTTGCAAAAGTCGTGTCCACGTCAGTTCTCCATTAGTGTGTACGCCATCGCCGTGCCCGATTCAGCAACGGCTCACAAAGGAGTTCCGAGTATCGCTTCGCAACCAAATGGTGGGAAACCGGGGTGAGATCCTCTTTTTCGGGCCTGGGCGCCCCCGCGCGCCAATCTTCAAATTAGCACTCTTCGTACTCACGGTACAATTCGTAAGGAGGGGGGACGTAGCTCAGCTGGATAGAGCGTCCGCCTCCTAAGCGGAAGGTCGGCAGTTCGAATCTGCCCGTCCCTACCATGCCACCCCTCAGCCGAATCGAAGCCCTCACCCGAATGCAGGAGGTGATGGGTCCGCTGCCCGCCCCCACGCCCAGCCTGCCGCTCGACATCCGCACCCTGCTGGTCGAACAGTTCCCCACTTATATCCGCCACAAGATCACCTATCAGGCCGAACCTGGCGACCACGTGCCCGCCTGGCTCCTCGTCCCAAACACCCCGCCCACACGCGCCGTCCTCTGCCTCCACCAAACCCAACGCCAGGGCAAGGACGAGCCCGCCGGCATGGGACCGCGCTATACCCTCCACTCCGCCAAGCAACTCGCCGAACGCGGCTACCTCACCCTCGCCCCTGACTACCCCAACTTCGGGGAATACTTCCTCGACGTCTACGAACGCGGCTACGCCAGCGCATCCATGAAAGGCATCGTCAACCATCGCCGTGCAGTCGACCTGCTCCTTGCCCACCCCGGCATCGCACGCATCGGGGTCACCGGCCACTCGCTCGGCGGGCACAACTCGCTCTTCCTCGCCGCATTCGATACGCGCGTCCAGACCTGTGTCACCAGCTGCGGTTTCACGTCGTTCGCCAAATACTACGGCGGCAATCTCACCGGCTGGTCCCACCGCGGCTACATGCCGCGCATCGCCTCGGTCTACAACCGCGACCCCCGCCGCATGCCCTTCGACTTCCCCGACGTCCTGGCCGCCATCTCCCCCCGCGGTCTCTTCATCAACGCCCCGCTTCACGACTCCAACTTTGACGTCTCCGGCGTGCGCGATTGCGTCGCCACGGCCGGACCCCTCTTTCCCAAACTCAGCTTCCAGGTCACCTATCCCGACTCCGCCCACGATTTCCCTGACGAAGCGCGCACCCTCGCCTGGCAATTCCTCGATACAACACTTCGCTAAGCAATCACCGTCTCCACCAGGTCCACCAAAACGCGCCGCACCGGCTTCATCAACGGCAGTCCAGCCAGGCGAATCAATGCGACCACGATCTCCAGGCTCTTATCGCGCAGTGCCTGCGTCTTTGCTTGTTCTGGCGACTTGTCATAGATCCAGAACATGATGATGCCCATCTGGTACATCCACAACAACCCCGGCAAATGCGGAGCCAGATCCGCCGGCACCTTCACACGGCTGCCCTCGAGCGCACGTTTGAAAAACTCCGTATCGCCCTCGCGAATCGGGCGCGAGGCCTCACTAAAGGGCGACAGCGCATCGTCGGGATCGGCATGGGCCGCCAGCGCGCCGAGCAACCGCCGGCTCGGGGCAAAATACTCCAGCTTCGCCGTCATCAGCCCCGCCAGCCGTTTCTTCAAATCGCTTCCGCTCGCAAGTACCTCTTCCAGCTTCGGCGTCAGGTCACGCTGAGCCTGCTCATAGAAGGCCAGCACGATCGCATCCTTCGACGGAAAGTAATAGTAAGCGGCCCCCACGGCCACGCCCGCGCGCTTGGCGATCTCGCGCATCGTGGCGGCTTCAAAGCTTTGCGTCCGGAACAGCTCTACAGCCGCCTCGAGGATCTTCGCCCGCGTGTCTTCGCTCTTACCCATGCGAGGTAACCTGCGCGGCCCGCCCGCTCCTCCGCATCCGGCTCAACATGAACAGATTGAAAAGGTGCATCAGTCCCAACACCACCAGAACCACCCCCACCTTGTCGCTGATGTACTCAATCAACTGCCGGATCGAATACAGCTCGTTCCAGGTGCGCAGCATCCACATCACATAGCCGACATTGACCAGGTAAAACCCAACCACCAATAAGTGATTCACCGAAGCCGCCAGCTCCACGTTCCCGTTGAACGCGTCAAGCAGAAACAGCGCCCCATTGCGGTGCAGCGACCGCGCCACCCAAATCGTGACGGTGAGCGTAATCGCCAGATACAGCAAATAGCCATGAACAATGTACATATTCGACTCCGCTTTCTGAACATGTTCATTTTTGAACGTGTTCAGAAATAGAATAGCCCTGCCCGGCAGCTCTGTCAAGCCCTCAAGCGCCTCAACGTTACCCCTTACCTGGCACTACTACCAGCACCTAGACGCGATTTGGCGGCACATTTTCCTTAAACGTCTCACCGGCTCTCCGATAAGCAACTTGTGCGCTTGAGGCTTCCCTAGTCCAGGCGCCCCGACACTAACCAAGACACGATTGAGGACAAAATAATGAACGCAACCTGGACTTCGATGAAGACGATTGGCGCTACTCTGTTGGCCGCCACCTGCCTGGCCACGCTGGGTGTGGCTGCCGAGGAGGCTGTCCGCATCCCGCAACCGACCGCGATGAGCAATGTGACGAGCAAGGTCGCCCCGGCCTATCCTCCGGTGGCCCGCCAACTGCGCCTCACCGGCGACGTGGAAGTTGACGTCACCATCGACGAAGAGGGAAAGGTCGAGGACGCCAAAGTGGTTAAAGGCAACGCCGTCTTTAGCGCCGCCACGGTTGACGCCGTGAAGAAGTGGGCCTTCAAGCCCATCCAGGTTCAGGGTAAGGCTTCCAAGGTTCTTACGACGCTCACCTTCAGCTTCAAGCCGTAAAGGTGTGTGCTTCGTTTTCGCTTTGGCCGGGGCGCACTGCCATCTGGATGCGCCCTGGCTCCACCCACAGAAAGGTATTTCATGTCCGACGTCGCCAATTCGAACGCCTCGTCCACAACTGTGACCGCCAAGATCGGCTTCTTGGTAGGTGCCCTTGTGCTAGCGATCGCCCTGCTGAGCATCGTCTCATTCCGGGGCATTCACAATTTGTCGGGCGAGCTCAGCCAAGTGGCGAACATCTCCTCGCACAAAGTCGATCTCGCCGCCAGCCTAGCCGAACAACTATCCACTTTGAGCGCTGTTCGCCGCGGCGCCGTTCTTCAAACCATGCTCAGCGACTCGGCAGGCGCCGCGCAGTACAAACGCCAGTGGAAGGCCTCGGAACAGAAAGTTCTGTCCCAGATGGAAGAGATACGCAAGATCGCTTCCACCGACGCCGAACGCCAACAGGTTCGCCGCGTGTCGGAATCGCTCGAAAAGCTCTCCCAGATCTCACACCAGATGGGACAGGCGCTCGACAACCAGCAGATGGACGTTGCGCTCAAATTGCAGACCGAGACGCTCAACCCCGCGCAGGAAGAAGTTCGCGCCACCATGGCCAGGTTCGCCGATTCCCAGCGCTCCGGACTGACAACCGCCGCCGATAACGCCGAGTCCTCCGCCACCATCAATCGCTGGATCATCGCCGGATTTGTCGTACTCTCCGTCACCGGGGGAATTCTGTCCCTGCTATTCTTCCGCCGCGTCAACCGGGAATTCCGCCACGTCGCCACGCAGCTCGCTCGTGACGCAGGCCAGGTGGCCAACGCCGCCGGCCGCGTACGCGCCGCCTCCCGCCTTCTCGCCCAGGGCGCCAGCGACCAGGCCGCCTCACTCGAAGAAACCTCAGCTTCGGTCGAGGAAATCAACTCCATGACCAAACAGAACGCCCACCATTCGCAATCTGCCGCCCAGCTTTCGCAGAGCGCCACCGGACTGCTCGCCGCCGCCAATCAAAAATTCGAGCAAATGAAATCATCCATGGACGACATCAACCAATCATCGGAAAAGATCTCACGCATCATCCACGTCATCGACGAAATCGCCTTCCAGACAAACATCCTCGCCTTGAATGCCGCGGTCGAAGCCGCACGCGCCGGCGAGGCGGGCATGGGCTTTGCGGTCGTCGCCGACGAAGTTCGCAACCTCGCACAACGTAGTGCCCAGGCGGCAAAGGATACCTCCGCCCTGATCGAAGAGTCCATCCGCAGCTCCCGTGACGGCCGCGACCGCGTCAACGAACTCGTCGACTCCATGCGGGTCGTGACGGAAAACACCACCCAGTCCAACGAACTCAACGCGCAAGTGAACGCCAGTTCCGAGCAGCAGGCGCACGGCATCGCGCAAATCAGCCAGACCATCCTGCAGATGCAGAACGTCACCTCCCAAACCGCCGCAAACGCCGAAGAAACCGCCGCCGCTGGCGAGGAGATGGCTGAACTCTCCAGCACCCTGCAAACCTCGGTCGACCGCTTCCACGAAATGGTGGGCCACGCCTCGGGCGCCGACGCCCTGACCTAACCCGCTCACTCGTATTAACTTCTGCCTGCGTTCACAGAAGCAGAACGGGGGATGGCTCCGGCCATCCCCCAATTTGCATATCCACATGACGGCGGGCGTCATCCCGCGCGCTGTCGGGTTTAGACGTCCAGGTTGCGCACGTCCAGCGCATTCTCCTCGATGAACTTTCGACGGTTTTCGACGTTCTCGCCCATCAGCGTCGAGAAGATTTCATCGCTCTCCACCAAGTCGCGTAGCTCGATCCGCAACAGTGTGCGCGACTCGATATTCATCGTCGTCTCCCACAGCTGCTCGGAATTCATCTCGCCCAGCCCTTTATAACGCTGAATCGAGGCGTCGCGCATTCCCTCGCCCTTGAGGAAGCTCAACAGGTCCTTCCAATCCGACCGCGCCTCGGCGGCGCCACTCTCCTTGGCTACGGCGAACGGCGGGTGATTGTACCGGTCAATCTGTTTCGATAGCGCCCGCATTTTGCGAAATTCGGGTGTACCGGCCAATTCGAGGTTGATCTTCCGGAGGGCATTCACATGGTCGTGGAAGGTAATCATCCACGCCGAGTGCTCCTCGTCCTCAACCCACACGGGACCCAGCTTCAGCTCCTCCAGCCGTTCGAACACCGGCTGCAGATTTGCCTGGTCCTGGAAGTCGGCTTTGTTGTCGATCTTCCAGGCTACGTTGGTCAGCGCTTCCACTACCCGCGCGTCGCGCACATGACGCTCCACCTTTTTGGCCAGCAACTGGAACTCATCGAGCGAGATCAGGAAATTGCGTAGCTCCGTGCCTTCCAGCGTGTGCGACGGCACGCCGTTCTGCGCCGTCGACACCTTTACGTTCTCGGTTGCCCGGCGCAATATCTCGCGCGTGAAGTCCGAATCGTTCTTGATGTACTTTTCGCTCTTGCCTTTTTTGATCCGGTAGAGCGGCGGCTGCGCCACGTACACATGCCCGCGGTTGATCAGCTCCGGCATGTGGCGGAAGAAGAACGTCAACAGCAGCGTGCGGATGTGCGAACCATCCACGTCGGCGTCGGTCATGATAATGATCTTGCCGTAGCGCAGCTTGGTGATATCGAAATCGTCTTTGCCGATGCCCGTGCCGATGGCCGTAATCATCGCCCGAATTTCTTCGTGCGAGAGCATCTTGTCGTAGCGGGCCTTTTCGACGTTGAGAATCTTGCCCTTCAGCGGCAGAATCGCCTGGTACTTCCGGTCGCGGCCGGTTTTGGCAGTCCCGCCTGCCGACTCGCCCTCGACCAGGAACAGCTCGCAACGCTCCGGATCTTTCTCCTGGCAATCGGCCAGTTTGCCCGGCAGCCCGCCGCCGTCGAGCGCGCCTTTGCGCCGCGTCAGGTCGCGCGCCTTGCGTGCCGCTTCCCTGGCGCGCGAGGCGTCGATCGCCTTGCCCACGATCTTCTTCATCACCGACGGATTCTTGTCGAAGAACTCGCCCAAGCGCTCGTTCATCACCTGCTTGACGATGCCTTCGATGTCGGAGTTGAGCTTGCCCTTCGTCTGCCCTTCAAACTGCGGCTGCGGCAGCTTTACGCTGATCACTGCAGTCAATCCTTCGCGCACGTCGTCGCCCGAAAGGTTTTCCTTTTCCTTGAACAGATTCGCTGCCGTGCCGTAGGCGTTAATCGTACGCGTCAACGCGCTGCGGAAACCCGACAGGTGCGTGCCGCCATCGCGCGTGTTGATGTTGTTGGCAAAACTGAACAGCGTTTCCGAATAACTGTCGTTGTACTGCAGCGCGATCTCGACATTCACCTTGCCGCCATTCGGCATTTCGCGCTCGCCCTCGAACGCAATCGGCTTCTCGTGCAAGACAACCTTGCCGCGGTTCAAATGCTGAATGAACTCGGCGATGCCGCCCTTGTACAGGAACTCGTGCACCTTCACCGGATCCACGCGCTCGTCGGTGAGCGTGATCTTCAAGCCCCGGTTCAGGAACGTCAGCTCGCGCAACCGCTGGGCGAGCGTGTCGTAGTTGAACTCGGTGACCTCCATGATCGTCGGGTCCGGCTTAAACGTGATCTTCGTGCCCGTCTTCGATCCGGCCTTGCCCGTCTTCTCGAGCTTGCCCTTGGGAGCGCCCTGCTCGAACCGCAGTTCGTACACGGCCTTATCGCGGTAGATCTCCAGATTCAGCCACTCACTGAGCGCGTTCACGCAGCTCACGCCGACGCCGTGCAAACCACCGGAAACCTTGTACGAATTCGAGTCGAACTTGCCGCCCGCGTGCAGCTTCGTCATCACGATTTCGGCCGCCGACAACCCGAACTCTTCCTTGATGTCCACCGGAATGCCGCGGCCGTTGTCGATCACGGTAATCGAGTTGTCGATATGAATCGCAACCGAAATCTCCGTGCAATAGCCGGCCAGCGCTTCGTCCACCGAGTTGTCCACAACTTCGTAGACAAGGTGATGCAGTCCGGCCTCACGGGTCGAACCGATGTACATAGCCGGACGCAGCCGCACGGCTTCCAGTCCTTCGAGGACCTTGATACTGGACGAATCGTAAACTTCCGGTGTTGCCATAAACTCCTTCAAAACCTATCTGCGTGCATCCACAAAACACCACGGCCGCTCGCGCCAGGGCCGCGGAAAGGGGCCGGAGGCCCTCAAATGCGCATGGGCATGATGATGTAGCGGTAGACGTAGTTCACGTCGTCGCCGGCTGGCCGCATTTCGCCCGCGCTGGCGGCGTCTTTGAAATGGAACGCCACGTTCGACTCCCCGCATGCCTTGAGGAAATCCAAAACATAAACCGCGTTGAAACCAATCTCCACATTCGGGCCCTCGTAGGTGGCCCCGATGCTGTCCTCGCTGTCGCCGGTTTCCGACAGCGACGAGTGAATCTTCAGCTCGCCCGCCGACACCTGCACGCGCACCGCATGCGAGCGCTCATCGCTGAACTGCGCCACGCGCTCGATAGCCGCTTTCAACTCGTCTTTCGCCAGCGTCACGAAATGCGGATGCTCCTTCGGCAGCACCCGCTCAAAATCCGGGAAGTTCCCCGTCAGCTTGCGGCTGATCAGAAGCCGGTCGCCAATCTGGAAAAACAGGTGATTGTCCGTCGCCGAAAAACCGATGGTCCCTTCCGGGCCCGACTCGGAGCTCAGCTTCAAAATCTCGCCCATCGCCTTGCGCGGAATCAGCGCCCGGAATCCGGCCACGCCGCCCGACTCAAGCGGCCTCTCGCTCATCGACAACCGGTGGCCGTCTGTCGCTACCATCACCAGCGCGTCGCTTCTCATCAGCATCAGCGCGCCGTTCAGCGTGAACCGCGACTCTTCGTTCGAAATCGCGAAGATCGTCTGTTGGATCATCGACGACAACAACGCCGTCGGCAGATCCGCCACTTTCTCCGACGATGCCGGCAGTTCCGGATAGCTGTCGCGCGACATACCGGCAATCCGCGTCCGCGAACGGCCGCAGGTGATGTTCACCCAGTGATTGTCGCCGACCTTCACCTGAATCTCGGCTTCGGGCAGCAACCGCACGTAGTCCAACAACCGCTTCGCCGGAATCGTACCCGAACCCGGCTTCTTCACCTTGGCCGGGCACGAACAGCGGATTCCCAGCTCGAGATCGGTCGCCGTCAGTGTGATCCTGTCACCCGATGCCTCAACCAGCACATTGGACAAAATCGGTATCGTCGTCCGCTTCTCCACCACGCCCTGCAGCAGGCCTAGTTCGCGAACCAAATCGGATCTTGCGATGGTGAATTCCATTTGCGTCTCCCTGGGCGCTTCGGGCCCGCACCGTTGGCCGCTTGCCACCGGTTCTGTCCTGTTTTCCTCTTCCAGGAAATAATCTATCTATCTATAGTAGGAATCGGTGCTGTGGATATGTGGATATCTCTCTAAATTATACAAAACCCAAAGGCTTCTTGTCTCACACCACTGTTGAAAACATTCGCGCTACAGGTGTGTAACAAACCGCCCCGTTTCCGTCCACAAGCTTTCCTATCCTGTTCTTGGCACCCATCTGTGGAAATCTTCATAACTTCAATTGAATGAATCGATTGTGCTGTGGATCAATCTGTTCAAATCCGGATCACGGTGGCGGAGCTGCTCGATCTTCTGAATCGAATGTAAGACTGTTGTATGGTGCTTGCCGGCGAAATACCGCCCGATCTCCGGCAGCGACGCGTTCGTCAGCTCTTTCACCAGGTACATCGCCACCTGACGTGGGTAGGCAATGTTGGGTGCGTTCGTCTTCTGCTTGATCTGGCCGGGCTGGAGCGAGAACTTATCCGCTACCAGCCGGACCACGCTGTCGATGGTGATCTTCTTGTCAGACCCGGCGTGCAGGTGCTTCAACACCTGCCGCGCCATGTCCATGGTCACCTGTTCGTTCGTTACGCTCGAATACGCTAGAAGCTTGATCAACGCGCCCTCCAGTTCGCGCACGTTGGATCGCGTCTTCGTCGCAATGAACACACGGACATCTTCCGGAAGCAGGATGCCCTCCTGCTCGGCCTTCTTGTCCAGAATGGCCATCTTCGTCTCCAGGTCCGGCGCCTGGACATCTACCAGCAGCCCCCACTCAAAACGGGACCGCAGCCGGTCGACCAACCCCGTCGTGTTCTTCGGCGCGGAATCGCTCGAGAGCACAATCTGCTTCTGGTGGTCGTATAGCTCGTTAAACGTGTGGAAAAATTCTTCCTGGGTGCGCTCGCGGTTGGCGAGAATATGGACGTCGTCCACCAGCAGCACATCGGCCGAGCGGTAATGTTGATGGAACAGCGGCATCCGGTCCGTGCGGATGCACGTGATCAGCTGGTTCATGAACCGCTCGCTCGATGTATAGACGATCCGAAGGTTGGGCGCGCGCTTCAGCAGCTCATGCCCGATCGCATGGATCAGGTGTGTCTTGCCCATCCCCACGCCGCCATAGATAAAGAGCGGATTGTAAGTGCGTGCCGGCAGGTCTGCCACGGCGCGTGCCGCCGCATGAGCGAACTGATTACACGATCCCACTACAAAGCTGTCGAACGTATAGCGCTCATTCAGCGAGCCCACCGGCCCGCCGAACACCGATTCCGCGCTGCCCGGACCATATCCTGAACTCACCGCTGCCGGTTCCGCGGGCGCCTCGCCCCCGCCCGGTGTGTAAACCACCTCAAGGGGCCCCGCCTTCAGCTCCTGAAGGGCCGAGCGAACATCATCCCCGAGTTCCTTTTCCAACCAGTCTCGCGTGACTTGATTGGGCACCACCACCACAAGCCGCTGACCTTCCTGCGCCCGCTGAGAGGTCCGTGCCACCCAGTTCTGGTAGCTCTCCCAGGTTAAGCGCGCCGCCAGCCGCTCCTTCACCTGCTCCCATAATTCCATGTTGCTTGCTTCCCGTCCCTCGGCACGCCTTGGTGGCCGGAGACATGTCCTCGTTCTTACTTATCCACGCAAAACGCACAACTCTCCCAACTGTTTTCCACAAGATTTTCACATGCGTGGAACCGCAGACTGGGGGATGGGTTTCAGGATTGCTCCTTTAACCGAGACAGTTGGTCCTTCACCCGAGGGACCGAAACCGGCTTTCGCCTGCAGATGGCAGTCTAGCATAAACTCACTCCTACCGAGAACCATATTAACAATATATTACTGTCCTGTTATCAATCGCTTACAAGTAACGTTCAAGGGAGCACTTGCGCGGCCCACGCCAGCGCCTCAACCATGATAAAGTCTGTTCCCATGGCACGTGCCCACCTTCTCCTCCTGTTTGTCTCGCTCCTCCCCGCCCAGCAAACCGTCTCCATCCCGGCCACGTCTGACGGCGCAATGCAGCCCGCAGTCGTGTGGTTTCCCACAGGTATTTCCACTCCAGTTCCGCTCGTCGTTCACCTGCATAGCTGGTCGTCGCACTTTGACTCCTCCGAAGCCTGGCGGCTCGCTCTCAAGGAGGCCCAAAAGCGAAATTGGGCTTTCGTCGGTCCGGAATTCCGCGGCCCCAACGACCGGCCGGAAGCCTGCGCGTCGCCCACAGCCCGCCAGGACATTCTCGATGCGGTCAATTACATGCGCAAGAACCATAAAATTGACGCCAAACGGATCTACCTGCTCGGCAGCTCCGGAGGCGGGCATATGACACTTGTCATGGCCGCGCATAATCCGAAGATTTGGCGCGCCGCTTCAGCCTGGGTGCCCGTCTCGGACCTCGCCACCTGGTACGACGAAAGCCGCCAGCGCGACTCCCGCTATTGGAAGATGATGGAAGGCTGCACGGGCGGCACCCCCGCCACGGCCGCCCAAGAATACAAGCTCAGGTCACCCCTACCCTACCTCCAACAGGCCAGAGGCCTTCCGCTCGACATCCAGGACGGCATCACCGATGGCCATAACGGTGGTTCAGTTCCCGTCAGCCACTCCCTGCGCGCTTTCAACGTCCTAGCCGATTCGAATCATCATCCCGAAGCTCGTTTCACTGAGCCCGAAATACAACACATCGTTACCACAATGAAAGTCCCGCCCGGTTCTCCCACGCCACCCACCGAGGACCGCCGCACACGAATCCTGCTTCGCCGCACCGCCGGACCGGCCCGCATCACTCTATTCGACGGTGGACACGAGAGCGACTTCCCCGCTGCCTTCCTTTGGTTCGATTCTTTGAACAAATAAGCGATCACTCACTCATATCGAAGTGCAACAAGTGGATCAACGAGCGCAGCTTTCAGAGCCGGTATCAGACTCGCCACGAAAGCCGCACCTGCGAGCAGCGCAGCCGCTCCGGCGAAGGCCACCGGATCACTTGCCGGAACTTCGTAGAGCAGATTTGCCATCAGCCTCGACAATCCCACCGCGGATATCACCCCCAGGCCGATTCCCACCATCGCCACTTTCATCCCCTGCCCCAGCACCATCCCCACAACCCGGCCACGCGTCGCCCCGAGAGCAATCCGAATCCCGATTTCGCGGTTCCGCTGTGCCACCACGTACGAGATCACGCCATAGATTCCCACCAGCGCCATCAGCAGCGCGGTCCCGGCAAACACCACCAGCAGCAACAGGTTGAACCGTCGCGGCGCAATCGAATCGGACAACGCCTGTTCCAGCGTCTGTACTTCATATACGGGCTGCGTCGCGTCGATTCCCGAAATCGCCTTCCGGATCGCCGGAATCGCTGCCATGGGATCCCCGGCCACCCGCGTCACTACCTGCGCCGACCGCACAAACGGAAACCGCTCATACGGCATGTAGACCTCAGGCATCGGCGCCGCATCTAGTTTCCGGTACTTGAAATCCGCCACCACCCCGGTCACGGAATCGTTCAAAATCGACCCCTCCACCCGCCTACCTACCATGCTCCCTCGAGTCTTCATCCCCCGCGCGAAGCTTTCGTTCACCAACACCCCAAACAAATCGCCATCCGCCGGCCAGTTCCCCGCGAGGAGCGGAACCCCCATCGCACGGAGGTAACCCGGCGACACGGCCCGGATCGCAGCGAACCTGGACTCCCCGCCTACCTTCACCGTTCCATTCAACGAGCCACAATCCACGCCCATCGCCTGCACACCCGGAATCGCCGCAGTCCTTTCCTTAACTTGCTGCAAATAAGCCCCCTTCGCCAACCAAGTCGCAAACGCTGGACCGGACAGCGGAACCCGCATGACTACAATCTGCTCCGGTGCGAACCCAGGCGCATGGGAGTTCATCCGCCAAAAGCTCTTCATCATCAGCCCCGCACCGCTCAACAGCACGATCGCCAGCGCCAGTTGGCCAGCCACCAGAATGTTCCGAATCCGCGACCGGCCGGAATCCAGCGCCAGCCCGCAGCGAAGATCGGTTCGCCAAGCCGCAAAGGCTGGACCAATTCCAAATACAATCCCCGTCAGCAGCGAAATAACCATAGTATAAGTGAGTACTTGCACATTAATAGCCGCCTCCGCCAGCCGTGGCACCGAATGAGGTGCTACCCGGAGTATCGCGGCGATTCCCCACTGTGCCAGCACCGCTCCCAATGCTCCACCCAAGCATGCCAGCAGCAGGTTCTCCGTCAGTATCTGCCGGATCACCCTTCCACGACCCGCGCCTAACGCCGCCCGAATCGCCATCTCCCGCTGCCGCCCCGCTGCCCGTGACAGCAGCAGGTTCGCGATATTCGCGCAGGCTATCAACAGAACGAACCCAACTCCCGCCAGCAACACCATCAATGCCTGCCGCGCCTCGCCCACCAGCTTCTCTTTAAGAGGATCGAAGTGCAGCCGCACATGGTGCCGCCGGTGCTCGGGATATTTCTCCATGGCCCTTACATACACCGTCTCCATCTCCACGCGCGCCCGCTCCATCGGCACGCCCTCACGCACCTTGCCGACAACACGCACGTTGTACGGCACCGGTCCGGCATTGCGGACTGCGGCATCCCACGGACCGATCGACAGCTCCGGCAAGTTCAGCACGAAATCGGGAATCGGTATGTAGGCGTCGATGTCGCGCACCTCATCGCCCGGCACGAACTGCTGCGGAAAGCCGAACCGAAAATCTGGGGCCAGTACGCCGACCACCGTATAAACGTGGCCGTTGATTGTCACCGTCCGCCCGATCACGCCCGGGTCCCCGCCGAAACGACGCTGGTATAGCGCATGCGAAAGGACCATCACGTCCACCTCATTGGCCGCAAACAGCCGCCCGCGCTGCACGCGCGCACCGGTCACCTTCCAAATTTCACCCGCCGCCGAGACGATTCGCTCCTGGCTCGACGCTCCCCCTACCATCAGCGCCAGGTCTTGATTCGCATAGCCCGTCATCGCTTCAAACGAAGTGGCCTCGCGCTTCCACTGCAAAAAAGCCGGCCGCGAAACATAGTTGTCGCGATGCTCGAACTTGTAGTCGTAGTCGGTCAGCCACACCAGCCGCTCGGCATCGGGATAGGCAAGCGGCCGAACCAGGGCGGCATGGATTACGCTGAACAGCGCCGTATTCAGTCCAATCCCCAGCCCCAGCGTCAGCACGGCAATCATCGTGAAACCGGGATTCCGGCGCAGCATGCGGAAGGCAAAGCGGATGTCCTGCATCTAGCTTCCAGACTAAAGGTGCAACGGTTTTGTTCCCACCCCTTGTACTCCTACATATCTTTCGCTATCTGTAGAAGCACATGCCCTCGCCCAAAGCCGACCTCCCCCAAGGCACCCTCGACCTCCTGATCCTGAAGGTCGTCGCCCTCGGACCAATTCACGGCTATGCGATCGCCCAGCGAATCCAGCAAATCTCGCAGGACGTCCTTCAGGTCCAGCAAGGCTCGCTCTACCCGGCTCTCCACCGCCTCGAAAACAAGGGCCTTCTGCAGGCTGAATGGCACCCCACCGAAACCGGCCGCGAAGCGAAATTCTATTCGCTCACCCCCACCGGAAAGGCGGAGCTCACGCGCGAGACGAAAATCTGGGACCGCCTCACCGAAGCCGTCCGCCTGATTCTACAAACGTCGGAATGAGTTGCAGCCCGTATACTGCTCCCATGCGCCTCGCCGTCCTCTTGCTCTCCACTTTTCCTCTCGCCGCTCAGCAGCCCACGCCCGGAATCGGCCAAGGCTGGCTAGGTGAGTTCAACCACGCCGCCAGCCAGATCCTCGCCCTTGCAGAAGCTACCCCCGAAGCGAAATACTCCTGGCGCCCCGCCCCCGGCGTTCGCTCCACCAGCGAGGTATTCATGCACATCGTGGAAACTAATTTCTGGCTGCTCGGTCAAGCAGGCGCGCCACAGCCCCTCCCCATGCCCGCCCCGAAGGAAGGGGCCGAGAAGGGAGTCACTAAGAAGGAAGACGTCATCATGTGGCTCAAGGCGTCCTTCGACGCCGTCCGCAAAAGCTACGTCGCCGCCGACCGCCAGAAAAAGGTGAAGTTCTTCGGCAAAGAGACCCCCGCCGAAAACGTCTTCCTCCGCCTCCTCGTCCACAGCCACGAACACATGGGCCAGTCCATCGCCTACGCCCGCATGAACGGCGTGAAGCCGCCGTGGTCGCAGTAAATCGCCGCCGCCCCAAACGCAAAAAGCGGGCCCGCATTGCACGAGCCCGCTTTCCCTCTGCCCTCTTAGCCGCTAAAAAATGTACTTCAAACCGAACTGAATGCGCCGGGGCTCATCAGCGGAGTTGATCGTCCCCACCGCTGCCCCGCCGAAACCGGTGTTCGGACGCCCGAACGCCGGCGTGTTTGTGAAGTTGAACGACTCGAACCGGAACTGCACCACATGCCCTTCCCAAGGCATGCGGAAGTTGCGGTCAAGCGAGAAGTCGAAGTTATACGTCGGCGGACCGACGATCAGGTTTCGCCCGGCGTTGTCGAACACGCCGCGCTGGCCCGCCACCACGGCCGTCGTATCGAACCAACGGTCGATCGTACGCTCGCCGCTGGGCAGGTTAGGGTTGCGCACCAGGTCGCCCCGGTTCGCGCCGCCTACGTTCGTCGTGTTCTGGTTGATCGTGTGCGCGTCTGGCGTGCCGCCAAGGAGCGACACGATACCGCCCACCTGCCAGCCGCCGAGAATCCACGAACCGACGCCTGAATTCAGAAACGCCTTGCCGTGCCCGAACGGAACTTCGTACAGGACGCTTGCCACGTAAGCCAGCCGCCGGTCGAGCGAAGCGTTGCCGCGATCGAACCGCCGGTTATAGGTGAACAGCGTGCTGCCGTTGCCCTGCTGCAGGTTCTCATCGCCGTAGTCCAGGTTGTGCGACCACGTGAACGAGCTCAGGAACGTGAACCCGCGCGAGTACCGCTTTTCCGCCTTGATCGTCAGGGCGTTGTAGCTCGTGTTGTCGCCCGCATTCGATTCCGTCACACCGTTGAAGAACGGGCGCCGGAAGCGCTGGTTGTTGGGAATCACCGGATCGGGCGTCAGAGGCTGGTTGATATTGACGCCATAGAACAACTGCCGCGCGCCCGTGCCCTGGTATCCCGCGGTCAACAGCACGTCGCCCGGCAACTCGCGCTGCAGGTCGAAGAACCACTGGTAGGCATACGGCTGCGGCAGCGAATCGCGCGTGGTATTCACGCTCAGTCCCGAGCGCGGAAATCCGCCCGGAGTCACCGGTGCGAACCCCTGCTGGACAAAGAGCGCCGTCTGCTCTCTCGGTTGCGGCGCACTGAACTCGTTGGCTAGCGGAGCGCCGGTGAAAAACCGCGCCGCTTCCGACTGCACGTTGTCGTGCTCGCCGTAATAGATGCCCATGCCGGCGCGGATCACGGTCTTGTCCGTCATGCGGTATGCCAGTCCGACGCGCGGTGCGATGTTGTTCTTGTCCACCGAGCATCCGCAGTCCCCGCCGCTTGCCGGCTGGGTGAATAGCGGCAAGTATTCCGCCTCGCCAAAGCCGCCCTGCGCAGGCGACAGAAACTCACGCGGATCGGCACGCCGGCCGTTGAGTTCGGTGAGGAATCGCGATACCGTCTGATTCGCTGGATCGGGGAAGTAGGGCGGGAAGAACAGCTCATACCGCACGCCGAGATTCAAGGTCAGCCGAGGTGTGATCTTGAAATCATCCTGCAGGAACGCGCCGATATACGGTACGCGTGTTTTCTCTCCGTTCGGGAATCCCCACGTCTCGTTCTGCGCCCAACCGAGCAGCATATCGGCCAAGCCGTTGCCCGTGTTCGCGCGGCTCGAAGCCACATTCGGGAACTGCGTCGTATAGTCGCCGTTGAAGTTGAACTGGCCGCGCCGGTAGCGCGACGGATCGCGTGGCACAACCGACTGCCGCCACTCTCCGCCGATCTTCAGCGTATGGCGTCCGGCGACCCAGGTGAAGTTATCGCCAATCTGGTAGTTCGTCAGGTCGTTGAAATTCGGCCAGAATCCACGCGGGCCAAGCTGCGAAAAGCCGTCGCCCGGTACGAAAAGCGAATAGCCGTTGTCCCGGCCGTCCTTCAGGCTGTCGCCCGGTGCGCCTTTTATGCCGAACTGCGATTGCAGGTTCGTCGTGATCGGAATGTCGAAAACTGTCGGGAAGTAGGTATAGCCGAACCGCACTTCGTTGAACTTGGTTGCCCCGAAACTCGAGTTCAGTGACCACGCCAGGTTGTGCCCCGGCAGGTCCACCGTCTGGCCGGTTCCACCATTGGCTGGCAGCGGCAACGGTCCGTTCTGATACGTGAACTGGTTGCGATGGGAGTAGCGCACAAAGGTGCGGTGATAGTCGTTGATGTTGTAGTCCCAGCGGAAATCGTATTGATCGAAGTCGTCCGAATCCGACGGCGAGAAGAAGAAGTTGTTGGGCTGGTTCTCGCGTCCCGGAATGTTCGGCCGCGGATACACCGCCAGCACCTTCGCCGACACGGGATCCCAGCGAGTTTGCGGGATCGTGAAATTCGCGAACGGCTGGCGTTGGGCAGCGGTACCAGTTCCCGTCAGCGTCAGAGGGTCGTACACGCCGCGCGTCTGCGTCGGCTGCGCGGAAAAGTCTCCGCGGTCGATGATCGCCGCGCTTGGCACCGTCGATGTAAAACTCTTACCCAAACGAATGCGCGTCGCCTGAATGCTGCCAAAAAAGAACATCTTGTTCTTCAAAATCGGTCCGCCGATCGTACCGCCAAACTGATTCAACCGATAGGTGGGCTTGTCCGCGCCAGACCGGTTGGCGAAGAAATTCGACGCATCCAGCTTGTCGTTCCTCAGGAAGTGGAACAGGGAACCGTGGAATCCATTCGTGCCCGATTTCGTCGAGACGATCACCTTCGCGCCCATGCGGTAGCCGTACTCGGCCGACGTGTTGTTGGTCACCACCTTGAACTCGCCCACCGAATCCACCGACGGCTTAGTCGCCTGTTGCTGGAAGCCAAGTGCACCCCCTGAGTTCCGCGAAGTGTTGTCGGAGCCGTCGAGCAGAATGTTGTTCTGGGCGGCATGCATACCGACGGCGAGAAATCCGCCTTCGCCGCCATTCTCGCCATCCTGCCGCGTCCCCTTGCCGAACTGCCGTGACGGCAGAACGCCCACGGTGAACCGCGCCAGTTGCAGATAGTTCCGCCCGTTGAGCGGCATTTCCACGATGCGCTTGGAGTCGATCACCTGCCCGACTTCCGTCTTTTCAGACTGCAGCATCTGTGCGGCAGCGGACACTTCGATCGTTTCCGCCACCGCGCCCAGATTCAGCTGGCAATCGATGCGCGCCGTCTGTTGGACCTCTAACCTCAATCCTGGGAACGCTTTCGGCGCGAACCCCTGGGAGGTACAGGTCACGGTGTAAATACCCGGGTTCAACGCCGGGATGGTATAAAAGCCAACGCCATTTGCCGTGGACGACCCGCTCACGCCGGTCTCCGTATTTCTTGCCGTGATCTGTGCGCCAGGAATCACGGCGCCACTCTTGTCAGTCACTACGCCTTGAATTGTGCCACTGCTCTGCGCCTGGCACATTACTGTACACAGGCAGCAGAGTAGGGTGCTTGAGACAACATTCTTCATGGGACCCTCATCTTCCAAAGATTTCCACAATGAGACTTCGCTGGGGATTATAAAAGGATATTAATGTATAACTCTTAATTTACAAAATGACTGAAGGCGTAGAGAAGACGAAAAAAGGCCTCGGACCGTAGTCCGAGGCCTTCTAACCTACAGAAATTTCAGCGCCCGCTGGCGCTGCCCAAGTTAATGTTAATACAGTAACTTGAGACCAAACTGAACGCGGCGCGGTTCACCCGCCGACGTGATTTGACCCACTCCCGCGCCGGTGATGTTGGACCCCGGATTTGCGAAAGCCGGCGTGTTGGATGCATTAAACGCTTCCGCGCGGAACTGCAGCCGGAACCTCTCGTTGATACTGAAATACTTCGCCAGCGAGAAATCCAAGTTCGTCACGCCCGGTCCGCGGAGAATGTTGCGACCCGAGTTTCCGTACGTATACTGCGGTTGCACGGTGAATGCGCTGACGTCGAACCAGCGGTCGATTGTCCGTTGGCTCGAGGACAGTGTGCCGTCGCCAATGCGGTTCGGCCGGTCCGCGCCGCCGGCATTGGTGATGCCGCCCGAGGTGGTCACCGTGAACGGTTCGCCGCTCACCTTGTTGAAGACGCCGCTCACCTGCCAGCCGCCGAGGAGCGCATCGACCGCCCGAGGTGCATCCGTCAGATGCGCTTTGCCTTTGCCGAACGGCAGTTCGTACGTCGAGCTGAACACAAACCCGTGGCGAATGTCGGTCAGCGAGCTGCCGCGGTTTTGATTGCGGTCCCACACGTAGGTTGCGCCCGTTCCTTCACCATTCCCAACCTCGTCGAGATTGTCGATGGCATGAGACCAGGTGTACGATCCCAGGAACGTCAGTCCCTTGCTGAACCGCTTCTCGAGTTTCGTGATCAGGCCGTTGTAGCTCAGGCTCCCGTAAGGCACCTGCTGATTCACCGAGTTGTAGAAGGGCCACAGCCGCAGGTTGTTCACCGGCGTCGGGCCCGGTTGAATGTTGTAGGGGATGTTGTAGTTCAACCCACCCAGCATCTTCCGCGCGCCGTTGCCGTTGTAGCCAACGGTGAGCAGCGTGTCGAACGGCAGCTCGCGCTGCACGTCGAAGAAGTATTGAATCGCGTACTGAGTCGGAAGGAAGCTCGGCGACGCTTCGACGCCGACCGAATTCGGTCCCGGCACTTCGGTAGCCGGCAGCGTAACGGCAGGGAATCCATCCTTCAAGATGAGCCGCGAGTTGATGCGGTCAAGCGTCCCAAATCCGATCTCGATGAACGTCGGCGCCTGGTTCTGAGCCCTCGCCCATTGCGTCTGCAGAGAATCGGCGCGGGCGTAGATGATGCCCGCCCCGGCACGCACGACCGTCTTCGGCCCCAATTTGTACGCCAGTCCGAGCCGCGGCGCAAAGTTGTTCCGATCATTCTTACAGGCGCATTCGCCGGGTTTGGTAAAGGTCTGCTGCAGGCGCGCGGCCGCCCCGAGATTGCCGAAATCCATCGTGAAGTACGACGTTCCGCCATCGGGGAAGCTCGGCGCGAAGAAGATGTCGTAACGCAGGCCAAGATTGAGCGTCAGGTTCGGCGTCACTTTCCAATCGTCCTGAACGAATCCGGCCGTCGTCGTGGCAGCGATGTATTCGCCGTTCTCGTTGCCGATCGTGCCACC
Source organism: Acidobacteriota bacterium (assembly GCA_040007195.1). Classification (GTDB taxonomy): domain Bacteria; phylum Acidobacteriota; class Terriglobia; order Bryobacterales; family Bryobacteraceae; genus JAFLBB01. The sequence continues at coordinate 14,614 of JBDTVQ010000004.1, read as the reverse complement.
GGCGGCAAGTCCCAACATGAACTCGGCCAAACCGTCGGCCGTTCCGCCGCGATTAGCCGGGTTTGCCGTGAACTCGCGATTGAATGCAAACTGCCCGCGCGAAAATCGCGCCGCGTTGCGGAACACATCTTCGCGCCGCACTTCGCCGCCGAACCGGATATTATGCTTGCCCCAGTTCTTGAACAGAGTGTCGTTGAACTGATACGTGCGCTGGTTGTTCGTGTTCGGCCAGAACGAACGCGTGCCGATTTCGGAATAGCCCGCAGGCGTGAACCGCGAAAGCCCGTGATCATTCGACGAAGCCAGGTTCGTTTTCGGAATACCCTTAATGCCGTACTCGTCGAACAGCGGCTTGTCATACGGCACGTCGAAGCGGGAATTGATGTCCGTGATGCCCAGCCGGAACTCGTTCGTCAGCGAGGAGCCGAACGTGTAGGTGTGCGTCAGAGCCACCGAATTGCTGTCGATGATCGTCGTCGTAGCCAGGCCGCCATCGGCCGGCAGAGGCAGGGGGCCCGGTTCGAATCGGTTGCGGTCGCGGCGGCTATAACGGCCGGAAATGCGGCTGCGGTCGCTGATGTTGTGGTCGCCCTTGATGTCGTAGGTGTTGACATCATTCGATTCCGAGCCGTTGTAAAAGTGATTATTGGCGATCTTCGACTGGTCCGTCGCCTGCGGATACAGGGCGAGCAGCTTGGGGAAGAGTGGATCCCAGCGATTCTTCGGAACGATGTTGCCGGGAAACGGCTGCCGCGTGAAGCTGCTCGCCGTGCCCACCGTGGTCGCCGGATCGTAGACCGGTCTGACCGAATTGAAATCACCATCGCGAATGGCAGCCGTGGGGACAGTTGCCGTAAAGCTACGGCCCAACCGTGTCCGCGTGCCTTCGAACGATCCGAAGAAGAACGTTTTGTCCTTACGGATCGGCCCGCCGATGGTGCCGCCAAATTGGTTCTGCTTGTAGTCGGGCTTCTTCGTGCCCGCGCGATTCGCAAAAAAGTTCGTACCGTCCAGCTTGGAGTTGCGCAGGAACTCAAACACCGTCCCGTGCACATCGTTCGTGCCGGACTTGATGTTCACGAACACCTGCCCGCCCATGCGATTTCCATACTCGGCCGAAAGATTGTTGGTAACTACGCGGAACTCGCCGACGGCATCCACGCTCGGCTTGATCGCCTGCGCTTCATAGCCGATCGGACCACCCGAATAGGTCATGGAATTGTCGACGCCGTCGATGTTCACCTGCACCTGGTAGCCATGCTGGCCGCCCGCTGAGAACACTCCCTCACTCTCTGGCCTCGACCCGCGCGCCGCCGCCGTGCCCGCGCTCAAACGCGCCAGCTCCAGGTAGTTGCGGCCGTTCAGCGGCAACTCGACAATGCGCTTGTTGTCGATCACCTGTCCGACCGTCGCCGTTTCGGAATCGAGCAGCGCCGCCGCGGCACTGACACTGATACTTTCGGTGATCGAACCGGGCTTCAAAACAAAATCGACGCGGGCCGTTTGATTGACGTCGAGCTTGATCTGGGGCACTTCCGACGTCGAGAATCCCTGCATCGACGCCGTAACCTTATAACGCCCGACTGGAAGTGACGGTGCCGTGTATAAGCCCGTCTCATTGGTGGTTGCCTCTCGCCGCAAGCCGGTGTCCAAATTCGTGATCACGACTTGCGATCCGACAACCGACCCTTGCGACTGATCCTGAACGATTCCCTGAATGGAGCCTGCTTGTCCGAAGAGGGCGACAGCGCCCAGCGAAAAAAGCGTGACTATCCTAACGTTGATAGACTTCATGGCCGGAATTATATCAGCGGATTCGTTGCGGCGAAATGAAAAAGTGAAACGTTTACGGAGGTTTGCAAGATGTCGCCTGCAACCATGGGCACTCGCCTTCAGATTTTTTCATCTACCCCATTTGACAAGGCCAGATCCTTCTGCCAATATAGTGACTGCGCCTCACACTCACCCCGTGCGAGGTGCACGCTCCCAAAATCCGGCCGTTCCCCAACGGCCGGATCCGCCTCTCAAGCGCTACATTCCGCGCAGGCGAGGTTTGCCGAGCGGGAGTAACTCAGTTGGTAGAGTGCAACCTTGCCAAGGTTGATGTCGCCGGTTCGAATCCGGTCTCCCGCTCCATCGATTTCCCCCCCCAACCGATCCCAGAACCAGCCCGTTAATCTACTGCACGCTCCGCTTCGCCTGTTTCAACGCCTCCCGAGCCACCTCATACTTCGGCTCAATCGATAGCGCCTTTTCAAAACACTCCCGCGCCCGGTTCAACAGATCCTGCGCCAGGTAGATCCGTCCCAGGTTGTACCAGGGGTAGTGAAAGCTCGCATACCGCGAGCTCTGCGTCGCCTTTTCGAGCCACGGGATGGCTTCGTCCAACTTGCCTTGCTCAATCAGGTAGGCGCCGATGTCGTTGTACGGATTGCCAAATCCGGGGTCGATCAAAATCGCGTTCTTGCACTCGGTGATCGCCTCGTCGAGCTTCCCCTGAAATTTGTAGGTCCAGCCCAGGAACGTGTACGCCTCAGCCGTCGGATGCAGCTCGATGCTGCGCTTGTACAATGCTTCGGCGAGATCCAGCTCACCCTGCATCTGCAGCGTGTAGGCCTTCTGGAATAGCTCCATCGCAAGCTCCACTCGCGGATCCGGCGTGCTCATGCTCCTCTACATCTAACACAACGTCCATCCGAATCTGTAGACTGAGACCACTATGAGCAATTACCCGGTTGTAGCGGGAGTGGACCTGGGTGGCACGGCAATCAACTACACCCTGCTCGACTCCGAAGAAAATTTCCTGATCGACGGCCTCTGTGAGCATCCTGCCCGCTCGAAGGAAGGCCCCTCCATTTGCCTTCAGCAGATAGCCGATGGCCTCGCTATTGCCGTCGAACGCGCAGGCGTCGAGCTCGCCGATGTAACCGTCGTCGGCCTCGATACTCCGGGTCCGGCCAGCGCCGCCGGCGTTCTTAGCGCGCGCGGCTCCACCAACTTCGTTCACCCCGATTGGGCCAACTTCGATATGCGCGACGGTCTGGCCCGCAAGCTTGCGAAACCGGTCACCTATCTAAACGATGGCAACGCCGGCGCGCTCTGGGGGCATTTCAACCTCTTCGGCGCCAACAATCAGGCCACGTCCATCTCGGCAGTTATTGGCACGGGCCTTGGCGGCGGCGTCATCGTCGGCGGTGAAGTGGTGAAGGGCCGCTCCGGCTTCGGCGGCGAGTTGGGCCATGTGCTCATTCCCTATCAGGACATCGCCGGTGTCTCTGGAATCGTCCCGCGCTGCAATTGCGGCCGCGTCGGCGATCTCGAAGCCCTCTGCTCGCTGACCGCGATTACAAATACGCTGCTTCCCTACTTCCTCGGCCAGTTCCCAGGCCACGAGCTCGCTGCAATCGACATTGTGGCGGCGGCAAAAAAGGTACGCGGCCTCGCCGAAAAGGGCGACGCGATGTGTAAGGAAATCTTCCGCGTCCAGGCCCACGCACTGGGCCTCTTCTTTGACGAGATGATTAACACGTTCGATCCCGACGCGCTCATCGTGGGCGGCGGCGCCGTGGAAACCAGCCTCGAATTTCAGCGGTGGTTCGTTGCCGAGATCCGCGCCGGCATGCCACAACAGCGCACCGAGCAGGCGGACATTCCCATCCACGTCATGCCCAATGGCGATACCGCCGGTTCGCGCGGAGCGGCGATCGAAGCCCTTAGGCTTGCACGCCACAGCGGCCTGGCCTGAAACTTACTTCCCGAACGGCCACACCTGTTCGACAGTTTTCGACAGCATCCACTCTTTGTCTTTGTCGTTCAGGAAAGGCATTTCGTCCCGAACCGACGTGAGCGTCTGTGTATAGGTGGCGTGCCGCAGGCACACCGGCCAATCCGTGCCCCACATCAGCCGCTGCGGACCGAATTGGTGGTGCAGCTCTTTCACATTCGCCTGTGCATCGCGCCACGGATACTGTTCCTTGGAAATCGCCCACGTGTGGGAAATTTTCACGAACACCTTTGGATACTTGGCGAGCGCCGTCAGCTTAGCTAGTTCCGCAGGGTTCCCCACAGGGCAATCCGCCATGTGATCGATCACAACGGTGAGTTCTGGCTGCTTGGCGATCAACTTCTCCACATCCGGCAAACGCGACGGCGAGGTCAGCACCGTCATCGGAACCTTCAACTCTTCGCAGCGTTTCCACAACGGCGCCATGAGCGGACCGTTGATCCAATCGCCCGATGCATTCGCCCCAGGCGACAACCGCACGCCGCTGAATTTCTGCTCCTTCACCAGCTTCGAAAGATGGTCCGCATTGCCCGGATCCTCTGGGTCCACGCGCGCGACGCCGTGAAAGTACTGCGGATACTGCTTCAGCACGGCGGCGACATAGCTGTTGTCCCAGCGAAAGCCGATGTATTGAATGATCACCGTCTTCGACACGCCATTGGCCGTCATCAGCTCGAGCAGCATCTCGGCCGAACGGTCCTCGGGCGGCGGGTTCTTCGTTTCTTTGGCCCACGGAAAGCGCGGGTCGTTCTTCCACACGTGCACGTGTGGATCGATAATGCGGGCCGGAGTTACCGCACTCGTCATAGCCGTGGGAAGCGCCGCGGAAGCGGCCAGCATGCTGCGTCGGGTGAGTGGAGACACGCCGCTATCATATATCGGAGCCAATGGCGTGGGCGCTAGGTAGTCTTTCTCTTGCGCCAATACTCTCTCATCCGCGCGGAAACCTCCTTCCGTTCGTCGTCGTCCATCGTCTTCCGGCCCCGGCGCTTGGTTACTACCATCGGTGTAATGGCCCCGGTTTTTGTTAAGTCCTCAAGCGAGGCTATTGCGCGGTCTAGACGCTCCTTCTCCGTACGCAGATCGCGTATGATTTTGTCAAGATCCATACTTCTATCCCTCTGCAGACCCTGCGATCCGCCGTTATAGCTCGATAGTAGGAACTCGACCTGAGTAGGACCACAGGACGCGCGTTCGCAGCCGTACCAGTACTGGCATAGGACGAGAGTAACCCAGTTTAGGAGCGGCGGCTACCGGATTAGGAACGGATAAGCCGGTACAAGCTTCCAGCCGAAGTGTGTTACGGCAAGGTAAGTACCACCTGCGAACACCGCGAAGAACCCGGCAACAATCAGGAACAGAATCAACCAGGGGAAGCGCTTGTTCTCGCGGCTGAGCGTGAGCAGGTACGACGCGAAGACGCCCATGAAATACAGCAACGTCATCGGTAGCGCCAGCAGCATCAGGTTCACGACGTCCGGTGTCGGAGTGACGATCGCGGCCACAATGACGATACCGAGAATCGCGTAACGAGAGTTCCGAATAAGGAAACCGGGCGTAACGATCCGCAGCAGGGACAAGAAGAAGATGAGGACCGGCAGTTCGAATACCAACCCCATACCGAGGCTGACATTCGTGAAGAGATCAAGGTAGTTCGAAAGCGAGATGACGGCCTGGGCGTTGTTACCCACACCAATCCCAATGAGGAACGCGAGTCCCAGTTTGAACGCGACAAAGTATGCAAAAAGGCCGCCGAGAATAAACAGGCCGGCGCTTGAGATCACGAAGGGCACCGCCCACTTCCGTTCACGCTTGTACAGGCCAGGAGCGATGAACGCCCAAATCTGGTACAGAATCCACGGGGATGCCAAAAAGATGGACGTCAGAATCGGCAACTGCACCCAGATCACCGAGAAACCTTCGGTGGGTGTCAGAATGGCCAGCTTGGGATCTTTGATGCCGGCCTGGCGCATCGCTTCCATGGCAGGCTCACTGACCAGCGTCCAAATTTCGTTGTTGAAGTAAATCGCTACGGCGAACGCTACGGCCGCACCCGCCAGCGCCTTGATGAGGCGGCTGCGCAGCTCCTCCAAGTGCTCCATGAAGCTCATGCGGAGCATGCCGCCTTCGTCGTCGTCCTCTTCCTCGTCGTCGGCTCCGGAATAAGGAGGAGGCGTGGAGCCACCCGAACCGGACGCCGTGGCGGGAACAGGGGCGGACACCGGCGTCGACTCCACTAACGCGGTCGTCGTGGAAGCCGGCGCCGGATCGGCCGGAGGCTCATAGCCGTAATCGTCGTAATAGGGATCTCCATACGAAGCGGTGGCGTCCGTGGTTTGCTCATAGGAAACCTTCGCCTCTCCGGTGGATTCCGTTGCTTCTGCAGTCTGCTCCGCGGCCACAACTTCCTCTTGCGAAGAAATCTCGTGGTCCTGCGGAGGCACTCCGGCCTGATCGTTTGTGCCCGCCATGTTGTCTTCGTTAGTTCGCGAACGCTTGCTGAGTAAAGCTTACGCTTCGGCTTCCTTCGGGGCGTCGGGCTGCTTTTCGCGAGCCACGGTGCCTTCGGGAGCTTGAGCGGCCACCGTTTCCGTTGAGGCGGATTCGATGGCGGCGTTCGCCGGCTGGTCAGCGCCCTGAGTTGCGGTCGCGCTTACTGTGGATGTGTCTGCGGACGCGATCTCCCCATTGGCATCGGGGGAATCGTATCCATAACCGTAGTCGTAATTGGAGTCGTAGTAGGAAGAACTTTGGTCGTGCGTGCTCGCTTCGATCTCGTGTTGAATCGAACTCGTGGCACTCGCTACGTCCTGACTCTCCCGCTCTATGGCGGCCATTTCGCGATCCCAGGTGGACCTAAGTTCGCTCGACGCCCGCCGGAACTCCGTCATCGCCTTGCCGATGGTCTTGCCCAGTTCCGGGAGCTTTTTCGGCCCGAAAACGAGCAAGGCAAGGATAAAGATAAACATCGTTTCTTGCCAGCCCAGCGGACCCATCGCTACTCCTTATCTGAATCCTGCAAGGACAGGTCCACGATGGACCAGCCACACAGGGAATTGGTTCGTCTCCATCATAACGCGGGCGGAGCGCAAGCGCTTGGCAAGAGCGCCGCCCGATCCCCGAACTCTAGCGCTTGAACGTCCGCTCGATCTCGCCCCGCTCCTCCGCCGTCAGGTTCCGCACCTCGCGCCCCCGCAGCAGGAACCACAACTTCGCTGTCTCCTCCAGCTCCTCGCAACGGTCCACCGCCTCGTCCATCGTGCGGCCCAGCGTGATCACACCGTGGTTGCGCATCAACATCGCATCGTGCGCCACCGCCGCCGCACCTACCGCGCCCGCAAGCTCGGTCGAACCCGGCCGGAAGTACGGCAGCACTGCCAGCGGAGACACGCGCATCAGATAGTACGGAGTGAACACCGGCAGCGGCGCAGCTTCATCGAGATCGGCCAGGCACGAGAGCGCCACCGTGTAGGTGCAATGCAGATGAACGAGCGCGCTCGCACGCTCTCCGGCCGCACGATACGCCGCCAGGTGAAACGGATACTCCTTCGACGCCTTGCGGTCGTTTAACGCCTTGCCGTCCATATCGATCAGCGCCATCATGTCCGGCGTCACGTTGCGCAGTGAGCAGCCCGTCGGCGTGATCCATACGCGGTTGCCTTCACGAAGGCTGAGGTTCCCGGTCGATCCAAATGCCAGTCCTCGGGCATGAAAGCTGGCGGCAATTTCGCAGAGATGTTCGAGTTGGTTCATATGCGGCTCAGTGCTCATATCCGGCTCAGTGCCTTGGTGAAGAAGTCGAGCGATCCGAAGTTGCCCGATTTGAGTGCGAGTGAGAGCGGCGCGCCGGCAATCGTGCGCAGCGCAGGTACGCCCGGATCGAGTATCGACGTCAGTTCAACCGCGCTGATGCCCAGCGCTTCCACAACCGCGCCCGACGTCTCGCCGCCCGCAACGACAATGCGCCGCACGCCGCGTTCGTTCACGAAGTGCCGCGCCCATTCGCCCATGCGTTGTTCAATGTCGCGCTCGGCTCCCGGCGTGCGTCCTTCGGGTGGCGCTGAGCTGGCCAGCGCCACCAGCCCACCATGCATGAGCACCGCATCCACTTCGGCCGGCGACACCGTGTAGTGCATCACCGCCGCGCCCGTCGAACGGAGATGTTCGAGCTGCGCCAGCGTCTGCGACGAACAACTGCCCGAAAGAATCACCGCCGGCCCCTTCGCAGGAGCATGCGTGAGAATCGGCGCTCGCTCGCCCGTCCAATAGCGCGGAAGGTGCGTGGCCAGGCCGCTGCCGCCTGTAATAAATGGATGACCGGAGAAGGCCTCGGCAATGCGCGACAGGTCTTCGTCATTGAGCGCGTCCACCAGCGCGATCTCCACTCCCGCCTGTTCCAGCTGACCGGCCCGTTTTGCAATTTCCAATGCCGATTGCGACACAACGGACCACGGCAGCAGCCCCACGCGCTTCGATGTCTGCGGTTGAAGCCAGCGCACCAGGTTCGAATCCGTCATCGGGTTCAGCGGATGCGTCCGCATCGGCGACTCCGCCAGCGGTACACCCAAAACGAACAGGTTTCCGCAGTACTGCGTGCGTCCATTCACAGGCAACGCGGGCACGGCGATCGTGAAGGCTACCGCCGCGGCTTCCATCAATGCCGCCGTCACCGGACCAACGTTGCCCCGCGGCGTCGAATCGAACGTCGAACAATATTTGAACTGCCACTGGTGCGGCTTGAGCGGCCCCAGTGCGCGATACGCTGCGAGTGATTCCGCCACCGCCGCCGACGCTTCAATCGAGCGCGATTTCAGCGATACGACCACCGCATCGTAGTTGGCCATCAACGCCACTTGACCGGCATCGGGCACGCCGAACGTCTGCACGGTTCGCACACCCTGCGCGAACAGCATGCCGGCCAAATCGGAGCCGCCTGTAAAGTCGTCGGCGATGGCGGCAAACAACAGTTCCCTCAAATGGTTTCTTCCTCTGGACCATTATGCTGGGCCACCTGCTGCCCGGCCAACGCCGCCAGCACGGCCGCCGCTGCGACGGCGAAGAACACAAGCTGGAAACTCTCCGTTCGCTGCGTCACCTGACCCACCGCCCACATCGCCGCGCCACCCGCCAGCGACCCCGATCCGCCCAACAGACCCGCCGCCGTCGCCACGGCACGCGCGTTCACCTCCTGCGCCATCGTCAAGTACATCGCGATCCAAATGCCGATACCAATGTTGGCGAACACAAGCAATACCGTGGCTGCCCGCGCCGTTTGCGCAAACGGCACAAACGCCGCCGAGGCCAGCAGGAACGACGCCGCGTAGAAGACACAGGTGCGCGCCGTCGCCAGATCGATGCCGCGCCGCGTGAACGCCAGCACGCCCGCACCGCACAGCAAATAGCCCGCGTCGAGTCCGATATAGATCACGGTCAACGTGAAGCCCAATCCGCTTACGCCATCCAGCTTCCACTGTTGCGAGAAGTACGCGGGCAGCCAGTTCAACAGAAAGTACAACACCGGATTCACCAGAATCGTGACCGCGAACACGCGCCAGAAGCGAGGCGAGCGCAACACCTCTCCATACGCTGCGCCGCGCGCGACCGCTCCCGCTTGCGTCGTCCACACACCGTCAAACTCACGTCGCGAACTGAAACGCATCCACGCCACGAACCAAACCGCACCCAACGCTCCCACACCCGCGAACGCGAACCGCCAGCCAAACGCTCCCGCAATCCATAACGTCAGCGCCGGTGCGATGAGTGCGCCCACGCTGGTGCCGGAAGTAAAGATACCGTTGCCCAATGCGCGCTTGTCGGGAGGCAACGCGCGCGCCACCATGCGCATCGCCGCCGGCCAGTTCGCCGACTCCGCCACGCCCAGCGACAACCGGAAAATCACCAGGTCGACAAAGCCTCGCGTCGTCGCCGTCGCCACACCCACCAACGACCACAACAACACCGCCAGCCCATACGCCATCCGCAGATTCACGCGATCCAAAAACGGCCCGATCGCGAACTGCGCCAGCGTGTAGGTGTAGTAGAAGACCGAGAACAGCGTGCCCAACGCCGCGTTGTCCAACCCCAACTCCCGCTGGATCGTCGGCGCGAGAATCCCCAACACCTGCCGGTCGAGATAGTTCAGAGTGGTTGCCGCGAACAGGAACCCGCACAGCAGCCACCGCGCGCGTCCCGTTGAGCTCTCCACCGCCGCGTATGATAGCATCGCGGCCCATATGCCCACGCCGCCCGCGTCGCCGAACTCCTTCCCTCCACCGCCCAGCCCGCGCTACGCCTGGTACGTCGTGGGCGTTCTGACTCTCATCTACGTCTTCTCCTTCATCGACCGCCAGATCCTCAGCCTCCTCGTCGGTCCCGTCCGGCGCGACCTCCATATCAGCGACACCGGCATGAGCCTCCTCATGGGCTTCAGCTTCGCCGTCTTCTACACCTTCTTCGGACTCCCCATCGGACGCCTTGCCGACTCCGCCAATCGTCGCGGAATCATCGCCGCCGGCTTCGTCGCCTGGAGCCTCTTCACGGCCGCCTGCGGACTGATGCAAACCTTCTGGCAGATGGCCCTTATGCGTATGGGCGTCGGCATCGGCGAAGCGTCGCTTTCACCCTCGGCCTACTCGATGATCTCGGACTACTTCCCGCCGGAACGCCGCGCCACCGCGATCAGCGTCTACAGCATGGGCATCTACCTCGGACACGGCGTTGCCATGATCCTCGGCGGACTCGTACTGCAATTCGCCTCGCGCCAGGAACTGTGGAACCTCCCCCTCGTGGGCCCCACCCGCCCCTGGCAACTCATCTTCTTTGCCGTAGGCCTTCCCGGCCTGCTCTGTGCACTGCTGCTCCTCACGGTTCGCGAACCCAAACGCCGCGAGGTGCAATCCACGACCGCCGTTCCCTTCTGGGAAGTTCTCCGCTACATGCGCCTCAACTTACGCACATTCCTCTGCCACAACTTTGGCATCGCCTTCGTAGCGCTCGCGGCCTATGGCGCCGCCGCCTGGACACCCACGCTGTTCATCCGCACCCACGGCTGGACGCCCGCTGAGACAGGCTTCAAGGTCGGCCTCGCCGTGCTGCTCTTCGGTCCAGCGGGAATCGTCTGCGGTGGCCGCCTTGCGGACTATCTCCGCTCCCGTGGCCATCGCGACGCCAACCTCCGCGTCATGTTCCTCGCCGCCGTCTGCTGGCTACCCTTCTCCGTCGCCTTCGCGCTCGCCCCCACTCCCGAACTGGCCCTGCTCCTATTTGCCCCCTGCCAGTTCATCCTCGCCAGCCCGTTCGGGGTCGCACCGGCCGCGATCACCGAAATCATGCCCAATGAGATGCGTGGCCAGGCGGCCGCATCCTATCTCTTCGTGAACACCCTGATCGGAATGGGCTTTGGTCCTACAGCAATAGCACTGATGACCGACTATGTCTTCCACGACGAGGCCATGTTGCCATATTCCATGGCCGCGGTAGCTGCCGTCTCGCTCACTATTGCCGCCGCCATACTTCACCGTGGCCTCAAACCGTTCGTCGGGAGTCTCGACCGCCTCAAGGAACTGCAAAAACAACCGGTTACGATATAAGTGCTTGCTCACTTATAATAGGGCTGTGGCCCGCACCAAAACTATCACCAACGACGCCATCCTCGCCGCCGCCCGCGCTATCTTCCTCGACAAGGGCTTCTCCGCCTCCACCCGCGCCATCGCACAATACGCCGGTGTCTCCGAAGGACTCCTCTTCCAACGCTACCCCACCAAATCGGAGCTCTTCTTTGCCGCTATGATCCCGCCGCCATGGTCCCACCGCCGGGACCCCGAAGCTGACTTCGAGCCGTCCCTCCACAAGCTCGCCCTCGACCTCCTCGGCTACTTTCGCGCCTCCGCCCCCATCCTTCTGCAACTCACCACCCATCCCGATTTCCGCTTCGACCAGTTCGCCGCCGCCCACCCCCAATCAGCCCTCGTCTCCCTCCGCGGAGACCTCGTCCGCTTCTTCGCCGCGAACAAGGCAGCCGACCCCTCAGGCGCGTCGCTCGTCTTGATCACGTCGCTCCACGGGATGGCGATGATGGAAAAACTCGGTGCCTTTGGCGGCCGTTTCCCCGACGACTTTGTCCAACGTGCCATCGGCTGCATCTGGCAGGCGGTGCGTCCCACCGCTGAAAATGTTAAACTCGCGCCAATCGAAGAGAGGATTCCATGAACGACAAAGAACTACGCCGCCGGGACATTTTGGGCACTTGCATCGCGAAAGGCGCGCTGGTCGCAGCCGTGCCGATGTCCTCGTCGAACCTTTTCGCGCTGTGGGCCGAAGGCGAGAAGAATTCCGCCAAACCCACTCCTGCTGAAGTACTCGGACCCTTTTTCCGCAAAGGCGCGCCGAACACCTCTCGTCTCTACAAGCCAGGCGACCCGGGCTTCCCCTTGCGCGTTGCCGGCAAGGTTCTCAACACCCGCGGTGAAAAGGTACAAGGAGCGCAAATCGACGTCTGGCATGCCGACCACGCCGGCCTGTACGACGTACAGGGCTATCGCTATCGCGCCAAAATCGCCACCGAAAACGCCGCCGAGTACACGCTCGAAACGATCATGCCCGGGCACTATCCCGACCGCCCCGCACAGCACATTCACTACATGATCACGGCCCCCGGCCACAAGGCGCTCATCACCCAGGCCTACTTCGCCACCGATCCCTATTTCGAAGGCGATCCCGACAAGAACTACGCCAAGCGCAACATCGTGAGCAACCGCGAACTCGTACGCACCGTGAAGCTCTTCGAACAGGGCACACCGCACGCCGAGATCAGCTTCGACATCATCATGGAGAAGGCCTGAGATGCCCGCAAAGCTCGATTCCGAATCGGCGGTGAATACCGTCGCATTCCTCGACGGCGGCAAATCGATCGCCGGTTCGTGCGCCGACGGTAAGGTTCGCGTGTGGGATGCCGCCACGGGCAAACTGCAGAAGACTATAGCCAAAGCAGATTTGAAGCCGCCCTACACAGCCGTCTCCACCGGCCTTTCCATGTCGGCCGATGGCGCACTGCAGGCCACCTCGCAGATCCCGAATAAACAGACCAGCGAAAACGTCGTGCGCGTGCGCGACGCCGCCGGTGCGCAGAAGTTTGAAGTGCAGGCGGGCATTGGCGGCATGTCGATTCTTGGTTTCTCGCCCGACGGTACGTCCCTCGTCGCCGGTTCTTATGACGCCGATCTGCGCGTTTGGAACGTGCGCAACGGCGAACTGGTCCGCCGTGTCGACGAACTGCCCGTCTCGATGTTCGCCATGTCCTTCTCGCCCGATGGAAAATGGCTCGCCACGGCCGGCGTCGATCGCATCGTCTACCTCTGGGACACCAAAACTTGGAAGCTTGCCCGTAAGCTCACCGGCCAGGCTGAAATGATCTCATCGCTGGCATTTTCGGCAGACGGAAAGCTAATCGTCACCGGCGGCTTCAGTGAACTCACGCAAGCCGCGCCCGTGAAAATCGTCCTCTGGGATTCCGCCAGCGGCAAGATGATCCGCTCCTTCGACGCGCCAAAGCGCGTCAACTCAACTGCGTTCTCACCCGATGGCAAGTGGATCGCTGCTGCGTTCCGCGACAAAACCGTTCAATTATTCGCTGCGGAATAGTCGGCGGCTGTCGAAATCCGTCGCCGCCAACCGTTGATCCGGCATGAAACGCCTGACGGTTCTGCTCGCCGCCATTGCCGCGCTGGGGCTGGCGGAAACGCGCCCCGCCGCCACATTGAAAGACGTCGCCTGGCTCGAAGGCAAATGGTCGGGCACGGGGCTCGGCGGGCAGGCTGAAGACTTGTGGTCATCGCCCGCCGCCGGCGCCATGCCGGGCATCTTCCGCCTCGTCAAAGACGGCAAGGTTGTCTTCTACGAGCTGATGACTCTTGTCGAAACCGAGGGTTCGCTGGAGCTACGGCTGAAGCATTTCCACCCTGACCTCAAAGGCTGGGAAGAGAAGGACACCGTGCTCAGCTTCCCGCTCACAGCGCGCGATGTGAACAAGCTTCAGTTCGGCGGCATCGTCTTTGAACGCTCAGTGGACGACGAACTCACCGTGACCGTCACCATCCGTCAACGCGACGGCACGACAAAAGACGAACCCTTCCGCTTCAAGCGCGAGCGCTGAATCTAAATATCGAACCGATACGCCCCCACCGAATGAAACGTCCCCTGATCCGGCGCTTCCAGTCCCAATGGCGCGATGTGCCATCGCCACTCACTGATCAACTGCCGCCGCCAACCCGGCAGCACCGTGTTCAGGTCCACGTTGCATATCGCCGACCACGTCGTCTGCTCGCCTGTCGTGGGCGCGGGCGCGTACAATGCCGGATCAAACTTCGGTACGCCGCGATACTCGGTGTACTCCAGATCTGTAATCACCATCGCATTGCGGCACCGCGTCGACGTGATCGCCGCAAAGTGATCCTCCACCAGCGTCCGCCCCGATGGGAGCAGCGCCTCGACCCACTCCTGCTCGTGCTGCTTCACGAATTTCTTACCAAACTTCTCGTTCAGCAGCTCTTCCACAATCTCCTGCCACCCAATCGGCAGTTGGCTCAACACGTTCAGCGACAACACCGCGTCGGCATGCGGCAGGTGGGGAGTCGGTACATCGATCATGTGCCGCAGCGCCTCTAACGCCCCCGCCCATTGCGAATCATGCGTGATGCGGCTGATGCGCTCGGCAAAATTCATCTGCCACGGGTCGTACTTCAATGTGAGCTCGCGCAAATCGTAGTCGACCTCCACGCGGCCCTTCAGCTTGTCCCCCAGCGCGCGCCACTTCCCCGAACACGTCGGATCGGC
>JBDTVQ010000003.1:0-52242 GCA_040007195.1 Acidobacteriota bacterium | reverse complement strand
CCGCCAACCTTTTGAAACCCGCTCTCGCCCGAGGCGAGTTGCGCACCATTGCCGCCACCACCTGGGCCGAATACAAGAAGTACTTCGAGAAGGACGCCGCGCTTGCCCGCCGCTTCCAGGTGGTGAAAGTCGAAGAACCCGATGAAGACAAGTGCCAGGTGATGCTGCGGGGCATCACGCCAATGCTCGAAAAGCACCACAAGGTGCGCATCCTCGACGAAGCGGTCAACTCGGCCGTGCGCCTTTCGCACCGCTATCTCGTCGGCCGCCAGTTGCCCGACAAGGCTGTCAGTATTCTCGACACGGCGTGCGCCCGCCTCGCGCTCGGCCAAAGCGCCACGCCGCCCGCGCTCGAAAACGCCACTCGCGTGCTCGACGACCTTCAGGTGCAAAAGCGCATCCTCGAACGCGAGCAAGCTGCCGGCGCTAACCACGCCGAACGTTTGACCAACATCCTCGATGGAATCTCCAAGACCGAAGCCGAACTGGCCGTGCTGAAAGATCGCTGGGAAAAAGAAGGCGCGCTCGTAAATGAGATCCGCGAACTGCGCGTGCAGTTGGAAGACGGCACGGCCGCTCCCGGCATCCGCGAGAAAATGAACGGCCTGCAAGGCCAGCTCGACACCATGCAGGGCGAAACGCCGCTCATGCGTGTCTGCGTCGACGCACAGATCATTTCGGAAGTCCTCTCCGGCTGGACTGGCATTCCTGTCGGCAAGATGATGAAGGACGAAGTCACCACCGTCCTCGAACTCGACACGTTGCTCAAGCGCCGCCTCATCGGCCAGGACCATGCGCTGGCCGCGATTGCCCAGCGCATCCGCACGTCACGCGCCGCACTCGACGATCCCAACAAACCTGTCGGTGTGTTTATGCTGGTCGGCCCGTCCGGTGTTGGTAAGACAGAGACCGCGCTTTCCCTTGCCGATCTTCTCTACGGCGGCGAGCGCAACGTCATCACGATCAACATGAGCGAGTTCCAGGAAGCGCACACCGTTTCCACGCTCAAAGGCTCGCCTCCCGGATACGTCGGCTACGGGGAAGGTGGCGTGCTCACTGAAGCCGTCCGCCGCAGGCCCTATTCGGTCGTGTTGCTGGATGAAGTCGAAAAGGCCCACCCCGACGTGCTTGAGCTGTTTTTCCAGGTCTTCGACAAAGGCCAGATGGAAGACGGCGAGGGCCGTGAGATCAACTTCAAGAACACAATCATCATGCTCACCACCAACGCCGCCTCCGGCGAGATGATGAAGCTTTGCGCCGATCCCGAGACCGCTCCGACATCGAACGCATTAGTTGCCGCCATCAAGCCGGAGCTGAACAAGGTATTCCAGCCGGCATTCCTCGGCCGCATGGTGATCATTCCCTACTACCCCGTGCGCGATGAAGTGCTTAAGCAGATCATTGTGCTCAAGCTGAACAAGATCAAACGGCGCATCCAGGAGAACCACCGCGTCGCCCTCACCTGGGACGACACCTTGCTACAAGCTGTGGCAGACCGCTGTACCGAAGTGGAATCCGGTGCGCGCAACGTCGACAACATTCTCACGAACACGCTGCTGCCCGACCTGGCGCGCACGCTGCTGGAAGGCATCGCTGCCGGCACGAGGCCGGAAAAAATCACGGTTACGGCCGCTTCCGACGGTTCTTTCGCATATTCGTGATCCCCTCGAGGCCATTGCCGTCGCGATCTAACTAGGAGAACTCACCATGCCAGCACCCAATCTCGGCAAACTTCGCCAGAAGGAGCGGCCCTTCAATTTTCACTGCCCGCTCGGTGACGACGTTCTCCTGGTCACTTCTTTCCACGGCACCGAAGCGATGTCGGAGAACTTCCAGATGACGATCGAGCTCATCAGCGAAGACTTCAATCTGGACTTCGCCGCGCTTATCGGCAAAACCGCGTCGCTCGGCATCCGCCTCGGCGATGCCACCAGCTTCCGCTACATACACGGCTACATTTCCAAGTTCCGCCACATTCCGCACCCGGGCAAACACGCTTACTACGAGGCCGAACTTGTACCGTGGATGTGGTTCCTCACGCTGACATCCGATTGCCGCATCTACCAGGACAAGAAGGTAGAGGACATCATCAAAGACGTCTTCCAACGCTTTGGCTATCGCGACTACGAGTTTCAACTCGTCCGCCCCGGCAACTATGTTCCCTGGGAATATTGCACTCAGTACAACGAGACATCTTTCAACTTCATCCGCCGCCTGCTCAAGATCGAGGGCATGTACTTCTACCTGAAGCACGAGAAGAGCAAACACACCCTCATCATCACCGACGACATCTTGCACCATAAGCCGAATCCCTACCAGGAGACCTTCCGCAAGGAACGCTTCTTTGGCTCCGGCCTCACCGGCGACGACACCATCCACGGATGGGACTATGAAAAGCAGGTCGTCTCGAACAAGTTCGCCCACAAGGAATATCATCACGACAGGCCCACCCAGCCGCTGCTGGCAACCTATCCAATGCCCGACAAACGCGGCGCGGACCGCGACCTGGAATCCTTCCGCTATCCGGGCCAGTACGAGGTGCAGGGCGATGGCGACGCATGGGCGATCCTTCGCTCGCAGGAGATCAGCCAGGAACACATCGCCATTAGCGGCACCTCGCGTGCCCGGGCGCTGACGCCCGGCTACCTGTTCAACATGACGCAGCACCAGCGCCGCGAGTTCAACGCCAAGTACATCATCACGAAAGTCACCCATCGCGGCAGTGATGGCGCCTTCGTCGGCGGGTCCGACACCGAAGAGAGCTCCTACGCGAACTCCTTCCAGTGCCTTCCCGCCGATATCCAGCCGCGCATGTTGAACTCGATGCTGAACGACGCCGAGTCAGGCCACGAACGCAAGGCGCACTCACTGGTCACAGCCATTGTCGTCGGTCCTTCGGGCGAAGAGATCCACACCGATAAGCTCGGCCGGGTGCGCGTCAAATTTCCCTGGGACCGCTGGGGCGACGCCTCCAAGGGCGACACCAGCATGTGGTGCCGGGTGATGCAGCCCTGGTGCGGAACCAACTTCGGCCAGATCTGGATCCCGCGCGTCGGCGACGAAGTTATCGTTTCGTTCCTGCACGGCGATCCCGACCGCCCCATCATCACCGGCATGCTTTACAACGCCATCGACATGCCGCCGTATGAACTGCCGGCGAACAAAACGCGCAGTGGGATTAAAACCCGGTCCAGCAAAGGCAAAAACCCCGACAAGTTTAACGAGCTGCGCTTCGAGGACAAGACCGGCGAAGAGCACATCTACATTCACGCAGAAAAAGACCTGATTATCCAGGTCGAGCATGACCAGATGCGTATCGTCGACAACGACGACGACCTGAAAGTCACCAAGAACCAGAAGGCGGAGGTTGGCGGCGACTACAGTACAAAGGTGAAGGGCTCGAGCAAGGAAAAGGTGGGCGGCAGTAAGTCCGTCGATGTCGATGGTTCTTATAAGGAGAAAAGCGGCGGAGGCCGGTCGATTCAAGCCTCGTCGCTCACGGTCAAAACCAGCGGCAATATCGTGTTCGAAGGTTCCATGATCTCTCTGAAGGGAGGTGGCGGAACGATAGTACTCGACCCCTCCGGCGCCACCATTATGGGCACGCTGGTACGGATTAACTCCGGTGGAATGGCCCTGCCCGCCATGCCCGAATCGCCCGATTCCCCGGACGCTCCCAAGGATCCGGAAGCGCTCAAGAGCCAGGGGTATAAGCCTTAGTTTCTGAACCCCCTAGCGCGGAAGGGCTTTCCCTCCGATACAATCTGAAAGAGCGCTTATACCATCATGTCCCGACGGACCAATCTACAAGACCGCTACGAGCTCAAGGAAGTACTAGGACGTGGCGGCATGGGTGTCGTCTACAAAGCCTGGGATACCGTCATGCGGCGCGATGTCGCGCTGAAGACCATCCTCGACGTCTCCAACCCCGCACTCCTCGAGCTTTTCTACAAGGAGTGGGGCGTTCTGTCGACGATGGTCCACCCCAACCTGATCGGCATTTACGACATCGGCGAGTTCGAACATGAAGGCGCGCGTAAGCCTTTCTTCGTCATGCCTTTACTCCCCGGCGTGACCCTCGACCGGCTGATCAAGGACGGTTCCCCGCGTCTCACCGTCCCCAAAATCGTCGACCTCATCGTCCAGGCCTCCCGCGGCATTCACGCCGCCCACGAAAAAGACCTCGTTCACCGCGACATCAAGCCCTCCAACATCTTCGTGATGGAAGACGACTCGGTGAAGATCATCGATTTCGGTATCGCTCGCGAAGCGTCGACAGCGTCGAAGACCTCGCTCAAAGGCACGCTCTTCTATTTGTCGCCCGAGCAGCTCCAGATGAAGCCTCCGACGCCGCTGTCGGATCAGTACGCCCTGGCCGTGGTCGCTTACGAGGCGCTCACTCGGCGCCGTCCGTTCACCGGAACCACCGATGCCGAAGTGGTCGAGGCGATTCTGAAGTCCAGCCCGCCGCCGGCCTCCGAACTCAATCAACAGGTTCCGTACGCCGTCAGTCAGGTCGTCCACAAGGCGCTGGCCAAACAACCCTTTCACCGCTTCTTCAACGTCCGTGAATTTGGCGACGCCTTGCTCAAGTCGCTCCGCAACGAAGCCCTCGAATATTTCGACAGCTCGAAGATCAAGCCGCGCCTCGAGCGCGCCCGCGTCAGTTTCGAAAGTGGCGACTATGGCTTTGCCGGCGAACTTCTCGCCGAACTCGAAGGCGAAGGCCACCTCGACCAGGAAATCTCCATGCTGCGATCGCAGCTCGACCATGCGGTGCGCAAGACCAGCATTCGCACGGCCCTTGAAAGCGCCCGCCGCTTCTTCGACGCCCAGGAATTTCCTCTCGCCCTGCGCAAGATTCAAGAGGCCATCGAGCTCGATCCGCAGGACCCCGACGCCCTCGCCCTCAAGTCGCAGGTCGAACGCGAACGCCGCGAACGCAAGATCGACGAATGGATGCAGTTGGCCCGCCAGCATGCCTCCAATTCCAGTTTCCGCCAGGCGCGCGAGGCCCTCGACAATGTTCTCCAACTGAAGCCGAACGAAACCAACGCACTGCAGCTGCTGCACGAGGTCGACCGCAAGGAACAGGACGTCGCCAAGACGCGCGAGGAAAAGGGCAAGCTCTACCAGATGGCCCAACAAGCCTGGGAGCGCGGCGAAGTCACCTCGGCTTTAAGCAAGCTGGAAGTACTGGTCAATCTCGATAAAGAGGTTCCGGAATCCGATACCGGCCGCAGCACCACCTATCAGAACTTCTTCAATCAGGTCCGCTCCGAACACGACAACATTAAGAACAGCTACGACGAGGCGCGCCGCAATCTGGCTGCCGACAACTTCGACGGAGCGCTGGCCATCTGCCGGCAGTTCATGTCGAAGTACCCGAATCACGCCCTGTTCCAGTCGCTGAAGTTCGATGTCGAAGAGCGGCAGCGCCAGCGGATGAGCGCCCTGATCGCCGAGACCGACCAGCGCGTAGCCGCCGAGCCCGATCTGGACAAGCGAATGGCGTTTCTCGAGGACATCGCCAAGCGGAATCCCGACGAATCGCACTTCGAACGCGCACTGCGCACGGTGAAGGACAAGCGCGATCTCGTTAATTCCATCACCGGCAAGGCCCGCTATTTCGAGGAACGCGGCCAGTTCAATGAGGCGCTCGACCAATGGCAGATTCTGCGTTCCATTCACGAGGAATATCCGGGCCTCGTGTTCGAAATTCAGCGCCTGCAAAAGCGCCGCGATCAACAGGCCCGCGAAGATGCGCAGGTCAACTACGTAAAGGAAATCGACCGCCACCTGGAGATGGGCGACTACGAGCGCGCCGCGCGTTCCATGGAAAGCGCGTCGAAGGAGTTTCCCGCCGACCCCGAGTTGGCCGAGCTCGCCAAGCTGGTACAGAAGTCGCAGGTTTCGGCCACGCAAGCGGCTGCACTTCTCGGCCAGGCACGGGAACGCATCGACGCCGCCGCTGCCTCTGATGCGCTTCCTGTCCTTCGGGAAGCAACCAATCTTGATCCGCGCAGCGCGGTCATCCGCAAGGTTCTCATCAACACCTTGCTCGACGAAGCGCAACGAACAATGGAAACCAGCCCTGAGGCGGCCGAGCCGCTGGTGGCTGAAATCCTCTCGCTTGAGCCAGCCAATCCCGCCGCCCAGGCGCTCGACGCACAGATCGCCGACCGTAAGCGCGACGAGTTTCTCTCCTGGTGCCTCTCTCAAGCTCGCCGCCTACAAAGCGATGGCGACTTCGATGGCGCACTTGCCGTTGTAGCCCAGGGCCGCGGCCTCTATCCCAACGAAACCCGCTTGCAACAGCTCCAAGCCACGCTGCAAAAGGGCAAGGCCGAGCAGTCGCTCGCCCGCAATCGTGAAGCGACCAAGCCCTCCTCGGCGACAATGGTTCCTCCAGCGGCCCCACAGGATAAGACTGCAATTCCGGCCGCCCCCCCGGCGTTTGGCGGTAGCGATCCGTTGAGCCCGCCGACCCAGCCGATGGGTCTTAAATCCGACAGCGAAGCGTCTCCCTTTACGCAAATTTTCGGACCGGCTCCTACACTGCCGGCCGCCTCGACCGATTCGCCGCTGCTTGCGAAGAGCGAAGCAAAGCCCGTGCCCGCGATCGATCCGTCCAAACTGACGACACCGACGCCCGTTCCGCCGGCGAAAGAGCAAGCGGCACAACGTCCTCCCTCGGGCCCTCAACCTCCCGTCACTCCGCCCCAAGGCGGCAAACCGATTCCTCCCGGCAAGCAGGCGCCGGGCGCGGGACCCAAGCCGGGGATCGTTCCCGCCGCTGGTGGGCCGCAGGGTCCGCCTCCGAACACCATCGACGTGAAGCCCTCACCGGTGCCACCACGGCCGGTGCCCCCCAAAAAGGGGAAATCAATCGGCTGGATTGTGACCCGCATCGGCATTCCATTGATGCTGTTTTTCGCCATGGCGCTCACCGCCGCCTACTTTGGTTACCGCCACTTCTTTGGAGAGAAAAATACCGACGTCGTGGTGACCGATTCCGATACCACGCAGCCCACCACCGTCACTGCCTCACAGGGCGGCGCACAGATCTTTGTCGACGGCGAAGCCTGCGGGGCGGGTGAATGCAAGGTCGCCTTGAAGAAGGGCAGCCATCGAGTGGAAGCGCGTCTTCCCGGCTATCGTACTGCAATGCGCGAAATTGAAGTCGGATCCGGCGCGATCGATCCCGTAACTCTGCAACTCGACGCGCTGCCGCCGTTCATTCAACTCGGCGCCGATACGCCCGAAGGCAAGGTTAGCCTCAATGGCAAGGCTCTCGGTGTCATGCAGGGCACCATGGATTTGAACGACTTGCAGCCGGGTGAAAACCTGCTGGAGTTCTCCAGCGGTGCATTCCGCGCGACCATGCGCATCGAGGCCACACCTGCTGTAGCGCCACGTCTCCTAGGTCCAGTGAAGACGCAGGGCTTGAAATCGGTGATCATTACCGGCGTCGGTTCCACTGCGTTCCTCTATTCCACCGTCGATGCCGCTCAAGTGTCCGTGGATGGCTCGCCCATCGGCACGGTGAACCCGGAGGGCCTGGAGTTGAAATTGAACCCAGGTCCGCATGAGATCGTGGTCACTCCCGCGCAAGGGAATCCGTACAAAATTTCCTATGAGGCTTCGTCGGCGCCTGTTCTGCTGGCGCGCCTATTCTCGGATTCCAACCTCGGCAGCCTGCGCATCAACACGGGTGAGGATAACGTCACGGTATTGGTCGATGGCACGAAGTATCGCCGGCCCACGCAGCGCGGACGTCTGCTCATCTATCTGGCGCCGAAGCGCTACACGATTAAGGTCGAGAAAGAAGGCTTCGTCGCCGAGCCGCCTGAAGCTTCCATTGAAATCAAACGCGGCGAAGAGGCCCGGGCGGACTTCCGCATGGCAGCCGCTCCGCAAAAAGCCGTTCTCTCGCTCCGCAACGCAGCGCCCGGCGCTGAGGTCTTCCTGGACAATAAGCCGCTCGGCACCGTGAAGCCAGACGGCACTTTCTCAGTCGGTGGGCTCGATCCTGGCCGTCACACCGTGGCCGTGCGCCGCGAACGATTCCGCCCCTTCCAGACTGCCGTCGAATTCGCCCCCGGCCGCACCGTCGAACTCGACGCGCCGATGGAAACCGCTTCTGGGTCGCTCAAAATTGAAGTTACGCCCGCCGACGCGCGCATCACCCTCAAACACGAGAACGAAGCGGAGCGCGCCGTCACCGAATCCACGCTTCAACTGCCCGAGGGCAACTACACCATTACCGCATCGGCCCGCGGCTTCGCTTCCGCTTCGCAACAAGTTCGGGTCCAAGGCGGGCGCACCGTTACCGCGGCTCTCACTCTCTCCCGCGACAACCAGCAGCAGCAAAAGAAGGGTGGCCCGCCCTCTACCGCCTTCACCCTCAGTGACTGGGTCGCCGCCGGTGGTTGGGAAGCCAGCGACAAAGTATTCGTCCGCAAGGGCGGCGACTATTTCCTCGCCCCCATCCGTCCGCGGCCCGGCGTCTATACTTTCACGGTGGTGAGTCTCCGTGGGCGGCGCATTCACTGGCTCGTCGACTATCGCGATCAGCGCAACCACGTCTTCTACCAGGTGGACGACGACAACCTCGAACGCATTGAAGTGGTCAACGGCAAGAAGACTACGGTCTCCAAGACGCCGCACAAATCCAACAAGAAGCTCTACATGTCGTTCCTGGTGACGGTGACCGCGAATTCGATATCCACCAGCATCCTCCGCGCGGGTTCGTGGGTGCCACTCGAAAGTGGTCCTCGTAACGATGCCGGGGTCGGACAGTTCGGCTTCTATGTGCCAGGCCGTGACGAAATCGCCGTCAGCGACTTCAAGTTCCAGCCGAACTGAGCATCGGTCACGCTCCGCCCACGAGAACCGATAGCTTGCGGACGGTGTCGTCCAGGCGTGCTGCTTGCTCGGTGAGTTCCTGCCCGGCGGCCGCATTCTCTTCCGAGTTCGCCGCGACGTGCTGGGTGGCCTTCTCCATCTCACCTAGAGCGAGGGCAATCTGTTCGATTCCCCGCGTTTGTTCCTGGCTGCTCGCATTCACCTCCTCGGCCAGCCGCTTCACCTCGTTGGCGTCGGTAGTCACCGACTGGATCGCGCCGGTCACACGGTCGAGCGTTTCCTTGCCCTTCTGGCTGAGGCCGATCGATTCTTCGATCAGGCCGGTGGTGTCCCTGGCCGCCTGCGCCGAACGCTGAGCCAGGTTCCGGACCTCATCGGCGACCACGGCGAATCCCATGCCCGCTTCCCCTGCCCGCGCCGCCTCAACCGCCGCGTTGAGCGCCAATATGTTTGTTTGAAAGGCGATTTCGTCGATCACCTTAATTATTTTCGAAATCTTCGACGACGAGGCGACGATCGACTCCATCGATTGCACCATCTCCTCCAACGCCGCATTGGCATGCCCAATACTCTGCGCCGCAGCCTCCGTGCGGGCCGATGCCGCCTGGGCGTGGCTGGAATTCTGCTTTGTCATCGCCTGCACTTCGTGGGAGGAAGCCGACATCTCTTCGATCGACGCGGCCTCTTCGCTGGCCAACTGCGACAGCGACTGGCTGGCGCTGGAGATCTGCTGCGCCGCCGTGGCGACGTGCTGCGAACCCTGCGTAAGTTCACGGACTCGCCGCCCGAGCGACATGTTGGCGCCCCACACGATCCAGCCCGCCGTGGAACCCATGAGTACGAGCACCAGCCCGAGGAGCGACGAAATCCAGAATCCTCTGGACTCCACGGCGTCGGCACGCACTACGCATTCGGCCAGGAATGTCCGCTGTTGGCCGGCTAACTTCATGCTCGCCGCATTGAGCTTCACCACGTGGGGCGTAATTCGCTGAAGAAGCGGCCCGCTTTCCGCCTGTCTGCCCTGCGCCAGCATGGCCAGGAACTCCGCCACCATCGGCTCATACTCCTTCACCGTGTCTTCCATTTCTTGCAGAGTCCGCTTCCCTTCGTCGGTTACCAGAAGCGGTTTCATGTCGGCTATCGACGCCCGCAACGCTTCCAACTCGGCATGAAATTGCCTATCGTATTCGGCGCGGCGATCGGGCATATTTAGGGTGGCAGCGATAAACGCTCCCCGGTTGGCTGCCGCGGCGGCCCACGCGTGTGCTTGCATTTCCCCGGTCTTGTCCAGCTTTACAGCCGTTTTGGTGAGCGCAGTATCCAGCTCTGTATTCAAGTCCCGCTCGACCAGCATCCCGCCCGCCAGCGCTGCGATTGAAATCGCCAGCAAGGCGCCCGTGCAAGCGTACAGTTTTGTCGATAACCGCCAATTTCGCATTTTGCGATACTCCAGTCTGAATTCCGTCAGTGTCCGTATCGGCAACGTGCAGTGGGTTATCGTGAGTCATTTCAGCGATCTTGGTGCGCATTTCGCCCCATTCCCCTGATACACTCGAGGCGCTATGACCACCCGCCGCACCTTTCTATCCGCCTCAGCCCTCGCCGGCCCGGCCCTGTCGCTCGCTTCCTCGGCGCTACAGGCCGCCGCGGGGAAACACGGCTTTGTTCTCGGCGTCGCGTCTTACTCGCTCCGCAAGTTCCCGCGCGAAAAAGCCATCGAGATGATCAAGGCCTGCCATGCGCCTTACGTGTCCATCAAAAGCATGCATCTGGAATATAAGTCGATGCCGGCGGAGTTCGCCCTGGCGAAGAAACAGTTCAAGGATGCGGGCATCACGATTCTGTCCGGGGGCAACATCGATCTGAAGGGCGACGACGCCGAACTTCGCGCCATGTTCGAATATGCCAAGGCCGCCGGATTTCCCACCATCGTTTGCGCCCCTTCGCATAAGACCGTCGGAGCCGTCGAAAAATTGGTGAAGGAATACAACATCAAGGCCGCCATCCATAACCACGGTCCCGAGGATAAAGAGTTCCCCACGCCGCAATCGGTCCTCGACGCTGTTAAAGGCATGGACCCGCGCATGGGCCTCTGCATCGACATCGGTCACACCTCGCGTACTGGCGCCGACATCGTAGAGTCGATTGCCAACGCCGGCCCACGCCTGTTCGACATGCACTTCAAAGATCTCGCCGACCCGATGAGCAAGGACTCCCAGGTCGCCGTTGGGGAAGGGAAGTTGCCCATTCCCGCCATCTTCGCCCAACTCAAGAAGCAGGGCTACAACCGTGGCTGCATGCTGGAGTACGAAATCAAGGCCGACGATCCGCTCCCGGGCATGATCAAGTCCTTCGACTACATGCGCTCGGTATTGGCGAAGGTATAGGCTAGACCGCCGGGTTACTCAATTTTCGCCAGCGGGAAACCGTTGCCTGGACCGTTGCGCAACCCAAACTCCTGCTAGCTTTAGTGCCGGAACTTCGTACTTCCTTGCGAGGTTCCGGCCATGCGATATCTTCCCCTCCTCTCCTGCCTGGCTCTCCCGGTTGGTTTATGCGCGCCGCCGTCGGCGAAAGAGGCCGTCGAACAATCCTGGGATGCCGAACACCTGCTCGACGAATCCCGCTTCGAAGCCGCTATTCGTACCTATGCCGCTTCGATCCCCTCCTTGACGGCCACCTTGGGTGAAGCCGCACCGCGCACGCTCATCGCAATCAACAACTACGCCACGGCACTTCTTCAAATGAACCGCGGCGCCGAGGCTGAAACCGCCCTTCGTGACGCTCTCGATCGCCGCCAACGCGCCGGGCCGGGTGAGGACCAGATCCTCGCCGCCACCTGGAACAACCTTGGCGAAGCGCTCGTCCTCGCCGGCCGCTTCAAAGCGGCTGTCGTTGTTCATGAACGCGCACTGGCCCTGCGTCAGCGGCTCAACCCCGACCTGCACCCGGAGATCGCATCGAGCCTGAATAACCTTGCCGAAGCACTCCGCCAGGCGGGTGAACTCACCCGCGCCCGCCTGCTGTTCAATCAGGCGGCTGACATCTGGGCCGGGCCGGCCAAAGGCAAAACCGGCGCCGCAGCCGTCCCGATGATGCCGGGGTACGCCCGCACCAAGAATTCTCTCGGCCTGCTTTACGACACCGAACAGAAGCGGCCCGAGGCCGAGGAAGCCTACACGCAAGCCCTGCAGGCATCCCTGCAAGCCTACGGACCAGCCCACGAATACACTGCCACGCTTCACTACAATCTCGCCGCGCACTATTTCCTGTTCAACGATTGGAGCCGTGCCGAAAAGCATTGCCGCCAGGCTCTGGACGTCTTCGAACTGCGCCCCGCCTTCCACGACGAACAACTGGCCGAAGCCCTGCAACTGCATGCCGATATTCTCGAGCGTCTGCGCGGCCGCAAGCGTGAAGCCAAAGCCCAACGGCAGCGCGCCGGCGCCATGCTTAGTTTGCAGTAGGCCCTATGCTGGCTCAACGCGGCTGTCCGTTGGTCCTTGCGGCGTGACGACTCATTGCGCCCATACGCCATCCATCGACGACCTGTTGCATCTGAAGAGTGCCGGCAGGGCGCGCGTCTCCCCGGATGGTGCGCGCGGACTATTCGGTCGCGTCCACCGATTTGAATCGCAACAATTCCATCAGTCAGTTGTGGTTTGCGCTTCCTGCCGACAGGCGATGTTCCGATCACGATTGCCTGCCTCAGGCGGTCCCGAGCGGCCTTGCCTGACTCCCGTCATCGAGAAATGACCATGGCTCGCTGAAGGATCAGAGATTTCCGGCCTCGCTCCGGCACAATTCTATGACTGTCCTGAGACCGCCAGTATGCCCAGCGTAAAAACCGCCTTCTTCGGCGAGGTTGAATACACGGAGGACTCGGTGGTTGATTTTCCCGCCGGGTTGCCGGCATTTGAGTCGGAGCGCTCCTTCATCAGGCTCTACCCGCCGGATTATCAACCGTTGTTTTTTCTGCAGAGCCTTTCCACGCCCTCTCTGTCATTTCTTGCCATTTCAATGCAAAACGTGATGGTCAACTACGAACTCGAGCTAAGCGACGAGGACACCTGTCTTTTGGGCGGTCCCCGTCCCGCGACGGACTTCGATGTCGTGGCGCTCATCACGGTTTCGGAGCAGGGTGACGTAAGCGCTAATTTGAAGGCGCCATTGGTTATTCAGGAGCGGGATCGGCTGGGCGTACAAGCGATCCAATCGAACCTGGCATACTCCTTCCGCCATCCGTTGGGCACGGCCCCATGGCCGGGTAACGGGACGCCATGCTCTTAATCCGGCGCAAGGTTGGCGACGCGCTCTTCATCGGTTCGGATGTCGAGATTATCGTCGTAGAACTCACGGCGAACCGTGTCGTGCTCGGCATAGTGGCTCCGTCCACGGTGACCATATTGCGAAAAGAGATCCGTGACGCCGCCGAACAAAACCAATCGGCTGCTCGTACTGTTTCCTCATCAGTCGCCGCCACGCTCGCCGCCCGCCTGCGGCAAAATCCCGTCCGCTGACAAAATTTTGTCAAAAATCCCCCGCTCTCCCCGATAAGCACTTCGAACACAGACCCCGGCGTAACATTCATGCCGGGCCGGAGGAGGATCCTCTGGTAGCGCTGTAAATCGAGGAGAAGATATGGCTTATTCGATCAATACCAACGTTGCGTCGCTGCAGGCACAGGAATACCTCCGCGTGTCGAGCGAGTTCCAACAGAAAACCATCAACCGCGTCACCTCTGGATTGCGCATCATCAATTCCGGCGACGACGCGGCAGGCCTGGCAATCGCCAATGGCTTCCGCTCCGACCGGGCCGTCATCGGCCAGGGCGTACGCAATGCCAACGACGGTTTGTCCACGCTGCAAACCATCGATGGCGGTATCAACAATATTTCGCAGCTTCTCGATCGTGCCCGTACGCTTGCCGCGCAATCGGCATCGGGTACTTTCAGCGGCGACCGCACGGTGTTGGACAGTGAATTTCAGACCGTGCTGGAAGAAATCGACCGTCAGTCGCAGTCCATTGGACTGAACACGGGCGGCATCTTCGCGAAAAACCTCAACGTATTTATTGGCGGCGGCCGCGGAGCCGACAACGCCGAAACCATCAGCAATGGTAGCGTCGCGATCGATCTTTCCACCTCCACGGTGGACACCCGCAGCCTCAGCTTAAAGGGCTTGCAAGTGACCGGCGCGGCCGCCACCGACATCGATGAAATTCTCGCCGACACCACGAACACGAATTCGGAAAGCGTCAGCGGCTACACGGATTTCTATTTCCGTGGCGCTGGCTTCTCCGACGACAACCGCCTCCGTGTTCAGGTCAACCTGACCGGTGTGGACGATGCGAACAAACTGGTTACGGCGATCAACGGCGCCATCGAATCGGCGGGCGCGGGTGGATCGGGCGCCTCGGCAGCGTTCAAGGCGGCTGGCATTACGGCTTCCATTGTCAAGAATTCCGCGGGTACGGATCAGGTTGTTTTCAAGAGTTCCACCGCGGCCTTCCAGGTGGCGGCCGGCGACCGCCTGTCCAACGCCGTCCTCGGCAATGTGGCCTCCGGCACGCAGACCGGCGAGTCGCTCGACTACATCGTGAACGGTGCGGCGGTGACCTCGACCAGCACCTCGACCACGGACTTTGCCGCGGCCGGCAACGTGATTGTTCGCGTTCAGGGCGGATCTCTCGCCTCGGCGGCCGACATCACCTTGGCTGTCACCACTTCGACCACCACGGCCGAAGCGTTGTCGAGCTTGTCCAGCCTTGTGGCCAACAACAGCTCCCTGGTTGCCGCGGGCATTAGCGTCACGGCGTCCTCGGTAGGCTCGGCGGTTGGCTTCACCTCCAAGCGCGGCGAAAACTTTGAGGTCCTTGCCGTCGGCGACACCAAGAATCGCCTCGGCCTCGGTTCGGCGCAGTTCACGGCCGGCACCGATTCGACAAGTTTCGACGTATCCTCCATTACCTCGGCCGCCATTGCGGCTTCGACCAGCAGCGCAACCACCCAGGCACTGGCCTTTTCCGTCGGCGGCGGGGCCTACGTCACGGGAAGCTTTACGCAAGGCACGACGACCAGTGTTTCGACGCTGGTGAGCGACCTGAATACCTTCTTCGCCCAGAATGCCAGCCTCCAGCAGGCAGGGCTGGTTGCTTCGACGGCCGCGGGCGGCGCGATCGCGGTGACCTCCAATAACGGCAGTTTCTTCCGCGTCAATGTGAATTCGGTTTCCGGAGCGGGCAACCTCGGCTTCGGCACCCTCGCCGGAACCTCCGGAACGACAACGGTAAGTGGCAGTTCCGCCACCTCGTCGGCCGCAGTCTCCTCGGGCGGCGCGTACAGCTCAGGACAGTTGGCCTTTGCCGCTCTCCGCGGCGGCGACGACGACCAGACCGTCACCCTGTCGCTCAAGGACAGCTCGGGCACACAGCAGTCTCTAGCCGTCACGCTTCAGGCCGACAGCACCGCCACCCACGGCCGTTCCATCGACGAAGCCATCGACTACATCAACACCCAGATCCAAACCAGTTCCAGCGCCGATCTCCGCAAGATCGTTGCTGTCAAAGAGCGCGACGAAGCCAACGGCGGCGCCGAACGCATCGTCTTCCTCAGCCCCTCGTCGTCCTTTAAGGTAAGCGTCGGCAGCACCCCTGGCGCCGATGGCCTGTTTGCAGGCACCGGCACAACTCAGGGCGAACTGGTTACCTCATCCTTGCTCTCCGGCGGCGCGAATGTGGGCATCGGCTCACAGTCCGACGCCGAGGCAGCCGTCAATGCCCTGGCGGCTGCCGTTGCTAACCTTGGCAAAGTCCAAGCCGTAGTTGGCCGTGGTCAGAACCAGTTCAACTACGCCATTAATCTGGCGCAGACGCAACTGACCAACCTGGCTGCCAGCGAATCGCGAATTCGCGATGCCGATCTGGCTGCCGAGGCCGCCAACCTGACAAAAGCTCAAATCCTGCAGCAGGCCGGCATTGCCGCCCTGTCCCAGGCCAACTCGGCCCCGCAGGCTGTGCTCAGTCTCCTCCGCGGATAATCTCTCCCCAATCCAGATACCACCGTGGAGTGGCCGCCGGGATTCGTTCCCGGCGGCCTTTTTCTTTTTGTAGCCCGCCCGCACGTAGCCCGCATGTAGCCCGCATGTAGCCCGCACGTTGCCCGCACGAAAGTAACCCGCCCGAAGGTCGGTCGTCCGCAAGTACCAGCCCGCGATCGATGCGCCAAAAATCGTCGCGTCGCCCCAAGAGCGGCAAGAATTTGTCACTACCGGCCGATGAGGTAATTGTCCAAACAGTTTCGAGGAGGACCGGCCGCTGGCGCCGCAAAAGCGCGCCAAGGTCCCCAGGCGGAGCCCTGTCATCTAAGGGCAACACCTGAATCGGCGCGGGAAAAACACCTGAATTCCGCTAGCTGGGCGTGTATTCGCTCAAACCCTCCCCTCCCACCCCGATAAGCCATCCAGAAGCGCAATGGGCGCACTGGCAGATTTCATTTCCAATCTGCTAGCACGCGACCCAGCGCCGGACTAATAAACGATGCGTTGGCGGTTTCAACCGACCCGCGCCAAAGTACAGAACTCCGTGGGCCCAGCGCGACGGTGCCCGAGCCTTAGCGACGGCCTCCGTTGTGAGCCTGATCACGCCCGCGGGACAGGGGAGAGAGTATGGCATTTACGATTAACACCAATATCGCTTCGCTGCAGTCGCAGGAGTACTTGCGCATTTCCAGCGAACTACAACAAAAAACAATCAACCGAGTCACCAGCGGATTGCGCATCATCAGCTCAGGCGATGACGCCGCCGGTCTCGCTATCGCAAACGGGTTCCGGTCGGATCGCGCCGTGCTCACGCAGGGCGTACGAAACGCCAATGACGGATTGTCCACGCTCCAAACCATTGATGGCGGCCTGAACAACATCTCGCAGTTGCTCGACCGCGCCCGCTCGCTCGCCGCCCAATCGGCCTCGGGCACTTTTACCGGAGACCGTACGCTGCTCAACAGCGAGTTTCAAAGCGTGGTCGACGAAATCGACCGCCAGGCGCAAGCAATCGGCCTGGACGCAACCGGATTGTTCGCCACCAAGCTCAGCGTGTTCATCGGCGGCGGCCGCGGCCCAACGGCAGCCGATCAGATCAAGAACGGATCGGTGGCCGTCGACTTGAGCACGTCGACCGTGGACGCGCGGTCGCTCGGTCTGAAGGGACTTCAAGTCACCGGTGCTCTTGCCACCGACGTCGACGACATCCTGGCCGACACTACAAATTCATCTTCCACCGTTGTGCCCGGATCGACCGAGTTCTTCCTCCGCGGTGCCGGTTTCTCCGACGATGACCGGGTCCGCCTTTCCGTCAATCTCTCAGGGGTTGACGATGCCGACAAACTGGTCAACGCGATCAATTCGGCGATCGAACAAGCCAGCGGCGCGGGCACCAATCAGTCCGAGGCGTTCAAAAACGCCAATATCCGGGCCACGATCGTCACCGATCCACAGAACAACCGGAAGCTGGTTTTCCAGAGCTCGACGGCGGCGTTCCAGGTATCCGGCGGCGACCGGCTGGCGAACGCACTCCTGGGCAACGTAACCTCTGATGGCTCAAGCACGGGAGCCACGCTCGACTATCTGGTGACGGGTGCGGCTAACACGGCGTCCACCGGCACCACGTTCCCGGCCGCCGGAAACGTCATTGTGCGGCTCCAGGCCGGTTCCCTCACGGGACCGGCCGATCTCACCCTCGCCGTCACCACGTCCACTACAGTCAACGACGCGCTGACCAGTCTTTCCAGCCTCGTGGCCGCCAACAGCTCTTTGATTGCCGCGGGCATCAGTGTAACTTCCAACTCTCCCGGCGGACCCATCACGTTCACGTCGAAACGGGGCGAAAACTTTGAGGTCCTGGCGGTGGGCGATGCAAGCAACCGTCTCGGTCTCGGATCGGCTCAGTTCACCGCCGGCACATCCTCGAGCGGCTTTGACGTTTCGAGCATCACCTCGGGCGCAATCACGGCCTCCACGAGTGGCGCAACTACGCAGACGCTTGGATTCTCCATCGGCGGCGGCGCATATGTTACTGGCAGTTTTACACAAGGCACCTCCACGAGCGTAACCAGCCTGGTCAGCGACCTGAACACGTTCTTCTCGCAGAACAGTTCCTTGCAGCAGGCAGGACTGGTTGCCGCGACCGCCGCTGGCGGCGCCGTGAATGTCAGCTCGAATAACGGCACGTTTTTCCGTATCAACGTGAACTCGGCGGGCGGCGGCGGCACCCTCGGCTTCGGCACTGCCGCCGGCGTAACCACCTCGACCAGTATCTCGACCACATCCGCCACGACGGCCGCCACGATCAACTCGGGCGGGGCTTCGAGCAGCGGCATGCTCGCCTTTACGCCGATACGCGGCGGTGACGACGATCAGACCATCACCCTCTCCATTAAGGACGCCTCGGGGAATCAACAATCGCTCGCCATCGCCTTGCAGGCTGACGGTGCGGGCCAAACGGCCCGTTCCATCGACGA
This sequence comes from Acidobacteriota bacterium, assembly GCA_040007195.1. Lineage (GTDB taxonomy): Bacteria > Acidobacteriota > Terriglobia > Bryobacterales > Bryobacteraceae > JAFLBB01. Next base: position 33,859 of record JBDTVQ010000003.1, on the reverse strand, counting down.
AGCGCTCAACCATATCAACAATCAGATTCAGGCCAGCGGTAGCCAGGATCTCCGCTCGATCGTCGCCGTGAAGCAGCGTGACGACAATGCGGGAGGCGTGGAGCGCATCATCTTCCTCAGCCCCCTGAAGGAGTTCCGCGTGTCGGTCGGCGACAACGCCGGCGATACCGGCCTGTTTTCGGGAACCAGCGGCACGCAGGGGTCCATCATCAGTTCCAGCACGCTCAGCGGTGGCGCCAATATTGAGATCTCCACGCAGGCAACGGCTGAAGCCGCCGTCGGCGCGCTCTCGCTCGCCGTGTCTCAACTCGGCAGCGTGCAAGCCGTCGTCGGCCGCGGCCAGAATCAGTTCAATTTCGCCATCAGCCTGGCCCAAACACAGATCATCAACCTGGCCGCCAGCGAGTCGCGCATTCGCGACGCGGACCTGGCCGCCGAGGCCGCCAACCTGTCCAAAGCCCAGGTGCTGCAACAGGCTGGTATCGCCGCGCTGGCCCAGGCCAACTCCGCGCCGCAGGCCGTACTCAGCCTGCTGCGAGGCTAGCCCCATCATCTTTGAGACGGAGCTCCACGACAGGCGCGCGTCGGGCCCGGTTCGTCCCGGGGGCGCGCGCCCGTAAATGCCGGATCGCCATGCGCTCACGCGGGGGATAGTTTTGCGACTATCCCCTGCGATTTTTCCGTAGTCTCTGCTCCGGCCATCGTGGATGGTCGAATACTTCCCCGGGAGAGAGAAGTTAGAGCGTGGCATCGGCACAGAAATCGATCCATCGCGGAGTGGAACTACTCCAGCGGGGAAAACACACCGAAGCGGCTGAAATTTACCGCTCCATTCTCAAGCGCGATCCTGGCAATGCGGATGCGCTTCATCTTCTAGCTGTCGCTCTCTTTCAATTGGGCCAGGCGCAGCGGGCCGCTGAACTGGGCGAGAAAGCGGTGCGCGCTAATTCGCGCGTGCCCGATTATCACAGCAATCTCGGACGCTATTATTTGTCCCTCGGACGTCTGACGGAAGCCGCTGCGTCGCTCGAACGAGCTCTGAAGTTGAAGCCGGATCACACGCTGGCCCATTTCAATCTCGCCCTCACCCAACAAGGACAAGCCAATTTTGCCGGGGCCGAGCAGCATCTGCAAGCCTACCTCGCTCTGAACCCCACAGATCCCGCCGCACACTACCATCTGGGCAATATCGCCGGCTCGCAGTACCGCTTTGAAGATGCTCGCGCCTGCTTCGAGCGCGTACTCCAGCTTCAGCCGGAACAGCCCGAAGCCTGGAATAATCTGGGCAACGCCGAACAACAGTTGGGCCGCTGGCGCAAAGCTCTTGAGTGTTACGAGAAGTCCCTCAGTCTCCGGCCCGGCTACGCCGACGCGATGAGCAATCGCGGCGCCGCGCTTCAGGCGTTGGGCGACTTGATCCAAGCCCGTTCCTGTTATGAAAAAGCGCTCGAATTGAACCCGGATATGCTGCAGGCCCGGGGGAATCTGGCTAATCTGCTCGCCGCCGAAGGCCGCCACGAGGAAGCGGTTGCGGCCTATCGCACGCTGCTCGAACAGTACGGCGATACCGAGAACTCCTGGAACAACATGGGTAACTCCTATCAGGAGATCGGGCAGTTCGAGGAAGCGCTTGCTTGCTACCAGAAGGCCCTCGCGCTGAATCCCGCCGCTTTCACCATCTACAACAACATCGGCAACTGCTACCGCCGCCAGGGGCACCATGCCGAAGCTCTGGGTTGGTATCAGAAGGCGCTCGAGTGCTGGCCCGATTTCGCCGAGGCATTGAACAACTCAGGTGTCACCCTGCAGGACATGGGCCGCCTGGCCGACGCCGTCCCGTACTTCGAGCGCGCGCTGGCGGTGCGCGCCGACTATCCGGACCCGCTGATCAATCTCTCGAACAACTACCGTGACCGGGGCCGTCCCGAGCAGGCGATCGCCTGCCTTCGCAAAGCTGCGGAAATACGCCAGGACAATCCCCACATCTGGAACAACCTGGGCTGCTCGCTGGGCGATCAGGGATTGGTGCAGGAAGCGATTGACTGTTATCGCAAGACGATTTCCCTCGATCCGCGCAACCACCACGCCTTTTCCAATCTCCTTCTGAACCTGCACTACCTCGACGACGTTACGCCGGATCAAATTTTTAACCTGCATTGCGAATATGAGCGCCGTTTCGCACCCGTGGCGCCGGCGAAGGACCGGGAGGGAAGATCGCGCGACCCGGAACGCAAACTTCGCGTCGGCTACGTGAGCTCGGATTTCCGGAGGCACTCGGTGGCCTACTTTCTCGAGCCCCTGCTCGAACGGCACGACCCGCTGTCGGTGGAGTTCTACTGCTACGCCGACGTACCGCGCGCGGACGCGCTCACCGGTCGCTTTGCCCATCTTGCCGGCCCCCGGTGGCGGGACATCCGCGGTTACAACGACGATCGGCTGGAGCAGTTGATTCGCGCTGATGCCATCGACATTCTCGTCGACCTCGGCGGCCACACCGCCGGCAATCATTTGCGGATCTTTTGCCGCCGGCCGGCACCGCTGCAAGTGACCTGGTTGGGTTACCCGGACACCACCGGACTCACCGCAATGGACTATCGCATCACCGACCCCGCGAGCGATCCCTTAGGCACGACCGATCACTGGTACACCGAGCGGTTGGTCCGCCTGGAAGACGGTTTTCTCTGCTTTCGCCCCGCGCCGCAAACACCCCTCTCGGCCCCGCCCCCCATGGCCGCGTCAGGCGCCATCACCTATGGCTCCTTTAACAACATGGCCAAGATGAGCCCATCGGTGATTCGCCTCTGGTCTGAACTCTTGCACCGCGTACCTGCCTCGCGCCTGGCTCTCAAGAACAAAGCACTTGCTGAGGGTCCGGCACGAGGCCGGGTGATCGAGGTCTTCAAGCAGCGCGGCATCGCCGAAGATCGCATCGTGATGTCCGGTGCCGTCGAATCGCTGGAAGGTCACCTGTCCTCGTATGCTCATGTCGATGTGGCGCTGGACAGCTATCCGTATCACGGCACCACCACCACATTTGAAGCATTGTGGATGGGCGTTCCCGTGGTGACGCTTACCGGACCCGCGCACGTTTCGCGCGTCGGTGCGAGCATCCTCTCTCATGTGGGCCTCGAGGGCTGCATCGCCTCGACGCCGGAAGACTACATCACCTGCGCCGCCTCGTGGGCAGGACGGACCGAAGAACTGGCTCTCCTGCGCGGCCAGTTGCGTGCCCGCCTCAGCGCGTCCCCGCTGATGGACGAGCCAGGATTTGCCCGCCGCATGGAATCGGCATACCGGACAATGTGGCGCCGCTGGTGCGCCGGCGACCCGGCCGCTCCGCTATCCATACCCAAAAGGATTCATCCATGACCCAACCCATGTTCTCCATCGTCATTCCCACGCGTGAGCGGCACAAAACCCTCGCCTATTCCATGCGCAGCGTCCTGCAGCAGGACTACCCCGGCTTTGAGTTAATTATTCAGGACAACTGCTCGAGTGAAGAGACGGCCAACGTGGTCCGCAGCTACCGGTCCCCCAAGATCAAGTACAACCGCGCGCCCTACACGCTGCCCATGAACGAGAACTGGGAACAGGCGTTGGCGCTTTGCGAGGGAAGGTATATCTTCTACCTCGGCGATGACGACGCACTGATGCCGGATGGCATGACGCTTGCCGCCGCGATTCTCGAGCGCGCGCCAATGGACGTTTTGATGTGGGAAAAGTATACGTATTGGTGGGAAGACGCGCTCGAGCCCTCGGTCGCCGGACGCATGTTCCTACACATGAACCACAATTTTCAGATGCTGGATCCGCAAGCGTTGCTCAAGTCTCACTACGACTGGGAAATGAGCACCGGCGCCATGCCGAGCATCTATTCCGGCTTCACCAGCCGCGAACTCGTCGAGCGAGTGAAGACCCGGACGGGTGGAACGTATTTCTACTTTGGCGCCCCCGACAACAGTTCCGGCGTTGCCAATGCCTATTTTGCGCGGAACGTCGGCAAGTTCGAACGCGGACTCTCCATGGGCGGTAACTCGGCCGCTTCGACCGGCTGCGCCTATTTCTTTCGCAGCAAAGGCGCGCAAAGACAAAAAGAGTACGAACAGGAAACCGGCAGCACGGTGGCGTCGCAAATCCACCCCGCCCTCATTCCCTCAATCAATCTCGAGGTGAACTGGGCCGACACGCAGCTGCGCGCCCGGGAGATGCTCTTCCCCGACGACGCCCGCTTTCAGGTGCCCATGGACAAGGTAGTGAAAGTGATGGCGGCCAACATAAATCGCGACCCGGATAGCTACGACGCCACACTCGCCGAGGTACGTCTGCTGGCAGCCAAACACGGTATCGATCCAAGCCTAATTCCCGTGCCCCCCCGTGTGTTCGGGGAGAGGCCGCGCCTGCAAGGACTCCTCCAAAGCGCTCCCGGTGGACCGCAAACGCTCGCCGTGAATTGTGTGGAAGCCGGCGTGCATGAAGTAGCAACCGCGGCCCGTCTGGCATACGCATTGTTGCCGACACTGACCATTCAGTAAGCGCCGCTCCGATCCTTATATGCCCTTGGCCCGTGTGCGCCAGGCCGCCGTGTTGGCAGGTGGCTATGGCAAGCGGATGCTGCCGTTGACAGCCACGCTTCCCAAACCATTGATTCCGATTGGCGGTAAACCCTTTGTGGACCACCTGGTCGCCTGGCTGCGCAACTGGGGAATGGAACGCGTCTTGTTTCTCGGCGGCTGGCAGGCACAAGCGCTCGTGTCCCATTTCGGAGATGGATCCCGATTCGGGATCGAGATTGAATACTCGATTGCGCCCGCCGGCACGGAAACCGCTCGGCGGCTGCGGCGCGCCGAGTCGATGTTGGACCGGCAGTTTCTCTTGCTGTATGGGGATAACTACTGTCCCATTGATCTCGAGCGTGCCGAGGCACAGTGGCTCGCCTCGCAACTTCCTGCGCAGATGACGGTGTATGACAATCGCGACGGCTACTCGCGATCAAACGTAGCCTGCACTGAGGCGGGCTTGGTGAGCAACTACGATCCGTCACGCAGCACACCCGGGTTGAGTGGTGTCGATATTGGCTTTCTCTTTCTCAACCGTTCGGCTGTAGAGCTGGCCGGCGATCGCAATGAAGGCCTCGATCACTCGCTCTATCCGGAACTGGTGAGGAGGAGGATGCTCGGTGCCTTCCTCACGAGGCACCGTTATTATGGCCCGGCGAACCCGGCGCGCCTGGCCGAATCCCAGCGGTTTTTCTCACCGCAGCCGACCGTTCTGCTCGATCGCGATGGCGTCTTGAATCGCAAGCCGCCGCGCGCACAATACGTTCGCTCGTGGGCCGATTGGGAGTGGCTTCCGGGGGCCCAGGACGCTCTCTGCGCATTCCGGCGTGCCGGCTGGCGCGTGCTTCTGATCTCCAATCAAGCCGGTGTCGCGCGCGGTGCTCTTTCTCATGCCCAACTCGATGAGATCCACGCGCGCATGCACGCCGATGCCGAGCAGGCCGGCGGCCGCATCGACGGAATCTACGTCTGTCCGCACGGCTGGGACGACAACTGCGATTGTCGAAAACCCTCTCCTGGAATGATCTTTCAAGCCCAGCGCGACTGGGCGTTGGACCTCTCTCAAACCTGGTATCTGGGCGATGACGAACGTGACGCGGAGGCAGCCGGGCGAGCGGGATGCCGCTTCGCCAGAATCGGAGAGAGTCTACCCCTCCTCTCCGCCGCGGCCTCGCTTCTCTCCGAGGGGGAGCCGCGGCCTGACCTCAGCCACTTCGCAGCCGCCCTGCCGGCGCTAGAAAAGGAGCTTTCATGGCAAAACGAATCTTGATTACCGGCCATCGCGGCTACATCGGCTCGGTGATGACCCAGCACTTTCTCCAGGCCGGATACGAAGTCCACGGCGTGGATACCGGTTTCTTCGAGCCGTGCCAGCTCATGCGCGACACCACCACCGTTCCCGGGCGCCGGGCCGATCTTCGCGATGAGCTCACAGTCGGCGATCTTGAAGGCTTTGACGCAGTCATCCATCTGGCGGCGCTCAGCAACGATCCCATTGGGAATTTGAACGAGCAGTGGACGCGCGAAATCAACGATCATGCTTCGGTTCGCCTGGCCACGCTTGCCCGTCAGGCTGGTGTGGGCCGCTTCCTCTTCTCCAGCTCGTGCATCATGTACGGAGCCTCAGGCGATGGCTCCATACCAGTTGACGAAACATCGGCGCTCGATCCACGCACACAGTACGCCCGCTCCAAGGTAGATGCCGAGCAGGCCCTGCGGCCCCTGGCAACATCGGCGTTTTCTCCCGTCTTCATGCGCAACGGGACAATCTATGGACTTTCCCCTCGCATGCGATTCGACACGGTGCTCAACTCGTTGGCCGGTTCGGCCGTCACTTCGGGTTCCGTGCGCGTGTTCAGCGACGGCAAACCCTGGCGCCCGGTGGTGCACGTCGACGACGTTTGCGCCGCTTTCCAAGCGGCTCTCGAAGCCCCGCGCGAGGCAGTTCACAACGAAGCCTTCAATGTCGGCGCGGATTTTGTGAACGTACAGATCGGTGCATTGGCCCAGAGCGTGGCCGAGGCTTCCGGGGCGCAGTTGGAGTTTCTCTCCCAGGCCGATGCCGACCGGCGGACCTATCGGACTTCGTTCGCCAAAATCGCCCGCCGCCTGCCCGGATTTCAAGCGAAATGGACGCCCGCGGCCGGCGCTGCTCGGCTGATTGAGGAATTCCGCGCATTGGGACTTACACGCGGCCAGTTCGAAGACGAGCGCTTCATCCGCCTGCGCTGGTTGCGCCGCCTTCTCCTAGACGGTTCGCTCGGCGAGGATCTGCGCTGGACAGTCAAACCGTTCGTGCCCCAAAACGAAAAGCAGGAGGTGCAGGCATGATCGACGGCGTAAAAATCATCCCACTCCGCCAGATCGTCGACGAGCGCGGAAAAATCATGCACATGTTGAAGGCCACCGACCCGCACTTTCAGCAGTTCGGTGAGATCTACTTCTCCTGTTCCTGGCCTGGCGCGGTGAAGGCCTGGCATATCCATACGAAGATGACGGTCAACAACGCCGTTCTCTCCGGCCGCGCCAAACTCGTGCTTTACGACCTGCGGGAAGGCTCCCCCACGCACGGTGAGTTGCAAGAGATCTTTCTCGGGGAAGACAACTACGTTCTGGTGCAGATCCCGCCAGGCATAGCCAACGGCTATAAATCCTACGGCGACAAAATGGTGATCCTGGCCAACTGCGCCACCATCGCCCACGAACCTGACGAAATGCTACGCATTCCGCCCTTCGATTCCACCATTCCTTATGACTGGTCTCTACGTCATGGATAATACCGAGACGCTGGCCCGCCGCATCGCCGAGAAAGGTGCTTCGGCGGCTGCTGAAGCGCACTCCCTGGCACGGCTGGCCGGCGCGGTGGCCGGACCGCAGGCACCTCCCAAGCTGCGCGCCGGACTCATCGTCACGCGCACGCCCTTGCGCGTCAGTTTCGCCGGAGGCGGCACGGATTTCGCCGGCTTTTACGAGCACGAAGCAGGCGCTGTGCTGAGCACGGCCATCGATAAATATGTCTACGTCACGTTGAAACGCCACGACGCAATGTTCGGCGCACCGATCCGCCTCAACTACTCGGAAACAGAACAGGTGGATACCGTCGGCGAGGTCCGCAATGACATCGCCCGCGCCTGCTTCCAGTTGCTTGCCATCGAGCCTCCCATTTATATGAGCACCGTGGCCGACATCCCGGCGTCGAGCGGTCTGGGCTCGTCGAGTTCGTTCTGTGTCGGCCTGCTCAACGCACTGCATGCCTGGCGCGGCGAACACATCTCGGCGGCCCAACTGGCCGAGGAGGCTGCCTACATCGAGATTGAGGTGCTGGGCAGGCCCATCGGCAAGCAGGATCACTATGCCGCTGCCTTCGGTGGCTTCAACCTTTTCCACTTTCTCCCCGGCGGCGGCGTCAGCGTCGAAGCACAGCGCTTTGGCCCGGGCGCCCGCCGCCGGCTGTTCGATCACCTGCTCATGTTCTGGACCGGTATCGAGCGCCAGGCGGCGGGCGTACTGGCCGAACAACGTTCGAACATCGCCTCGCGACGCGCGGAGCTTGTGGAATTGAAATCGCAGGCCTGGGAACTTCAGCAGGCGCTGGCCGGCAACTTCAATCCGCAGGCCTTTGGCCGCGCCCTTGACCAGGGATGGCGCACGAAGTGCCGCTTGGCGGCGACGATCTCCACGGCACGGATCGACGACTGGTATACGCGGGCACTCGAGGCCGGAGCCTGGGGCGGCAAACTTTGCGGCGCGGGCGGAGGAGGGTTCTTCCTGTTCGCCGTGCCGCCGGAGCGCCAGACGGCCGTGCGCGCCGCTTTGGCTGAGCTAAAGGAGTTGGGGATGCACAGTGAACCGCAGGGTTCCCGCGTGCTGATGCCTCACGTGGAGTAAACATGCGCATCGCCGTCACAGGAGCCGGAGGATTCATTGGAGCCAATCTCGTGCGCCTTCTGTTGCGCGATGGCCATGATGTGGTGGCCATTCTGCGCGCCAGGAGTTCGCGCGTACGGCTGGCGGGAATTGAGCCGGTCACCTTTGCCGAAGCCGATGTATGCGATGCCGCGGCCCTGGCTGTGGCGTTACGCAGGCACCAGCCGGAAGTTGTATATCACCTGGCCTCCAGTACATGGAATCCGGCGGCGCAGCCTTCCGATCACGAAACGACGATTGTCCGCGGCATGGAAAGCCTGCTGGCCGCCTGTGCGCAAACGCCGCCGCGCCGGTTGATCGTCACCGGCTCGGCCGCTGAATACGGCTCGGGGGTAGGTTTTGACGAACACTCTCCGTGCCGCCCCGACACGGCGCTGGGCGCTGCCAAGGCGGCGGCCTGCCGTCTGGCCACCTTGATCGCTCCGAGCCAAGGAATCGAATGTGTGTGGTTGCGGCTGTTCACGCCTTATGGTCCCTTCGAGGCGCCGTCGCGCCTGGTGCCATCGGCCATTCGCGCCGCCCTCGATCAGCGATCGTTCGTGCTGCGCGCGCCTCAGGAAGAACGCGACTTTCTAGCCGTCTCCGACGCGGCCGCGGCGATGGCGCGTGCTGCCTGGGTCCCACTCCCCAATCCGGCAATTCTCAATCTCTGTTCAGGCCAGCCGACGCGGGTGTCCGATCTCGTCAACCTCGTCTTTGCCTGCGTGGGCGCGCGGGCGGACTATCGCATCCAACCAACCGCCGGTCTTCGGTCCGGCGAAACGCTGGCCCGCAGCTCGGGCTCCAACCGGCGCGCCGCCGATTGGCTCGGTTACAGTCCGCGCCTGGACCTGCGAGCGGGTATCGAGGAGGCCATCGCATGGTGGAAGGAACACACATCATGAACACAACAATTGCATCCACTCACCTTGACCCGGCGCGCTCACCCCAGCCGCCGCTCCTGTCAACCGGGAACTGTCTGTTGTGCGGCTGCGAAGACCTGGAGATCGTTCTCGATCTCGGGTGGACCGGCCTCGCAAACAATCTGCCCCTGCCGGAGGAGTGTGGCGAGGAGTCTTTGTTTCCGCTCCGGCTCGCCCGTTGTCCAGCTTGCACGCACGTGCAATTGGCCGACCGCGTGGCTCCGGAATTGCTCTACGCCCATTACCTTTATGTGAGTTCGGCCTCCTCGACACTCGAGCGGCATCTGGGCACGCTCGCCACTGCCATAGCCGCACGGGTACAGCCCCATCCGGGCGCGCTTGCGCTCGACATCGGCTGCAACGACGGCACGCTCGCCGCGCACATGGCGGTCCGGGGATTCCGCGCCCTGGGGATCGACCCGGCGGAGAACCTCGTCCCGCTTTCGCGTGGACGCGGCCTCGAAGTGGAGGTGGACTACTTTGGCCGCGAATCGGCGACGCGGCTGCTCAAGCGGCACGGTCCGGTACACGTGTTGACGGCAACGAACTCGTTCCCGCACATTCCCGACCTGCATTCGTACCTGGAAGGGGCCGCGGCGTTGCTGGCCACCGATGGGGCATTCGTGATTGAGGCTCACTATCTACTCGACCTCGTCGAGCAATGCGCCTTTGACACCATCTATCACGAACACTGCCACTTCTGGCGGCTGGAACCGATGATCGAGCTGTTTGCCCGGTACGGGCTTGAAGTCTTCGACTGCGAGCGGCTGCCGATTCACCACGGGCAGTTGCGAGTGTGGGTACAGCACCGCGGCGCACGGTCGTTAAACCCGCGCGTGGCCGCGCAGTGCGAAGCCGAACGCAAGGCCGGTCTGGGCGAACGCGACGTCTACGACAAGCTGGCGCGCCGCGCCTCCGCCATCCGGACGGATCTCGGCGCAATCCTTGCGCGCCTGAAGGCCGAAGGAAAACGCGTGGCAGGCTACGGCGCTCCGGCAAAAGCCTCAACACTGGCGGCCTGGTGCGGTCTGGGACCCGGCGATCTGCTCTGGATCGCCGACCGCAACCCGCTCAAGCAGGGCCGCCTTACACCCGGTACCCACATTCCCATCGTCGAACCAGGGCGCATCGACGCCGAGCGGCCGGAAATTTTACTCTTACTCGCCTGGAATTTTGCCGATGAGATCCAGATTCAACTGGCGGACTACCGCGCCCGCGGCGGCCAGTTTCTTCTTCCCGTGCCCGAGGTCTGCCTCCTATGAGCGCCCCGCATTCCGAAAGGAAATTCCCCCATGTATGACCGCACATTGACCACCGACGCCCACAGCCGCATCACGGTTGAGACCGGCGGCTCGCGCCGCACGGTGGACCTCTATTCACCCGAAGGCCTGCGTACGGTGGCCAGCCTGTGGGTGAAGCTCGGCACCGAATACAAACTGATGTACGAGCCCACGTGGCTGGGCATCCCTATCATTCAGTTCCCCGCCGATATTGTGCTGATGCAGGAACTGCTCTGGCGGCTGCGGCCGGATTGGATCGTTGAGTGCGGCGTGGCACACGGCGGCTCGGCGATCTTTTACGCTTCGCTGTGCGAGTTGGCGGGCAAAGGCCGTGTGCTGGGGGTCGACGTCGAGATCCGTAAGCATAACCGCGCCGCGATTGAGGCCCACCCGCTGGCCCATCGGATCGAACTCATTGAGGGCAGCTCGATCGCGGCTGAGACCTTTGAACGCGTGCGGCGGCGCGTCGCCGGCTCCGGGTGCGTGGTCGTCACACTCGATTCCAATCACACTACCGAGCATGTGTTGGCAGAGCTGCGATTGTACGAACAACTGGTGACACCAGGCAGCTATCTGGTGGCCATGGACGGAGCGCAAGCAGACGTGTGGGACATTCCTCGCGGCCAGCGCGAATGGCGGCAGAGTCATCCGCTGGAGGCTATTGAGCGGTTTTTGGCGGCTCATCCGGAATACGAAGAAGATCCGCACTACACGCGGTTGCACGTCACAGGCTGTCCCCATGGGTTTCTCCGGAAGAAGCGCCGTGAAGAATGGGGCGCGCCGCAAGTGGCCGAGCACCAGCCCTATCCCGAGGAGGTTGCGATCCGATGATTGTTATTACAGGCTCGGAGAGTTTCATTGGTTCCTGTCTGGCCGCCGGGCTCGACGCGCGGGGTATTTCTTGGACGGGGATCGACACCGTTGCCCGTCACAGGTGCACGCAGCGAGCCGACATCCGAGACGCCGCCGTGGCCGATCTGATCCCCGAAGGCGGCACGCTCATTCACCTTGCGGCGATCTCGCGCGACGGCGACTGCCGGCAGCATCCGCGCGAGGCCTTCGATGTCAACGTCGGGGGCACCTTGAATCTGATCGAGGCGGCGCGCCGCCGCGGTGTGCGGCAGTTTGTTTTTGCCTCGAGCGAGTGGGTCTATGGCGAAGTCGCCAACGATGAGATACAGCGCGAGGATTCGCCGCTCGACGCCACGCGCCTGGTAAGCGAATATGCGCTCACCAAGCTTTCTGGTGAACGCCTTTTGGCGGGCGCGGCCCGGCGCGGCGATTTCGCTCGCGTCACGATTCTGCGTTTTGGCATTGTGTATGGACCCAGGCCATCCAACTGGTCCGCTGTTGAGACGCTGTACGACGCCGTTTCGCACAAAAACGAGGTGGAGGTAAAGGGGTCGCTCGGGACTGCGCGGCGCTTCCTTCATGTCGAGGACATTTGCTCCGGGATTCTCAGCGCCGTGGAAAAGGCGGCAACTGGGTTTGCCGTCTTCAATCTCTCGGGCGACAGGCTGATATCGCTCGGCGAGGTGATCGAAGAGAGCATGCGCCTCACAGGACGGCGGCCGCGCGTTGCCGAAGGCGCTCCAGAGGCGATCAGTATTCGCAACCCGGACAACACCAGAGCGCGCGCGGAGCTCGGCTGGGCGCCGCGCTACGATCTTGCCGCGGGCCTTGGCACGCTCGCGCGACCGGTGGCGGTATGAATCCAGTCGAACTCGCCGCCGGGTTCGCCCCGCCGCTGGAGGAACTTACTTTATGCCACTGAATGCCGCCGAATCGCTGCAGGCCGGACTGGCCGAACACCGCGCGGGCAATCTCGCCGCAGCCGCCCTTCACTACTGCAAGACGCTGGAGTCGGCCCCTTCCAATGCCGATGCTCTGCATCTCCTCGGCCTCCTGCTAAGCGAGCAAGGCGAGCACGGGCGCGCCATGGCGCTGTTGAGCCGCGCCGTGGAGTTGAGCCCCAACCTGGTGTATGTGGCCAATCTTGGCCTGGCGCTGCGCCGCGCGGGCGACCTGCAGGGAGCCATCGCCGCATACCGCGAAGCGCTGAAATTGAATCCGTCGCATTCAGGCACGCTCGGTAAGCTTGGCTGCGCGCTAATCGAAGCTGGCGAGCACACCGAGGCCGAATCCGTCCTGCTGCTAGCTGTCATGGGCGACCAGCGAAACCCCGAATTGTGCAATGCACTCGGCCACGCGCGCGCCTCGCAACAGCGTTTCGCCGAAGCACGACTGGATTTCGAGCGGGCCTTGGCTCTCGATCCCGGCTACGAAGAAGCCGCCGCCAATCTGGCGCAGGCACTCCTGCACCTGGGCCACGCCGAGGCGATGAAACCTGATTGGGATGCGGCTCGGGCTTACTACGAAGCTGCCTCTCGCCACGCGGCCTCGCTGGCCGCCGCCTGGTATCACCGCGGACTCGCCGCCACCGCGCTGCAGCACCCAGACGAAGCGCGCGATTGCTACCAGCGGGCCATCAGTCTCGACTTCAATTACGCCGAAGCACACAATAACCTGGGACACCTTTTGCAGGCCGCGGGCGACACCAAGGCCGCCATTCGGGCCTATGAGCTCGCCCTGGCGATTCGCCCCGGCTACGTCGACGCGCAGTACAATCTGGCGATCACCTTGCAGAATTCCGGCCGTGTTTCGGACGCCGAACAGCAGTACGAGAACCTGCTCATCCGCGAGGCCGGTCATGCCGATGCTCGCAATAACCTCGGCGGCATCCGGTTAGGGCAGAACCGCGTGGTCGAGGCAATCGCCGAATTCGAGCTCGCGCTTCAAAACAAACCCACCCACATCGATGCCCGCTGGAACCTTGGCCTGGCGCATCTGGGGCTCGGTGATTTTGCGCGCGGCTGGCCGTTGTATGAGACGCGGCTTGAGCAGCCTACCTTTCCCCGGCGCGACTTCGATTGTCCGCGCTGGACCGGCCAGCCACTGACCGGCCGCACCCTCTACGTTTGGGCCGAACAGGGTTTGGGCGACACGATCCAGTTTGTGCGTTACCTCCCGCTGCTGACCGGCGCGGGTGCCCGAGTGATCCTGGAGGTTCAGCCGCGGCTTACGCCGCTCCTCGAAAGGTTCCCGGGCATCGTGGTTCGCGCGCGAGGCAGCGAACCTGTTCGAGCCGACTTTCACATCCCTCTCCTCAGCCTGCCCGGCTGTTTCGATGTGATCCCTCCTCCATGGTTTCCCGTTGAGATAGCGCCCGCCGACCTGGGCGGTGGGAACCGCAAAAAGGTGGGACTCTGCTGGGCCGGCCATCCGGACCATACCAAGGGTCGCCACCGGTCGATTTCCCTCAAACAACTGGCGCCGCTGGCCGAGCTTCCTGGATTCGAGTTCTTCTCCCTCCAGCGCGGCCCGCAGGCCTCCGAGACTGGCACTCTCACTGGGTCATGGCGCCCGCTCCAGGTGGAGACCGAAGACGGCGGTATTGCCGAACTGGCCTCGATCGTCGCCGGATTGGATCTGATCATCACCGTCGATACGATGGTGGCCCACATGGCGGGCACAGCCGGCAAGCCTGTCTGGACTCTGCTGCCCTTTGCCGCCGACTGGCGCTGGATGCTCGACCGGGAGGATTCTCCCTGGTATCCCTCCATTCGGCTGTTCCGGCAGACTACGCCCGGAGACTGGGCTTTCGTGGTTGAGCGCGTGCGCGACCGCCTCGCTACACACGGTTGACTCCCATTTGCGATCAGACCTTCTCGATCGGATTGAATTCTCGCAAGCAGGGTAGCAGGTAGCAGCCAGGCCACGGCCGATCGATCTGGATAGTTTGTTACCTAGCTCTCAAAGCTGACATGGGGACTGTGGGGGTCCGGTTGCAGCGCGCGGAGCAATAACTGGGTGGAGTACAGATCGCCGGCTTCCGCGCGAATCTGGGTTTGCATGGCCTGCAACTTCGCTTGCAATTCCCGGCCGCGGGTGTCGGCCCGTGCCAGTCGCACGCGGTCCGCTTGCCCAGCCTCCTCAATCGGCAATTTGGCCAGGCGCCGCAGCAGGTGAGCGCGTTGCTCTAGCCACGAACCCGCCTCGGCCACGCCGGCGCTTCGTGCCAATTCAAAATCCAGGCGTTCCAACTCGGCCAGCGCCTCGGCCCAGACGCTCATCAGCCATTTTCCTTTCCAAAGGTCACCGTGTTGAGCGACTTGATCACGGCATCCAGTTGGGACTGCTGCGCGCTAAACTGGCTGATCAGCAGGTCGGCTTGCTGCAGCTTCAATGACAGCGTGCTCTGCATCACCGATATCCGTTGGGTCACGGCTGCAATCTGACTGTCGATGCGAGTGTCGGTCGCGTCAATGGACTCCTGCTGTTTCTTGATCAGTCCCGTGAAAGGGTTGCTGATCTCATCCAGTTTGCTCGCCAGCGCGCCGAAACCGCTGTGGGTGGTCCCCACCAGATCCATTGCCGATTCAAACTGCGAAGTGCTGAGCGAATAGAACTTGGTCGAATCGAAGCTCATTTTCCCGGTCTTGTCCAGCTCGATGCCCAGCGCGGCCAATGAGCCTATGGTGCCGGAAGTCGAGTAGCCCGTCAGCTGGCGCAACGCCGATTGAATCTGGCGTAAAACCGGATCCCCCGTGAGAATGCCCGCATTCTGTCCAATGTGCGCGTTCACGGCGCCGGCCGCGGCATTGTGGGCGTTCACGAACGTGTTCAAACCGGTGGCCAGGGTCCCGCGCGAAGAACTGGCCGTGATGGTTACGTCCTCGCCGTCCGTGGTCGGGCTCAGGATGTTCAGTGTCAGCCCCGCCACGACATCGGAAATCGTGTTGTCGGTCCGCGTGACGTGAATGCCGTTCAAATCGAACTCGGCATTGCTGCCCTGATTAACCGCGGTGATCAGATTGCTCCCCGCGTTGCCGGCCTCCGAGTTGAGCGCTAACGTGGTTTCGCCTGGCTGCTGGGCTGTCACCGAGAGGTAATAGGCGCCGCTGCCGCTACCCGAATTGATGATCGTCGCCGTTACTCCAGCGCCGGAACTATTGATCGCATCCCGCAATCCAACCAGGTTGTTTGTCTGGCTGGTCAAACTGATGGCATATGTCTTGGTTCCCAGCAGGAGTTCCAGGTTTCCGTCGGCATCCACTTCGGTCGCATCCTGGGTGTCCAACCCGGCGGCGAAATTTTCGCTCGCCGCCGCCGCCACCGACGCAATATTTGTGATGTGATACACACCCGTCGCCGCCGCGCCGTTGTTGGTCACCGACACCCGGTTGTTGTTCGTCGAGGCTACGCTGAGGCTCCGGTTGGCGCCGATTCCGCCCAAGCCCTCCACTGCCAGCGCTAAGTCTGCCACAACCGTCCGCAGAGATCCCAACGACTGTTTTCGAGACAGCAAATTCGCCTGATCGTTCTGTAGCTGCTGCACCGGCACCGATGCAATCGACACGGCCCGCGAGAGGATCGTCTGGAAGTCCTCCGAGAAGCTACTGATACCGGTGAATTTGAGTGGGGTGATGCTCATCCAAATTTCTCATCGGTCGAATCGTTGGCCGCCAATACGGAATATTCCTCCAATACTTTCACTTCACAGACTGCGCTCATTTGTCCTCAAATCCGCATACCGCCTCGCCTTTCGCCTCGTCCCGCTCCCATCACCCTCGTGCTGCGCATCAAACCCAACCCATCCAAATTGGTCACCTTTCTGGCCGCGAATCAAACGAGAGGCCCAGGCGCCCGCTGGTCCGCTGGAATTTGGTAACAACCTGTACCGCCGTTTTACCCGTACCGCCGGCTCTGAGGATTCGCGGCACGCCCGGATCAACAACCAACCTGTTGGTTGGGTTTCGTGGGACACGCTGGCTCCGCGACCCGCGCTCCCGGCGCGCATCGCAACACGGTTTGGGTTTCTCCTCAAGCCCGGCTTCCCGCGAAACGCGATCTACGCCCCGCGCGCCTGTACCGCCGTCCGCACCTCGCGCGCAATCGTCTCCAACGCCTTGTCGTCCCACAGCGACGAATCGCACTCGTAGCGGCCCGTCCATACCACCAGGCCGCTACGCGCATCCACAAGCTGCAACATCACCGCCAGTTTCGCGCCCTGGCCCTCACTCACCCGCCGCAAGGACCCTTCTAAAAGCACGTCGGCTCCCAATTCGCGCCCAATCGACCGGGCATCCAGGTCGGAACGTCCGGCCACCGTGCCCTTCACCGCGGCCCGTGAACTCGTCTTGGATACCACCCGTACCCCATCGCTCTTGCCTAACCGCATTCGCAATTCCGCCGTCAGCGCTTCGGGCAATGTCCCCATCTGCCCCGCGCTCAAGTCTTCGAGCGGCAACAGCGCCACCACCCGGCCCTGTGGCGCGCTCCGCATACTCCATCCCAACCACGACGCCACGGCCAGCGCCATGATCGCCACCGCCAAGAACCACCGCTTGGTCCACGACGTACTGCGTGGCGTCCCGCTCAGGTCGCCATTGGCGGCGGCGGGCACACCCTCCAGCAGCGCCGCCCCGGCGGCCTCCTCCACTACCGCGGCCACTTCGCGAAAGCGGAAATGAGGAACGTATCCCCCGCGGGGAAAATCGATGATCACCGGCTCGGCTGCACCATCCACCCGGTAATACTCTTCCAGCCGGCCACGCAGTTTGGTTGCCTCTACGCGCACTACCGGGTCAACGCGCGGATCGTAATCCACCGCGCGCCCAAACACCTCGGCGCCGAGCAGGCTCTCTTTGAGTTGGCGCCCCCTGCCGGTCAACGTTTCGGCGACGATATAACGCAGGAACTTCGAATGCCGTTCGGCACGCGCGAAACGGCGGCTCGCCAGCAGCTTTTCTAGCGCCTGGCGTACCTCTTCTTCTCCGGGACTTGCGGACATGGCATTCGCGGTCATCAGAACCCTGTTGGAAGAGAGACGGACTTCCGCCGAAAATGTTCGCTTAAAACTTCGGCGCGTAGGTAAGTAACGCCAGCTTTCCGAGTCTCGCTGCTGCCCCGCTGCCTCGCTACGCCGCTGCTCCACTACACTGCCGTAGCAAGAAACCTCGGCTTTCGCCGCGCCTCGGTCGCATGTTCAAACGCCCCCGCCAAAGGTATCAACGCGCGTTCGCTCCACGCCCGCCCAATGAAACTGAACCCCACCGGCAAGTTAGAAACTATCCCCGCGGGCACGGTCACGTGCGGATACCCCGCCACCGCCGCCCATACGGGCGAACCGCCGGAGAAGTGGTCGCCGTTTATCCAATCCGTCGACCACGCTGGGCCGTCGGTAATCCCCACCAGCGCATCCAGCGAATGCCGCGCCATCACCGCGTCGATACCTTCGCTCCGGCTGATACGCAAACACGTGCGCCGGGCTTCCAGATAGGCACTGTCCGAGAGCGGGCCCTTCCGGGCGGCCTGTTCAACGGAATCCTGGCCGAACCACGGCATCTCCGCCGCTGCGTTGCGCTTGTTAAATTCGATCAACTCGGCGAGGGTGTGCGGCTTCCCCGCGGGCAACTGCGCCAGATACGCTTCCACCCCGGCCTTGAATTCGTATAGCATCACTTCCATCTCGGCCTCGCTCAGTTTGCCGCTGTTTTCCAGCTTAACGTCCACGATCGTGGCGCCCCGATCCCGCAGCACGCGCAGGCATTCGTCCAACACCTTGTCCACGGCTGGGTAATTCTGCAAAAACGTCCTGACCACGCCGAGCTTCGCCCCGCGCAGGGCCGTCGCATCAAGCGTCTCGGCGTAGTGCCCCACCCCCCGGCCCTTCTGACCCTCTGTTGCCGCATCGCGCGGGTCCACACCCACCAGCGCATCCAACAAAATTGCCGCATCCATCACGCAACGCGTCATCGGCCCGGCCGTATCCTGCGAATGCGAAACCGGTATCACGCCCGCCCGGCTTACCAGCCCCACCGTCGGTTTAATTCCCACAATGCCGTTCACCGATGCAGGGCTCACGATGGAACCATCGGTCTCGGTCCCAATCGCCGCTCCGCACAAACTTGCCGCTACTGCCACCGCTGACCCCGAACTCGACCCGGACGGATTACGGTCCAGCACGTGCGGATTGCGCGTCTGCCCTCCCCGCGCGCTCCAACCGCTAGTCCCCCGGATAGATCGGAAGCCGGCCCACTCGCTCATATTCGTCTTGCCCAGAATCACCGCCCCGGCCCGCCGCAACAACCCCACCAGCGTCGCATCGGCCGGTGCCCGCCAGCCCGACAACGCGAGCGACCCCGCCGTCGTCATCATGCGCCCCGCCGTATCGATGTTGTCTTTAATCAACACCGGCACGCCGTGCAGCCGGCCTCGAACGCGGCCCTTCCGCCGCTCTTCGTCCAACCGCCAGGCTTCGCTTCGCCCATCGGGATTCTGCTCCAGGATGGAACGCAGCCTCGGTCCACCGCTGTCAATCTCCGACGCCCGCTTGTGGTACCAGTCCACCAGTTCCACTGATTTCCACCGGCCCTGACGTAGCCCATCGGCAAGTTCGGTCAACGACACATCGTCGAGCGAAAATTCCCCTTGCTTGCGTTCCGCGGAGCCCTGCCTTACACAGCCCGCAAGTCCCGCCCCCATCCCCGCCACCACAAATTCCCGCCGGTCCATCGTCACTCCAATCTGGAATCCAACAGGGTACCCTATGGGCAATGCCGCCTCGCATCCGCCTTTTCGTCTTGTTGGCCATCAGCGCGCTTGCTGCCATCGCTGCCGACCTGCCCGGCTCCCACGACCACCCGCTCCTGTCACGCTACGCGGGCGCGCAAATTATTGGCTACGTGCAAAAGCCCTTCGACGAATACACACTCCCGCTCGGCCGCATCGTGGAAGTCACCCCGCCCACTACTTATGCGAAAAGCGAAAAGCTCGAAGGTAAGCTCACCCGCATCACCTACGTCATCCCCAAGGGCCGCACTGCCGTCGAAGTCTACCGCAATTACCTGAACGCTCTTGCCGGGCTGAAGGCGCAAACGCTTTTCGAAGGCGCGGGCGATCGTCCGCTCGGAATGTTCGGCGTACGCTATGTCGACCTCTCCATGGAGCAGACAGGCCAAGTCCTTCAGTACAGCTACAACGCACAGCGCTACTACGCGGGCCGCGTCAGCACGCCCGCCTCCCGCGCCACCATCGCGCTCTACCTCACGGAGTACGAGAACGGCATCGTCCCCAACGGCGTCAACCTGGAAAAGGGCCAGGTGGTTGTCCAACTCGACATCATTGAATCCGCCATCATGGAGTCGGGCAAAGTCACCGCCGCCCAAATGCACACCGCGCTTGGCCAGGAAGGCCACGTCGCTCTCTACGGCATCCACTTCGACACCGGCAAAGCAGTGATCAAACCGGAATCCGAGCCCACTCTCGTCGAAATCGTTGCGCTCATGAAAGCGCAGCCGGCGCTCAGGCTCTACGTCGCAGGCCACACCGACGACATCGGCGACGCCCCCGCCAATCTCGAACTCTCCATGCGCCGCGCCCTTGCGGTGGTGAGCGAACTCGTCTCTCATCGCGGCATCAATGGAGCGCGACTCACCGCAGCGGGCGTCGGTCCCTATGCGCCGATCGCTCCCAACTCCACCGAAGCCGGCCGCGCGAAAAATCGCCGCGTGGAACTTGTCTACCGGTAGTTCCCTTAGGTAGTCACGGAGTTTTTCGTGAACCGGATTTCACGCTCCGCACCGCAAACGATTCAGAAACATTCGATAGAATATATGTTTGAATAGTCGCATGACCGGTCATGGAGAGGGACTTCTGGCCTGGCCAGGAACGACGCTGCCGGGCTTGCTAAGCAAATGAAGATCGCTTTCCTGAATCAATGGCGGAATGCCGCCGAAAATCAGGCCTTCGAGTCGATGCGGATCGCCGGTGAACGCATCGGGCACATTCTTATCCATTGCGCCAATTCCGACGAGGTCGAGGCATGCGCGCCCGACTTCGTTCTTGCTCCCGCGTCCACCCGCCCCAAGCTCAACGATTTCCCCAGCTACGGCGTCATTCACGATCCCCGCGCCGCTTACTTACAGACGCGCGAGTTCTTCAATAACCTGCGAACACACGACGGATTCCTGGCGATTTCCGACACCATGATCCGCTTCGGGCGCGACGTGGCATTCTCCATCGGGCGCGACCAGGACATCGGATATTTCTACACCACCTGCCAGCGGCAATCGCGGTCGGCTGATCTGGAGACCCTGCTCCGCGAGCGGCGCCTGACCATCGCCTACTTCGGCACGAACTGGGACAAACGCCGTGCGCGCCTCTTTCGGTCGCTCAGCCAGGAGTCCGGAATCTCCATCGGCGGTCCCGAGGCGGGCTGGAAAGATATCGACCGAAAGAGTTACGGCGGCGAACTCGCCTTCGACGGAGAATCGGTGCAGGCGCGCTATGCCGAATGCGGTGTGGGACTGTGCCTGCTTTCGGACAACCACCTCCGCGACGACGTCATCTCCAATCGCGTCTTCGAAATCTCCTCGGTCGGGGCCCTCGCCATTGCCTGCGATATCCCCTGGCTCCGCAAGAATTTTGGCGACAGCCTCTACTACATCGATCAGCGCCTGCCCGACCCGGTTTTGTTTCGCGACATCCTGGCGGCACGCGAGCGCATGTACGCCGACCCGGCGGGAGCCCTCCAACGCGCCCAGCATGCCCGGCAGGTGTTCGAATCCCGGTTTTCCGCCGAGGTCCTGATCGCCAATGCCGTCGATTTTCACGACCGTCTCATGCGCCGCCGCGCAACGAATATCGCCCGCGCCAGGGAGTGCTACTGGCCCCTGATCTCCGTGGTCACCCGCTGCGGCACGCGGCCGGCGGAGATGGTGCGCCGCGCCGTGGAGGCGCTCACTCGCCAGACCTATGGCCGCTTCCACCTGATTCTCGTCCGGCATCATGAACTGGACCTCTCGCCGATCCTCGACGCCACATGGCCCAACATCGAGCGCATTCAGGTCGTGGAATGCCCGGGCGGCAATTGCAGCCAAAGTCTCTGGGCCGGATTGAATGCGGTCGAAGGCGACTACTTCGCCGTTCTCGACGATGACGACTGGGTCTTCAGCGACCACTTCGAACGTATGTTCGATCCGCTTCCCCTGGAGCCGCAGAAAGCCTTCCTCGCCTACAGCGGGTCGGTCGCCGTCGAAGACGAATTTCGCGAGGTGGTCGGCAGCGGGCAGGACCGCCGCCACATCGTCCGCTATGGCGTGCAAAGCGATGTCCTGGAACACATCGCCGGCGCCATCAGCACAAACGGCTTTGTCGCCTCGCGCGACCTGCTGCACGAGGGGTTGCTCGTCGATCCGGAAATGGATACCGCCGAGGACAGCTACCTCGGCCTGTCTCTGTTTGCCCAGACAAACGCCCGATTCTCCTATGCCGCCACGGGAGTGAATGCTCTCAGCGGAACCGATCGCATATCCGCCACCGTCCATCCCCGGCGCTTCGAGGATTGCCTCACCCTGCAGACGCGGCTCAGCGGGCGCTTCCGCCCGTCCACCGCTCCTCGCGACGCCTGGGCCTCGTTGCGCGATGAGTGGGAGTCTCGTCCCGCCGGAGCCGCCGGTCTGCGTGTTGAGGACGGAGCCCTTAAGGTGCACGGGGATTCAACCTTTTATCTCTCCACGCTCGACGAGTCGGAACTGCAGTGCGCGGCCGAGGGCTGGCACTTTACCGGGAGTTCGGTCGTGGAGGGATGCGGCAGGTTGAGCAGATTCCGCAGCACACTGGGCCTCCGCACGCTCGCCACGCCCTGGGCTTATGCGTGCCAGCTACGGTTCAAGCGCCCCCGCTCGGAACGGCGCGAATATCTGCTGCGGGTGGAACTCATGGTCAATTTCGGACGGATCGGTCTGGGCCTGTTGACCGAATCCGGCCAGAATTACGTATACCGGCTGCCGCTGCGCAGCACGCCCGGCCCCCAGATCGTCAATATTCCCGTCGAGGATCTGGCCCAGGCGGGCATGTTGATCGTGCAGACCTGGGACGAGCCCGCTTCCGCCGAAGTGATTCTCCAGCGCGTCCAACTCCTCGGCGCGCGCCAAGGTTGACGCCTCCCGATGAGCGCCGCCGGCCGTTGGGAACGGGATGACCACCTGCTGCGCATTTTGGACGACGGCCTGGACGAAGCGCGGCGCCGCGCTGGAGACGCTGCCGTCTGCCGCGCCGGTTGCTTCGGTTGCTGCCTCGGCCCGTTTCCCATCACAATGCAGGACGCGGCTCGACTGCGGCGTGGGCTCGATGCCATGGAACAAAGCGAACCGGAGCGCGCCGGGCGCCTGCGGGAACGCGCTGCCGAGGCGATGCTCGCCATGCGGCCGGGCTTTCCCGGCGACTGGCTCAGCGGCATCTTGGACGAAGCCCGCGCGGCCGAAGAACTCTACTCCGCTCGCTACGAAATGATTCCCTGTCCGGCTCTGCAACTGGAAACCGGCGCGTGTGAGTTGTATGAGTACCGTCCAGTGGCGTGCCGCACCTTTGGCCTCGCCGTTCGCGTGAGCGGAGTCGATCTGGCGCCCTGCCGTCTGAACTACACCGGCATGAGCGCCGCCGAAATCGAAGCACGCCGTGTCGAGTTGCACCTGGAAGCCATCGACAGCGCCGATGTCGAAGTTGGGCAAACCGTTATCGCCGCCGCCCTCCGCCACCGGCCTCCCTGCAATCGCTAGTGCTCTACCGGCGGCTTCTCCCGTGCCGTCCCCAGCAGCCAGCGTTGCAGCAGCGCCGCCAATTCCTCGCGGCGGAACGGTTTGGCCAGGTAGTCGTCCATCCCTGAGTTCAGGGCCTTCTGCCGGTCGATCGGCGTTGCCCCCGCCGTCAGCGCCACGATCGGCACGTAGCGGCGTATCGAGTTCATCGCGCGTATCCGCCGCGTCGCCTCGTAACCATCCATCTCCGGCATATGGCAGTCCATCAGAATCAGGTCGAACTCCTGAGTGTCGAAACGTTGAATGGCCTCCACTCCATTGAAGGCATACTCGACCTGATAACCCAGCCGCGAAATCATCTCGCCCGCAACGCGGCGGTTGATGGCGTTGTCCTCAACAACAAGAATACGGATCCGGTGCGGCGGACGTTGCGCCAGTCCCGTAACGGGCGAAACTGCATACGGTTCCGCTGCGGGTAGCTCGCCCAACGGAAGCTTCACCCGCAGCCGGAAACACGTGCCTTGGCCGACGGCGCTCTCCACGCTCAAACTGGCGTCCATCAGGTCGGCCAGTTCGCGGCTGATCGCCAGCCCTAAACCCGTACCGCCATATCGCCGTGTGGTGGAGGTATCGGCCTGCGAGAACTTCTCAAATACATGTCTCTGTGCATCGGCGGGAATCCCCACCCCCGAATCACGGACCCAAAATTCCAACAGTGCACTGGTTCCGCTCACCGCCGCCCGTGCCCCCAGTTCTATGAATCCCTGGCTCGTGAACTTGATCGCATTCCCCGTGAGGTTCGCAATAATTTGCCGCAGGCGCAGCGGGTCGCCAACCACATGTTGCGGCAGCGACGCCGCCGCGTCAACACGGAACTCCAGGCCTTTAGACTCCGCCCCCAACGCGAACATCGCGTGCAACTGGTCCAGTAACCGCGCCGGCGAAAATCCGATCGCCTCCAGTGTCAGCTTTCCCGACTCCACCTTCGCCAGATCGAGAATGTCGTTCAAAATCGCCAGCTGCGTCATCGCTGAATCGCGGATCGTTACGGCAAACTCCTTCTGCTGCTCGCTCAACGGCGTCTCCAGCAGAATCTCGCTCATCCCGATCACGCCGTTCATCGGCGTCCGGACTTCGTGGCTCACATTGGCCAGAAACTCGCTCTTGGCCGCGTTCGCCAGATCGGCCGTCCGGCGCTCGGCGCGCACCCGCCGCAGCAGGAAAGTGAGCAATCCGAGAAAAAACGCCAGCCCCAGGATGACGACGCCGAGTAACATATTGCGCCGCCGTACCTCGTCGATCACGAGCAGCGACTTCGCTTCCACACTCGTAAAGATGAACCACCGGTCCATATAGGCGTAAATCAGCCCGTCGCGGTTCAGATCTTCAATGGCGTCCCGTAACTCATCTGCCAGGTCCGCATACCGGTTGGAGGAGGCGATCGCCAGTGCGCTCGATTCGTCGCTCAACACATGCACACGAAACGGCGCCGACTCGCAACCCGCCGGGCGTTGCATCAGGAACGCCTCCAATAGGCGCAATTCCATGAACGCCATGTCGGTTTTACCCGCGCAGAGCGCTTGCAGCGCAATTTGGCGATTCTCCACCGGCGCAAGTTCCGCCTGCGGATATCGTTCCCGCACGATTCGCGTTGCCTGCGGTGCGCCCAGATGGCCGATTCGCAAGCTCGCCGATGACGGCTCCTCCGAACCAGGCTGTCCGACCCAGATCACAACATATTGGTTATGCAGCCAAGGCCTCGTGAAATGGGGCGGAGAAACTGCCGAGCGGCGCACCATCAGGAGCGGCCACAGATCGACTAATCCCTTTTTAATGCCTTCATAGGGACCTTGCGGCACGTTCACCCACGTCAGACGAATCCCTTTGCGCCGCGCGGCTTCGCTGATCACTTCGACACTGAAGCCCATCGCCCCGCGCTTCGGGTCCCAACTTTGATACGGGGCCGCGGCATCCACACCAATCCGCGCGGACCGAATTTCAGATCCGGTCTGCCGGAAAAACCAAGCGGCTCCGGCGGCCACGCACACCCCCGCGAGCACGGCTACCCGCGCCTTCGGCCGCCCCAGCCTGAAGTATTTCAGAAAGTAAACCTCACCTTCCTATTACTTCAACGGCAAAAATCGGAGCAACCTACAGTCCAATTCTTCAGATGGATCGAGAAAACAGCGCCAACTGCCCGCCGGTGTGCCAAAACAGTACCTCCCCCTGTGGTAGTCCGGGCAGCATCGCCAGCATCCCCGCCATCGCCTTCGCCGTGTAAACAGGATCGAGTACAACGCCCTCATATCGTGCCAGCAACTCCGCCGCCGCCGTCCCCTCCGCGCTCGGGATGCCGTAGCCTGCGCCCGTAAACCGGTCGTCTACATGAACGAGTGACGCCAGTTCACCCTTCGCCAGCCGCATCAGCGGCTCCATGCCTTCGACAATTCGACAGATTTCGACAGTTATGGTGGACTCGCTGTCGTCCGCGCTCACCCCAACCAGCTTCACCTCGTCCATTCCTGCCAGCTTCAATCCCGCCGCCAGCCCCGCCTGCGTCCCCGCCGACGAGGTCGAATGCACGATCGCCGCCGGCCGGAACCCGTGCGCCTCGCACTGCTCCTTAATCTCGAATACCGCCCGTACAAATCCGCATGCCCCCAGCGGCGACGAAGCCCCCAGAGGAATCACATACGGCTGCCACCCCTGGCCCCGTAACTCCTCCGCCAATGCCGCCAGCGCCGGAGCACGATCCGAACCCCGCGCGACATAGTGCAGTTGCGCTCCGTACATCTTGTCCAGCCAGTGGCTCGCGGGTTCAGCCGCGCCTACCCCCGGTTCGGTTCCATTCAACACCAAATGGCAGCGCAGCCCTAATTGCGCCGCCAGCGCCGCCGTAGCCCGGCAATGGTTTGACCGCAATCCGCCGGTGGTCAGAACGTCGGTCGCTCCCGCCGCCCGGGCCGCCGCCAGCTCATACTCCAGCTTCCGCACCTTGTTGCCCCCGAATCCCGGCCCGGAATAGTCGTCGTGCTTAATCCAAAGTGGTTGCTTCGATCCCACTTCGGCCTGCAAGCGCGGCATCGGCACGAGCGGCGTGGGGAAGTGGCCCAATTCCAGCCGCGCGATTGATTCCAGTGGCAACGGGCAAGCTATCATGGTCCATTCTATTCATGCGGTGGCTGCTCATTTTCGCGACCGTAACTGCCGCATTCGGCCAGGCGCCCATGTGGACGCTCGACCGCCTCTACACGCGCCCGTTTGTGTGGGGCACGCGTCCCGACAAAATCGCCTGGGCAAAACACGCTCCCGTCGCCGGATTCCTGTGGAACGAGCAAGGCAACCGCTTCCTGGACCTCTATGCAGTCGATGCCCGCAATGGCATTCCCACGCGCCTCACCCGTCTCGAAACACTCAAGGACGACTTCTGGCTCACCGCCGAGCAGAAGGACTCCCGCCGAAAAAATTACGTGATGCCCGAGCCCGGCCTCAGCAGCTTCGCCCTCAGCGCCGACGGCCGCCAGGCGGCTTTCATCTACAAGGGCGACCTCTTCACCGTGCCCACGAACGGCATGACCGCGCCCTTCCGCCGCACACGCACCAAGGCCCCCGAGTCGTCGCCGCAATTCTCACCCGACGCCAAGAAGCTCGCCACCATGCGCGGCGGCCAGCTCACAGTTCTCGACCTCGAAAACGGCCAACTCTGGCAGGTCACCGATTTCGCGGCCGCGGCCGAAGGCTCCATCAGCGGCTACACCTGGTCGCCCGACGGCAAACGCTTCGCCGTTCTCACGCGCAAAGGCGCAACGCGTCAACTTCCGCTGCCGAACTACTCCGGACAGTACGTCGAGGCGCAATCCTTCGCCCGCTCCGTTGCCGCCGACGACAGCCCCGAGTTCGTTGTCTACGTTATCCCTGCCGAAGGCGGCAAACCGGTCGCCATGAAGCCGCCCACGCCCGGCAAGAAGACCGCAGATGGCATGCCGCTATGGTCGCCCGACAGCAGGAAACTCGCTTGGTCCGTCGAGAGCGCGAATCATAAAACTTCGCAGATTCTCATCTACGACGCCTCAACCGGCGACTTCTCCACCGCCAACGAAGACACCGACGAGCGTTGGGTCGAATCGCCCGCCGTCGACTGGTCGCCCGACTCCCAACGCCTCATGTTCACCAGCGAGCGCGACGGCTTCGCCCACCTCTACACCGCCCTTCCCGACGGCAAGGACCGCAAGCAGCTCACCAGCGGCAAATGGGAGATCCGCGGCGAAGTCACCGGCTTCACCTGCCCCGAAGCACACTGGCGAGAAGACGGCTGGATCTACTTCAATTCCACCGAAGAGAGCACCGCGCAACGCCACTTCTATCGCGTCAATCCCTCTACTTCCGTGAAGGAGAAACTCTCCACCGGTCCCGGACTTCATTGCGGCCTTGCCAGCGAAGACGGCTCCCATCGCGCCGTGATGCAAGCCACACTCGCTCAGCCCTTGGATCTTTGGGTTGACGGCAAGCGCGTCACCACCTCGTCTCAACCCGCATTCGCTTCCATCCCCTGGCCCAAACAGGAATTCGTTAGCTTCCCCTCGCGCGGTGACAAGGCCACCGTGAAAGCCAAGCTCATGCTCCCGCCCGGCTACGACCCGCAATCGCGCGGCGCAAAACAGTGGCCCTGCGTCTTCTACATCCATGGCGCGGGCATCGCCACCAGCGTCCTCGAACAGTGGGGCAGTTATAACGAACTCCGCTCCGTATTCAATTCCTGGCTCGCCTCCCAGGGCTACGTCGTCATGGATCTCGACTATCGCGGCAGCACCGGCTACGGCCGCGACTGGCGTAGCGGCGTTTACCTCCACATGGGCGGCAAAGACCTCGACGACGTTCTCGGCGGCATCGACTACATGGCTTCGCTCGGCAACGTCGACATGAAACGCATTGGAATCTGGGGCGTCAGCTACGGCGGCTTCATGACCGACATGGCCATGTTCCAGTCGCCCGCCACCTTCCGCGCCGGCGTTGGCTGGGCCGCAGTCAACGATTGGGAAAACTACAACGCCGGCTACACACAGCAGCGGCTGAATACGCCTAAGTCGAATCCCGAAGCCTACCGCCGAAGCGCTCCTATCAACTTTTCGATCGGCCTCAAAAACCCGCTGCTCATCATCCACGGCATGGTCGATTCCAACGTCCTTTTCCAGGATGCCGTCCAACTTACCGAAAAGCTCATCCAGGAAGGCAAGACCTTCGAACACTTCTACTATCCCCAGGAGGATCACGGCTTCGTGCGCGACGAAACCCTGCAAGACGCCTTCCGCCGCACCGGTGAGTTCCTGGAGCGCCACCTGAAATGACGGCATTCCCGCGCTTGTACCCCATCCTCGACGTCACCACCCTGCAGCGTCGCGGCTGCACCATGCCCGAATCGGCCGTGGCCATGATCGAAGGCGGCGCCCGCATCATTCAGCTCCGCTTGAAAGGCAATCCCTCGCAGCGCAATTTGGAGGACGCCGACAAGGTCGCCGAGCAATGCCGCCGCCACGGCGTCATCTGGGTCGTCAACGACCGCGCCGACATCGCCCTGCTTACCGGTGCCGGACTCCACCTCGGCCAGGACGATATGCCCGCCGCCACCGCGCGCGGCCTTCTTGGTGAGACCGCCATCATCGGCCTCTCCACGCACAACGCCGCCCAGATGCGCGCCGCCACGCTTGAGCCGGTGGACTACGTCGCCATCGGCCCCGCCTTCGCCACCGTCTCGAAGGAGCAGCCCGACCCCGAGGTCGGCCTCGAAGGCATCGCCCAGGTGCGCATGCTCACCAATCTTCCGATGATCGCCATCGGCGGTATCACGCGCGAGAACGTCGAAAGCGTTCTCGACGCCGGAGCCGATTCCGTCGCCGTCATCGCCGACCTCTATCCCGATCCCTGCGACCCCTCCTCGTTGCGGCAGCGCGTGCGCGATTGGACCCGCCTGACTGGATGATCCCTTACCCATGACGCAACCAACTCAACAGCTACAGAAAAGCCTCGGCCTGCTCGACGGCACCACGCTCGTCATGGGCTCCATGATCGGCTCCGGCGTCTTCATCGTCGCCGCCGATATCTCGCGTCAGGTGGGAGCGCCCGGCCCCATGCTGATGACGTGGGTGGTTACCGCGCTGCTCACCTTGATCGCCGCCCTCAGCTACGGTGAACTCGCCGCCGCCATGCCCCACGCCGGTGGCCAGTATGTCTACCTGCGCGAAGCCTTCGGCCCGCTATTCGGCTTTCTGTTCGGTTGGACGATGTTCCTCGTCATTCAAACCGGAACCATCGCCGCCGTCGCCGTAGCCTTCGCCAAGTTCCTCGGCGTCTTCGCGCCCGCGCTTCCCCAGCAGGCCGTCGCCATCGCCGTCATCGCCCTGCTCACCTTCGTTAATGCTCAGGGCGTCCGGGCCGGAGCGCTCGTACAAAACATCTTCACCTTTGCCAAAACCTTCGCCCTGCTCGGGCTGGTAATTTCCTGTATCTTCTTCGGGCGCAATGACACCGCCGTCGCGGCGAATTTCGGTACGAATTTCTGGGGTGCCGGGCTCGACTGGAACACCCTCCGCCTGGTCGGCGTGGCCATGGTAGGCGCTCTGTTCAGCTCGGATGCCTGGAACAGCGTCACCTTCACCGCTGGTGAGATGCGCAACCCCAGCAAGACCGTCCCACTCTCGCTCGCCCTGGGCGTCACCATCGTCTCGGTCATCTACCTCGCCTGCAATTACGGCTACCTGCTCGTGCTCCCGCTCGAAGCCATAAAAGGTGCGCCCGCCGACCGTGTCGGCACCGAAGCCGCACGCGCCGTTTTCGGCTCCAGCGCCGTCCAACTCATGGCCGCCGCCATCATGGTGTCCACCTTCGGCTGCGTCAACGGCCTGATCCTCGCCGGTGCCCGCGTCTACTACGCCATGGCACTCGATGGCCTGTTTTTCAAGCAGGTCGCCAAAGTCGATCCGGTGCGCCACACCCCCATCGTCTCTCTTATCGTGCAGGGCGTTTGGGCCTGCGGGCTCACCCTCACCGGAACATACAGCGATCTGCTCGACTATGTTATATTCGCTGTCTTGCTCTTCTATATCCTGACGATTGCGGGGCTCTTCGTGTTGCGCCGCACCCGTCCCGGTATGGAACGGCCCTACCGCGCGATCGGCTATCCCGTCTTGCCGGCGCTCTACATCCTCGTTGCGGGTTCAATCGAAATTCTTCTGCTCTTGTACAAGCCAAACTACACTTGGCCGGGACTCATCATCGTGATGCTGGGTGTGCCGGTTTACTTTATGTGGAAGCGCACAGGGCGGGAGCCGCTCCACCATGTTTGATGGAATCCGCGAAGCAACCGCCGCGGCGAGCAGCTCCGTTGTGCGCAAAGTGAAGGAATGCACAGGGCGGGGGCCGCTCCACCATGTTTGATGGAATCCGCGAAGCAACCGCCGCGGCGAGCAGCTCCGTTGTGCGCGAAGTGAAGGAATGCACAGGGCGGGAGTCGCTTCATCATGTTTGATGGAAACCGCGAAGTAACCGGCGCGGCGAGCAGTTCCGTTGTGCGCGCTCAGAAATTGAAACGGGAGGTCACGATATGAGTCTGTTTATTAAGAAACCGCTCGCGACGATCATCGCCGAGAGCACCGGTGAGCACTCGCTCAAGCGAACGCTCACTGCCTCTCAATTGGTCGCCCTCGGCATCGGCGCGATCATCGGCGCGGGGCTGTTTTCGCTCACCGGAATCGCCGCCGCCAATCATGCCGGCCCGGCCGTCACCATCTCTTTCGTCGTCGCCGCCATCGGCTGCGCCTTCGCCGGACTCTGCTACAGCGAATTCGCCACGATGATTCCCATCGCCGGTTCTGCCTACACGTATTCATACGCCACCATGGGCGAATTCATGGCCTGGATCATCGGATGGGATCTCGTCCTCGAATACGCCGTGGGCGCCGCTACCGTGGCCGTGAGTTGGTCGAGATATGTCGTCTCGCTCTGCCACGACTACGGCATCGAACTCCCGGCTCAGTACGTGAACTCACCCTTCACTGTGCTCCCAGACGGTTCGCAGGCCATCATCAACTTCCCGGCTATCGTCATCGTCGTGCTCGTGTCCACTCTGCTCATCATCGGCATTCAGGAATCGGCCAGCGTCAATTCCGTAATTGTCTGCCTAAAAGTGGGCGTCGTTATCTTGTTCATCTTCTTCGGATGGGCTTATATCGACTCCGCCAACTACACGCCCTACATTCCGCCGAACACGGGTGAAACCGGCCACTTCGGGATAAGCGGCGTCCTGCGGGCGGCAGGTGTCGTCTTCTTCGCCTTCATCGGATTCGATGCCGTCTCCACCGCTGCCCAAGAAGCGAAGAACCCCCAGCGCGACATGCCCATCGGCATCATCGGTTCGCTGGTCGTCTGCACCATCCTCTATGTGCTCTTTGCCCACGTGCTCACCGGCATCGTTCCCTACAAACTCCTCGACGACGCAGCCCCTGTTGCCGTCGCCGTCGACCGCACCCCCTACGTCTGGCTGAAAACCGCCGTGAAACTGGCCATCATCGCCGGCTATACATCGGTCATTCTCGTCATGCTCCTCGGCCAGTCACGCGTGTTCTACTCCATGTCCCGCGACGGCCTGCTGCCCAAGCTCTTCTCCGAACTGCATGCCAAGTTCCGCACGCCCTTCAAGAGCAACCTCTTGTTCATGGTCTTTGTGGCCCTCTTCTCCGCCCTCACTCCGATTCAGGTGATCGGCGAGATGACCTCCATCGGTACGCTCTTCGCTTTTGTGCTGGTCTGTGCCGGCATCCTGATCATGCGCAAGACGCACCCCGAGATGCCGCGTCCCTTCCGGACCCCGCTCGTCCCGCTTGTTCCGATCCTCGGAATCGTATTCAATCTCATCCTGATGTTCGGCCTTGGTCTGGAAAACTGGATGCGCCTGTTCGTCTGGATGGCCATCGGCTTCGTGGTGTTCTTCACCTATAGCCGCAAACACAGCAATCTGGCCGGAAAATAGCCGGATTCCGAACTAGTCAGAGAGATTCAAGGTAATTCCTTGAGCGGAAGCCCTGCTTCCTCTATGGTTTAACTTCCAGGCGTGTGTCTACGCGCCGGGAAGTGCAAACCGGAGGACGATATGAGGGGCATTCGGCGGTTTCTTGCTGGATTGGCATTGCTGGCGGGAGGGGTGGCGCACTCGCAGGCCGCGATCACCATCTCCACCAGTTCGCCCGCACCGTTCGAGTTCGTTCAGGGCAAAGCCGGCTCGCCTTGGCTTGGAATCAATGCCACCGGCGGGACAGCCGCCCCCCTGCAGTCCGTCTGCTACACCTGGACGATCAATGGGTTCAGCATCCCTGGGATGGTGGCCATCCCCCTGTCGCCCTGTAGCCCTACCGTTTCCGTGCAGGGCACACCGACAACGCTGGGAACCTACAACTTCTCGGTAAGCGTCATCGACAGCCAGGGAGGGAGCGCCTCCCAATCGTTCACCGTCACCGTCGTTCCGCCGCTGGTCATCGTCACACAAACCCTGCCGGACATCATCTCCGGGGTGCCCTATTCGGCCCAGGTCGTCGTGCAGGGGGGCTTGAAGCCCTATCAACAGTTCCAATGCAACGTCGGCCATTTCAGCCTGAGCTGCAACCAGGGCCTCGTCACCGGCACCGTCATCTCCAACTTCGACACCACCATCACCTGTGGTGTCGACGTCCGCGTTACCGACCGCACCAACACCGTCGTGCAGAGGTGCATTGACCTCCACATAAAAGCCGCGCAACCGCCGTCGAGCGTCCTCAAAATCACCACCAACGTCCTGCCCGCCGCCACCATCGGCCAGCCGTATAGCTTCCAGGCCACCGCCATCAACGTCACGGGCCCGCCCAAATGGAGCGCCATCGGCCTACCCGCCGGTCTGATGATTTCGCTCAGCGGCCTGATCTCCGGCACCCCCACCGGCCCTGCCGGAACCGCCCAGGTAAAACTCAGCATCGGCGACAACACCGCCCTCACCGACAGCGTCACCCTCCCTCTGGTGATCCAGGCGTCGCCCAACCCCAATCCCAATCCAAACCCCAACCCAAATCCCAATCCCAACCCCAACCCCAACCCCAACCCCAACCCCAACCCCACACCCAGCCCCTGCGAAACGACCACTGCGCCCACCCTCACCACACCCAACCCGCTTGACCCCCTCGTCCTCAACAAATTCATCACTACAAAATTTGCCGTCTCTGGCGGTGTCCCGCCCTACACCTTCTCCGCCCCCATCCTCACGCTCCCCACCGGCATGACCGTCACCCTCGACGGCACCTACATCGGAGCCCCCACCAAAACCGGCGACTTCACTTTCCAGGTGACCGTCACCGACTCCTGCGGCAAGACCGACACCAAAACCTACACGCAAACCGTCTACGACGCACCCCGCATCACGACCACTTTCCCGAAAGGCGAGGTCGGCAAGGACTACAGCATCCAGATCAATTTCGCCGGCGGCTCCCAGCCTTACCGCATCCGCATTCTCAACCTGCCCTCATGGCTGAACTACAACGCCGGAACGCAATTTCTGACCGGCAAACCACCCACCG
>JBDTVQ010000002.1:0-52478 GCA_040007195.1 Acidobacteriota bacterium | reverse complement strand
CGAGTCGGGCACGGAGGCGGGCACGGAAGACTGGGTCGGCCAGGGCGTCGCGGAGAGCCTCCCCATCAGCCATGGCGTCAAAGAGTTGCTGGTCGTCGAGTGCGGCGCGCATGAGAGCGCTGTTCTCGGCTTCGGTGAGCGTGCCGGTCATGTAGCCGCCGAGAAGCTTTTCGAGGTCGCTGTGGTTCATTGTGCGCCCTCCTTCTTCAGGAGTTCGAGGAGCCGCTGGCGGCATCGGTGATCCCAGGTGTAGACCGTGTTGATGGCGGCGGCGTTCATGATTTGCCGGATTTCTTCAAAGGTCCTGTCTTCGAGCTTAAGGCGAAAAAGGTCGCGGCAGCGGCCGTCGAGTTTGGCGATGGCGTCTTCGAGGCGGGCCTGAAGCTCGCGACGCTCAAGATCGAGCGCCTGGTTGGGGCGTCCATCGGCGAGCGGCATGTCGTCGACCTGCTCGGTATCCCACTCGCCCCGGCGAGTGGCTTTGCGGCGGAACTCCGTGAGCTTAAAGCGCAAGACCTGGAACGCGATGGGCAGCAGATCCTCGGGACGGTCCTTATCGCCATATTTTTGCTCCAGCACGAGGAGGGTTTCCTGGGCCATATCCTCGGCGAAGTCCCTCCCTAAGTGTGATGACGCGTAGGCGACCATCCTTTCACGGATTGTGGCGAGGATCTGGTCGCGGGTCTGGGTCAAGGGGCTACGGCTCCGCGAGAGCGGTGGGGGACAGACAGTCCACTCCGGCTGAGACGGCGGGCAGCGGCGTGTCGTTGCGCGGTGATGGGTTTAGTTTACTGGAAGTGGATGGGGGAGGCAGTGACTTCCCAAGCTGGATTGCACGCGCTGCGCCGTTTCCCGCGAATTTAGCGTGGTAGAAAATTGTGGTGACCCGCTATAGGTCGGAGTTTTCGATAACGGTGCCGCGGATTCGCCCCATTTCCACAAGCTTTCGGACGTTCAAGTGGCGCGTGCCTACTACGGTTCCGATTGCTAGGATCATACACAACACGACCATAGGAATCGACCGAGCATGGTGCCATATCGCGAATGCAATCCCGACCAATCCTAAGCTAAGAGGCAAGGCGTACCAATAAACAGTTGACTTCACGAATGCGGAGTCCCGGGTAAGGATGGTCTCGAGTCTCGCCTTGGCAGATTGTTGGGTTGAGGCAGCAGTGGCATCCAAGAGCCCTTGGTGCTGGATGATGTAGTATGCCGCGAACCCTCTGACGCAGGCCAGAATCGCGGTCACCACTCGAAGCGTTGGCCATCTCCCCAACAGCGCTACCGCCATCATCACGAGGCAGTACACAATCGCAGTGCGGGACTCCCGCGTGTATTCCCGCCGTCGAGCTATCAGCAAGCGTTCCAACTCGACGTTGGCGTCAGGCCGATCCATGATTTTCCAACTGTACCAACTGCGAGATTGAAGTCGTGAATGATTCGAATCATTCAATTCCTCCTTTGTCGCAGTAGCGACCGTAAACTAGAACCGGGACCGACGGCGTCCCAGCGTTGCGGCCCAGGCGAAGGGTCGCAGGCGAGCACGCCACTGTTGAGGAGTCATGCCGTTGCCAGAATATTTCTCGCCTTGTGGAGATGAAATTGGAGAGTCAGGAGCCGCAACGAAAAGGACAATTCAGATGCTGAAGTCCAAGCGCTTTTACGATTCAGTGGCGGCACTCCGGACATGCGCGTTTTCAAAGGCATTCCATTTGCGCCGCCGACACTGAGACGGCGGGCAGCGGCGTGTCGTTGCACGGTGATGGGTTTAGTGTACTGGAAGTGACGTCGGGAGCAAATTTCAATTCGAACCGTTTATGCGATCCGCGGGCGCGGCCGCCATTCAGTTTTTCGTCGAACCCGTTTTCAGAAACTCCTGTAGCCACTCGTTCACTTCAGCAACCTGCTCCGGGACATTGTTGTGACCCGTTTCGAGAGCGAGCAACAGCGTCTTCATTCCGGGAATCACGTTGTACGCAGAGTACATCGAAGTCGGAGGGCACGTCTCGTCGTTGAAACCCCAGGAGTAAAAGCCGGGGACCTTAACCCGCCGGGCGAAGTTGACGACATCGTAGTAGCGCGAGGTCTCGATCTTGTCGGGCGAGCGGTGAGCCAGCGGCCGTCGGTGGCGCGGAACATGTGGGGCCAGCCGCCGGCGCGATTCTGCAGGTAACCGGTGACGTCGGCAAGCGCCGGATAGTAAGCGGCGAGGCCCCGCACACGCGGGTCGAGCGCGGCAGTCACGATGGACAACGCGCCGCCTTGGCTGCCGCCGGTTACCGCCAGGTTGGCGCCGTCCCATTTCGGAAGGCTGGTGAGAAAATCATTTGCGCGGACGCAGCCGAGATAGACGCGGCGGTAGTAATAGCGGTCGCGATTGTCGAGCCCGAACGTGTTGTAGTTGGCGAGCGCGCCTACGCCCAAGGAATCGTATACGGACTGGTCCATTGTGACGGGGATCCCATGGATGCCTACTTGCAGTGTGATGATGCCGCGCGCCGCCATTTCGGCCAGACCGCGATATGGGCGCACACCGGCGCCGGGAACGCTGAGCAGCGCCGGGTATTTGCCGGGCGCCTTGGGTTCGCACAGAACGCCATAGAAGCGTGAGGGGGCGTTGCCCATGCCGACGTTTTGCAGGTTCACATGGAAGCAATCGGCGGCCGAGTTGCCGTACTCAGGTAGCGGGGTAACTTTGGCGTCGATCGGCAGTTTGGCGAGAGCCGCCTTGCCATCGGCCCAGAACTGATCGAAGTCGGCGGGGTCCTGTTGAGTAGGTTTGATGGCTTCCGGCTGGAAGCCAGCGGTGGCGAGTCCGCGGTAGGTCTTCCCGTCCCGTTCGATGGTGGCGATGCACCGGAGAAAGCCGGGTTCGGTCATGGTGCCGCCGTCAACGGTGAGGCCGTCGGCGGTGAGTCGCACTGTCCGATCAATTTTCGGAGGCATCATTTCCGGGCCAATCCGGTATGTCACTTTTATGTCGCCCAACGGGTGGCCGTCCTGTACCGCAACGATGTGGAAGCGGACGGGCTCTCCGGGTTCGTAGCGCCACGAAGGCCGGTCGGTGGAGACCCGAACCTGAAGGGTTCCGATCCGCGAGTGGCTTATTTTGGGGAGGCGATCCTGGGCGGCGAGCGGGAAGACAAGTAGAGCGAGCAGTGCGAGTCGGTACATAGCTTGACCTAACACCATATCGCGCCTTACCACTCTGCAACCGACCCGTCGTCGTGGAACACACGCGCCATGGGTCGCGTGCCTCCAAACGGATACTTCTTCAGTGCGTCTTCGCTGAGATCGAACCCGAGTCCCGGCTTGGTCGTCAGCGGGTAGCGGCCATTCACCATGCGCATGGCAGGGAAGCCGAGCCATTCGTGCCACACCTTTTCATTTGGCCCGATGTCTACGCCGGAACAAATCTCCTGCACCAGGAAGTTGGGCATCGACGCGTCGACATGCACGGTCGCAAGTCCGCCGATAGGACCTTCGCACGCGTGCGGGGCCATCGAAATTCCGCTCGCTTCGGCGGCAGCGCCCACTTTCCACAATGCCGTGATGCCGCCGACGTGGTTAATGTCGCACTGCAGAATATCGACGACGCCCATTTCGATCAGCTCGCGGCACGAATAAGACGCGATCAGGCGCTCACCCGTGGCAATCGGCGTGGTGGAGCGGCGCGAGATCTTGCGCATCATCTTGACGTTTTCGGGCGGGCAAGGCTCCTCGACAAACAAGAGATTGAGCGGCTCAACCTCTTTGACGATGATGCTCGCAACGGCCGGCGAGGTCTTGGCATGGAAGTCCACGCCGATGTCGATATCGGGGCCGATGCCTTCGCGCAGCTTGGCGAGGCTATCGATGGCGGCACTGATCTTGGCGTTGGTCTCGATCCATTCGTAATAGCCCGGGATGCCGGTCTTGAAACAGGTAATGCCTTCACGTTTGGCGGTCTCGCGCAGGCGCGGATAGTCTTCAGGGCCACGGGCGCGAAGGTGATAGTAGCCGCGCACCCCGCGTTCGTCGAAGGGGCCGCCGAGGAGTTTATATACAGGCTGGTTGAGGAGCTTGCCGCGCAGATCCCAAAGGGCCTGGTCGATGCCGGAGATCGCGGACCCGATGACGGGGCCGGCGCGGTAGAACGAGTGCACGTACATCGACTGCCATATGTGTTCGACCTGCATCGGGTCGGCGCCAATGAGGAAATCGCGGAAATCGTTGACACAAGCCATCACGGCGGCGGCTTTACCTTCAAGCGTACCCTCGCCCCAACCAATCAGGCCCTGGTTGGTTTCCAGTTTTACGAAGACGTATGGGCGGTCGGAGTCGGGCGTGAGCGAGACGCCGAAAACTTTCACGTTCGTGATTTTGCACTTGGTTCCGGCGTTGGCGAAGCCCTCGGGAAGAAGCAGTTGCGGCATCGGGGCACAGGCGCAAGCGTCGGCCGCGGGCGAGGCGGGTGCGGGCCCCGCGAAGGCGGGCGCGGCGGCGAGGCCACTTAGGAAATTGCGGCGTTTCATGCGCGTCCTCCGAGATCGACCGTCACACCAAGTCCTGATGCGGCCGGAAGGTTGATGTAGCCGTCGCGTACGGTGGTATCGAGGCCTTTCACGGGATCGCCGGGCACGCGGTCCGGCAAGTGGAGAATGAAAAAGTTCGGGATGCTCGCCGCGAGGTGCAGGGCGGCCGCAGTCATGAGCGTGCCTCCGGAGTGGGTGGGCGCTACAGCGATGTAGTAAATTTCGGCGAGGGCAGCGATCTTACGAATGCGCGCGAGGGAGAAGTGATCGAGCGAGGGGCGCAGAATGTCGACGGTCTCCTCGCGAAGCAGGTCCTGAAAATCGGACGCTTCCCTACACTGCCGGCCGAGTCCAATCGGGGTCACCGATTCGTCACTGATCTTGCGCAGGGCGGTGGTGTTCCCGTGCCGGCAGGGTTCATCTAGCCAGAGCAGGTGAGAACGTTCGAACTCAGCGGCAAGTTGCGAGGCATCGCCTGCGGTGAGTTGGGCATTACAGTTGAGGACGAAGTCGCTTCCTGGGCCTGCGGCAGCGCGCGCCGCGTCGAAGAGCGTCCGAATCGTGTTGACGTAGAGCTTGCCGCTGTTGGGGAACGGCGGCGCGGGAATCGAAAGGGAAAAAGCGCGATGGCCAAGGGCGTAGGATCGCTTCACCTCCGCGGCATCATTAACCAGCGCCATGGCGCGCACCTTAAAGCGCGTGGGCCCCCCGAGAACCTGATACACGGGAGCCTTGCAGTGTTTGCCGAGACAGTCGAGCATGGCCATGCAGGCCCCGGAAGCGAGAGCGGGCGGCAGTTTCGATTCGATTGGAGTGTAGGCGCTGGCGGACACACCCACCAAACTTTTCGGTAGAGTGTCCAGCAGTCCGCTATCAGTACTTCGAATCTCGCCCCATCCGTCCACCCCACCTTGCGTGGTGATCTTTAGATAGGTGGAAGTTCCGCTCACGTGCGTCCGGACGCCGGTGATGCGAAGTGGGTCGGAAACGGAGGCGGGCTGGAGAGCAAACGGCATTTGCAAGCGCGCGCGGCGTGCGGCAACAGGGGCTGGCATGGGCAAAGTATACTGCACGCATGATCACGCGTTACACACTGGCCGCGGTTCTGGCCATGGCGGCCTCGCCACTGCTCGCCGAGGCGGGCGATTTCAACGGCCGTTGGAACATCACCGTGGAGAACGAGCCACGCGGGCGCGCCTGGTGGCTGGAAGTGGAGGCCGCGGGGACGCGGTCCATGCGCGGGAAATTTGTGGGCGCGCCGGGCGGCCAGATGGACGCGATTCCCGTGTTGAAGACGGAAGGTGAAGAACTAGTCTGGCAGTTTGAGCGCAATGGGAAGAAACTCGACTATCGCGCGAAGTTGTCCACTTCCGGCACGCTGGACGGCACATTTCGGACCGAAGGCTCCGACACGGTCTTGAAGTTCTCCGGGCGCCGCGCGCCGGTGTTGCGCGACAAGGACGACGGTTCATGGGTGCCTGGACGCAGCATCGAATTGTTTAACGGGAAGGACATGACCGGTTGGTCGCCACGATTTCCCGGACGCCCCATGGAATGGTTCGTCGAGAACGGCGTCATGAAAAACAAGAACAAAGCCTCCGATATTGCGACATCGGCGAAGTTCGGCAACTTCAAGTTGCATCTGGAATTTCGCGTCGCGCAGGATTCCAATTCGGGCGTCGGCCTGCGCGCCCGCTACGAAGTGCAAATCTACGGCGACTATGGCCAGCCGGTGTCCCTGCACGGAAACGGGGCCCTGTATTCGCGCGTGCTCCCCAAACTGAATGCAACGCTGCCGCCGGATCAGTGGCAGACCTTCGACATCACCCTCGTAGGCCGCGAGCTGACGGTGGTGCTCAACGGCAAAACCCTTCACGACCATGTGGAGATTGAGGGGCTAACCGCCATGGCCACCGATGCGAACGAGTCGTCTCCTGGCCCGCTCGCGCTCCAGGGGGACCATGGGCCGGTGGAGTTTCGAAAGATTACTGTCACTCCCCTGGTCAAGAAAGGCAATTAGCAGCGTTAGAAACACGGGACGCGCAACGTAACGGTGCCGGACCGATGGCCACGCAGTTGGCCCTGGTGAAGGTCCATCGCCGGCCTGGGCGCTCGAAGGGAAATGAACGACTTTCAGGGCATGGTTGGAGCAGCGCGGCTTGACACGGTGGGCGGTGTCTCTACAATGTGAAGATTCACCAAGTGCCGGGAGAGAGGCGCTGGAGGAGAAGTCGGAGCGTTGTAGGATAGTATTCAGAGATAAGCGAGCCTCCGGACCGTTCTATGGGCCCTGGCCCGGAGGCGTACCCGCTCGGAGGAGTGGCTCAAGCCGCAGGTTCGCTTGTCGAATTTGCGGAAGCGAATGGTAGTGGCGGGATTGCATTCTCTCCAAGCTGATAGAGCTGAGAAGAGTTCCGTGAAGACACAGGCACCCACATCCAAGTCCGCGCCGGCGAATATCCGGAGAGCGGATGCAAGATCGTCTGACACAAATCCAGCCGTCGACAGACTAGATATGCAGGGACAAGTGGACCTGTTTGCGCAGGCCATGGATCTCTTCCATGAGCGGAACTTCGTAGCCGCCGCGCCCTTGTTCGCGCAGGTGGCCGCCGGACCCGCTCCCGATATCGCGCATACCGCGCGAACGCATTTAAAGATGTGCGAGCGAAGGCTGGAGCAGGATGGGGCCGCACCCAAGACACCCGAAGATTACTACGCGGTCGGAGTCGCCCTTATCAACCGGGGCGACTACACAGGCGCAGCCGAACAGCTTGGCAACGCTTTGCGCGGACTTCCCGACGCAGACCATTTCCACTACGCATTCGCCCTGTGCGCCGGACTCCAGGGAGACCTTTCCCTCAGCGCCCAACACTTGCAACGAGCCATCGAACTGCAGCCTTCCAATCGAATCGCCGCGCGGAACGATACGGACTGGGCCGTTCTGGCACGTCAATCTCCCATTCGTGAAATCCTCCAGCCCGAACGAGGGCCTTCTGCCTAAATCCCCCGCCGGGAGCATCGAAGGAGTGAGCAGAAAAGGCGATCCTCTTCATATCGTTGCGATCGGGGGCGGTACAGGTCTTTCTGCCCTGCTGCGTGGACTGAAGCAATATGCGGCCCACGCAGGGGGCGAGTCCGCGCAGGCACCAGGCCGTTCGCCGGAGATCGACATCACTGCCGTGGTTACCGTCACTGACGACGGTGGCAGTTCAGGCCGCCTGCGGCGCGAGTTGGATATTCTTCCGCCCGGCGACATTCGCAACTGCATGGTGGCGCTCTCAGAAGACGAGGGGCTGCTGTCGCGCCTGTTCCAACACCGGTTCGACATGGGCCGTTCACTGAAGGGACATAGCTTCGGCAACCTTTTTCTCTCGGCGATGACGCAATTGACTGGCGACTTCGCACAGGCTGTGGCATTGAGCTCGGAAGTGCTGGCCACGCGCGGACGCATCTTTCCGTCGACAGCGACAAACGTCTCACT
The DNA here is from genome assembly GCA_040007195.1 of Acidobacteriota bacterium. Classification (GTDB taxonomy): domain Bacteria; phylum Acidobacteriota; class Terriglobia; order Bryobacterales; family Bryobacteraceae; genus JAFLBB01. The sequence goes on along the minus strand of JBDTVQ010000002.1, from coordinate 44,483 downwards.
CGAGGGCTGGCTCGAGGATGGAACGGGAGTGGCCGGCGAAACCAAGATCAGCCGGAGCCGGACGCGAATCCGGCGAATCGCGTTGAAGCCGCGGCGGGTGCTGCCGCTGCAGGAGACGCTCGAAGCGATCAAGCGGGCGGATCTGATTTGCCTGGGGCCTGGATCGCTGTATACGAGCGTCATTCCCAACTTGCTGGTGCAAGGAATTCCCGAGGCACTGCGGGCGGCAACCGCCCCGATTGTTTACTTCGTCAACCTGATGTGGCAGCCAGGCGAGACGATGAACTACAAGGCGAGCGATCACGTGAAGGCAATCCGCCATCATTCTCGTCCGGGGCTCGTCGATTACGCCGTTCTCAACACACGGCCGGTCACCGGAGCGATGCGTCGTCGTTACGCGGCTGAGCGCGTATTCCCGGTGGAGAACGATATTCCGCACTTGCGCGAAATGGGCGTGGAAGTGATCGGGCGCAATCTTTTGGACAGCGGCGAGAAGGTTCGGCACAATTCGGATGCAATCGCCGAGATTGCGGTGAACCTGGCCGAGCAGGCGAGGAAGCGCCACACCCGGCCCAGGCGCAAGGTGGCATCCCGGTAGAATCGGCCAATTCCTTTCTCGGCCGTGCGCAACTTTCTTCCCTGGCCACTCCCGGCGACAATAGAGAGTACATGGAAGAGACGATATCGATCGCCATATTGGCCGCGGGCCTCGGCACGCGGATGAGATCCAAGAAGGCAAAAGTGCTGCACCAAGCGGGAGGACTCGCCTTGGTGGAGCACGTTGTGGAAGCTTCGCTGAAACTGGCGCGGCCTGAGCATGTGGCCGTGGTGGTGGGCCATCAGGCGGAGCAGGTAACGGAGTTGCTACAAGGGCGTGGTGTCCGGTTTGCGACGCAGACCGAGCAAAAGGGCACCGGACACGCGCTGGCATGTTGCCGTCAGACGCTGGCGGCCGGTGGGTTATTGATCGTCGCCTATGGGGACTGCCCGCTGTTGCGCGCGGAGACTCTGCAGAAATTGGTGGCGAGCCATCGCAAGCAACAATCTGCCTGTACGGTGATCACGACAGTTCTCGACGACCCGTCCGGCTACGGCCGGATTTTGAAAAACGCAGCTGGCGACGTCACGGGAATTGTCGAACAGAAGGCAGCCACTCCAGAGCAATTGCAGGTACGGGAGATCAATTCCGGAATCTATTGTTTCGATGCGGAGTTGTTGTGGAGGCACTTGGGCGACGTTACTCCCAACGCTGCTTCGGGCGAGCTGTACCTCACCGATATGGTGGAAATTCTCGTCGCGAAGGGTTACCGGGTTACCGCGTACCCAATTGAAGATCCGAGCGAACTATTGGGAATCAACACCCGGGTGGAACTGGCCGTGGCCGACCGTTTGCTGAGAGAGCGAACGGTGCAGGAGCACATGCTAGCGGGCGTGACGATCGAAAAGCCGGAAACGGTGACCATCGATTCGGGGGTCGCCATCGGGCAGGACACGATCATCCAAGCCTTCGCGCAGATTCGCGGCAAAAGCGTCATCGGCGAGGACTGCCTCATCGGTGCGGCGAGCATCCTGACCAACGCAACGATTGAGAACGGTGCCGTTGTCGAGGCTTTCAGCGTGGTGGCGGATTCCCGAATGCGGAAAGGTGCGAAGCTTGGACCGTTTGGACGTTTGCGCATGCAGGCGGACGTGCATGCCGGCGCCGTGGTCGGCAATTTTGTGGAATTGAAGAAGACCGAACTAGGAGCGGGAAGTAAGGCACAGCATCTGGCCTATCTTGGCGATTCGGTGATCGGCGAGGATGTGAACATCGGCGCCGGGACGATTACCTGCAACTACGACGGGATGAAGAAGCACCCGACTCATATCCGGGCGCGATCGTTTGTGGGCAGTAATTCCACCCTGGTGGCCCCGGTGGAGATCGGCGAGGGTAGCTACATCGCGGCAGGTTCGGTGATCACGACGTCAGTGCCTGACGATACGCTGGCCGTCGGGCGTGCGCGGCAGGTGGACAAACATGGCTGGCCCAGCAAACGGCGCGGCAAGCCGCAGAGCTAGCCGCGGATCATCACGCGATGCGCCGTATGGTTGCCGTCAACGGTCGTAAACGCGACCGTTACTCTTACCCCCTTTTTCAGGGGGCCGTTGATCACTGTTTTCGGCGTGCGCACGAAGGTTCGCACTTCGTGTTTGCGTGAGGCAAGCTCGCGGGAAACAGAGATGGATTCCTCACTGAACTCCTCCACGCGGCCAGAGAAAAAATTGTATTCTACGCGCGACAGACTCTCTGGATAGTTTTGCGGACATGACACGGCGATGCACGGAATTCCCCAAATCAGATGGCGCCGACTCCAGAACACCCATCAAGCATACCCGTTCGATCGTGAAAGAACACTGAAAGAGGGATTAACCCGAATTCATTCCAGTCAATCAATAAAATCAGGGTTCTAAAGCACCATCATGGGGTGGTATAGGTTTGGAAGTTTTAATTCACCAATTGCGAGCAGGGAGCCATCGGAATCGATTGCCTTAACGAAACGCGCACCACGCTGGACGCGAAAGGGGGAGACGCGAAAGTCGCGGCCCTGACGGATTTGTCCGGCCGTGATGGCATCGACAGTTTCGATTGGAAATGAGGGAAGCAGTTGCGTCGCGGGGATGAGGACTTCGCCGAGTGTCCCTGCACTACCACGACCTTCCAATTGCTCGACGGTTTCGGCGAGTTCGATGGAGAATTCGCCTGACCGCGTGCGGCGCAGGCTGCGCAGATGGGCTCCGCAGCCAATCGACTGGCCAAGATCATGCGCAATCGATCGGAGGTATGTTCCGCCGGAGCAGTGGACGCGCAGGCGGGCTTCTCGGCCATCGCAGCCCAGCAGTTCCAACGAGTGGACAGTGATTTCCACAGGCTTCAGTTCGACCTCGATATTCCGGCGCGCCAGCTTGTAGGCCGGTGTACCGGCAATCTTTTTGGCCGAGACCGCGGGAGGAGTCTGTAAGAATGTCCCCTGGAATGCGGGCAGATGTTGCCACAGTGTGTCGGGGTCCGGATGAAATTCGCGTTCCTCGCTCGTGCGCTCCCCTTCGGCATCGTAGGTGGAGGTGGAATAGCCGAAGTAAACGACGGCCTCATAGACCTTATCTGACTTCACGTAGAACTGGGAGAGGCGCGTGGCGCGACCGATGACCAGCGGCAGAACGCCGGTGGCGGCAGGGTCGAGTGTACCCAGGTGCCCAATGCGCCGGGTGCCGGCAATGCGGCGCATCTTGTTCACAACGTCGTGGGACGTCCAACCCGTGGACTTGTCCACGACGATTACTCCATCCATCAAATTCCAGAGTATCATCGGCGGCATGGTGCAACTGAGAATGTTGTCGTGTGTGGCGCTGGCAACGGTGTGCGCGGGGGCGCAGACGGGGAAGCCGGCCGGGCCGGTGGTGCAGTTGGAGTTTCGTTGCCTGTGGTGGTCGGAGGGACAGATGGCTGGGCTAAATCCCAATTCGCCGCCGGCGAAGACGACGGAAGTGCGTATCCAGCAATGGGAGTACAGCGATCCTGTCGGAGTTCCGCATCCGGACGTGGTGGATGCTGTATTGCTGTTGCCGGAGGCGGGAGCCGGAGGCTTGGCGGGAGTCGAGGTTGAGTTTACTGTGCAATGGAAGATCGGGCGCTATGGCAAACGTGGAACGGCCGTCTGGGGGCCTATTCAACCTGCACGCAAAATGGCAGCTGGCATGGAGGTGCGCCTTCCCGTGAACTTGAAAGCCAAGATGGACGCGCTCGACAAGCAGAACCGGTGGCCATTCGCACTACGCGTGACCGCGGTGGTGCAGCGGACAGGCGCGGCGGCACCGCTTGGGCGGGCACGGGCGGAGTTTCCGATCCGGCAGGGCGATTGACGGGAGGCTGTCCTCCTCCACCGGCCGCGGACGAGAAACTCCTCGATGGCGGCGCGCCAATTCGATCTACTGCCTACCTATTTTTCACCGTTCACAGAGGTCTTCGAATTAATGTAGTGTCCCGACGCGCAAGCCGGGCGAGTGAGAACTGCGCTTGTGTACACTGCATCCAAACAACTACGGCTGCACTTTTTCCGCTGGTGTGGTGAGGAGTTTGGTCATTAGGAGAGAGACTATCGAGCCACGCTCAAGATAAAATCAAATATCGAGATGAGTGGACACGATCAAAACCTACCTTTCCTGGAACCATCCTTCGATTTTCTGGCTGCGACTTTGCGCATGCAGGCGGAGATGAACCTGGGCTTGCTGTCCGTACCGGGGCAGGACAAGCCGGCGCCGCCAAACCTGATGCTGGCGCGGCATTTCATCGACCTGTTGGCGATGTTGGTCGACAAAACCAAAGGGAATTTGACGACGGAAGAATCGCGCGGACTTGAGAATTCGATTACAGAGCTGAGGTTCCGTTTCGTAATGGCGACCGAGAAAGCGGCGAGCGATCCGGGTGGTGCTGGTCCCGGGGGGAGTGCCGAATCCGCCGCCGCAGGAAACGAATAGCCATCAAAATGGAGCCAGGCGAGAACCAGTTGCGCGTGCTCGTCCTGGGCAGTGGCACCAGCGTTGGAGTACCGACGATTGGGTGTAATTGCGACGTGTGCACGTCGGACGACCCACGCGACAACCGCCTGCGTCCTTCGGTCGTGTTCCAATACGGCGGCCATTCGGTACTGGTCGACACCACGCCCGATTTCAGGCAGCAGGCGCTGCGGTATGAGCTTCGCAGAGTCGATGGGATTTTGTTCACGCACTCCCACGCCGACCACATCTTGGGGCTCGACGATATTCGCCCGTACAATTTCCGGCAGAAGGATCCCATTCCGATTTATGCCGCCGGCGACACGATGGACGCGATTCAAAACGTATTTCGCTACGCGTTTTGCGAGAACGAGGTGAAGACGCACATACCGAAGCTCGATCCGGTACGTTTGACCGGTGAGCCATTCGAACTGTTCGGGCGTACGGTCACGCCGATTCCCTTGATGCACGGCAAGAATCCGATCTTCGGCTATCGCATCGGGCCGGTGGCCTACTTGACGGATCACAGCGAGATTCCGGAAGCTTCGTTTCCGTTGTTGGAAGGCCTGGATGTGTTGTTCCTGGACGCATTGCGGCACAAGCCGCATCCCACGCATTCGACCGTGGACCGTTCGTTGGGACATGTCGAGAGACTGAAGCCGAAACGCGCCTTCTTCACGCACATCGCGCATGATTTGTCACATTCCCGGACGGAGGCCCGGTTACCGGAACATGTGCGGCTGGCATACGACGGACTGGAGTTCTCGGTGGAGTTCGGAGACGCTTCGTGAGCTTCCGCGTATTCCACTCGCTTGAAGAGGCGCGCGACGTGGCTGGGCCGGCGGCGGTGACGATTGGGAACTTTGACGGCGTGCACCGCGGCCACCAGATGCTGTTCGCCCAGGTGGAGGATGCCGGGCGCGTCAACGGTTGGGCATCCACTGCGCTCACCTTTGCGCCGCACCCGGCGCGTATCTTGAAGCCGGAGAAAGCCCCCCGCTTGCTGAGTACGCTGGAGCAGCGGCTTGGCTGGATGCGAGAGGCGGGGCTCGATCAAGCCGTGGTGCTACCGTTTACCCGGGAACTGTCCGAACTGGCGCCGGAAGAATTTGTGCGGCAGATATTGATTGAGGCGCTCGATACCCGACTGGTGGTGGTGGGTGACAATTTCCGGTTCGGGAGACGAGCGGCGGGCGACATAGGGACGCTGCAGGAAATGGGCCGTCAGTTTGGGTTCAAGACTAGCATCGTGTGCGGTCTTACCGTACGCGGCGTAGCGGTGAGTTCGAGTGAGATTCGTGCGCTGATTGAAGCGGGTCGAGTTGCCAGGGCCGGGCGGTTGCTGGGAAGGCCGTACGGATTGTCGGGCGAGGTCGTGGCCGGTCATGGGATCGGCCGCACACAAACCGTTCCCACTTTGAATCTGAAGACGGCTGCCGAGATACTCCCAGCGGCGGGTGTTTATGTGACTTCGGTTTCGGATCTCGAGTCGGGGCTTCGCTGGGCATCGGTGACCAATATCGGATTCCGGCCGACGTTTGGCGGGCAGGAGTTCAGCATCGAGAGTTTCGTGTTATCGTCGTTTGCTGAACCTGCACCGGCGAGAATCCGAGTCGAATTCCACCACCGATTGCGGGAGGAGCGCGCATTCCCCGACGCAGGCGCGCTAAAAGCCCAAATTTTGCGCGATGTGGCCCGCGCCCAGGCGTGGCACAGGCGCGCCGGGGCCTGGACTAACCGGCCGGCAAAAGCTTCATTCATCGCTTCCTAAGCCCTACCATCGGTGCCGGGACTGCTGAGGCTGATGGCGGAAGCCAAATTGCTATACTTGCAAGGAACCCAAAACATGTCACTTTCTCAAGGCAAAATCAAACATCTGAAGGCTCTTTCGAACGAAAAGGGCGTCATTGCGGCAGCGGCCATGGATCAACGCGGCAGCCTGCAGAAGTCGATCGCATCGGCGAAGGGAATCGACTCGTCGGCGGTGACCGACGGGATGATCGAAGAGTTCAAGGTGGCAGTATCGAAGGTGTTGACGCCGCATGCAAGCGCCATTCTGCTTGACCCGGAATGGGGCCTCCCGGCGGCCAAGGCTCGCGATAAGAATTGCGGCCTGCTGCTTGCCTATGAGAAGACCGGCTACGACGCGACGCATGAGGGGCGGCTCCCGGATCTCTTGCCGGACGTGAGCGTGAAGCGCATTGTGGACTGGGGCGGCAACGCGGTTAAGATTCTGCTGTATTACACACCGTTCGACGATTCGAAGATCAACGAGGTGAAGCACGCGTTCATTGAGCGTATCGGCGCCGAATGCGAACATTACGAAATTCCGTTTTTCCTGGAGTTCATCGGCTACGATCCCAAGGGCGCGAAGGATCACGAAAAGACGCTTGAGTTTGCCAAAATGAAGCCGAAGATTGTCATCGGCAGCATGGAGGAGTTCTCCAAGCCGCAGTACTACGTGGACGTACTGAAGGTGGAGATTCCAATCAACGCGACCTACACCGAAGGTTCGAGCGTGTACAAAGGCGAGAAAGCGTATTCGATGGCCGAGGCACTGGACATCTACCGGGAAGCAGCTGCGATTGCCAAGAAGCCGTTCATTTACCTGAGCGCGGGCGTGTCCAATGACCAGTTCACCGAATCGCTGCGTATGGCAGCCGATGCGGGCACCGACTACTCGGGTGTACTGTGTGGACGCGCGACGTGGAAGGAAGGCATTCCGGTGTACGGCAAGCAGGGCGTGAAGGCGCTGGAAGACTGGCTGTCGACCGAAGGCGTAAAGAACATCAACGCCGTGAACGAAGCCATCAAACCGGCTACGCCGTGGTTCAAGAAGATGGGCGTGGCGGTCTAGCCGGCATTCAAGCCGCGCGGCCGCGTGCGGCACGCTGCCCGGCCGCGCACCAGCAAGGAGAACATGCATGAAGAAGGCCCAGGTGTTGTCCTTCATCCAGGACACGGGCATTGTGCCGGTGGTGCGCACGGCGACCGCCGATGCAGCCATCCGCGCGATTGAGGCGATCTACAACGGCGGCATTCGCGCGGCAGAGATCACAATGACTGTGCCCGGCGCCGTAAAAGCGCTGGAAAAGGTTGCCGATCAGTTCGGCGACAAGCTGGTGTTGGGCGCGGGAACGGTGCTCGATCCCGAGACGGCGCGCATTTGCATGTTGGCTGGGGCGGAGTTCTTCGTCACACCAGCGCTTAATGTGAAGACGATCGAGATGGCGCGGCGCTATTCGAAGGTCATCTGCCCGGGCGCGCTCACGCCGACCGAAGTGCTGGCGGCATGGGAAGCGGGCGCCGATGTGGTGAAGGTGTTCCCGTGCGGAAACATGGGCGGGGCGAAGTACATTAAAGCGTTGAAAGGCCCGTTCCCACAGATCGAAATGATTCCGACCGGCGGCGTGAATCTCGATACGGCGGGTGACTTCCTGAAGGCCGGCGCGTGCGCGGTGGCCGTGGGCGGTGAACTGGTGGACGCCAAGCTCATCCAGGCGGGCGACTACGCGGGCATTCAAAAGTTGGCCGAACAGTACGTGGCGATCATCAAGAAGGTGCGCGCGGAATTGGCGGGGTAGCGGACGGAATCGTCACCGGTTCAGCGGCCAGCTTGGTACACTGACAATTCAAACTATGGCCGTCAGCAAAGAATTGCTCGAAATCCTCGTGTGCCCGATCTGCAAAACTCCGGTGGAATTGATGCAGGACGAGAATGGGTTGCGCTGTCCGGCATGCCGGCTGGTGTATCCGATTCGCGACGACATCCCCGTGATGTTGGTGGACGAGGCCCGGCAGGAAAGCTAATTCCGGGCCGGGCGGCTGGGCCAGATGCCCGGGCCGCGAGACAGCGCCATCCATGCCATCCGTCGCCGATCAATTACCGCGCGGTGGGCGGGTATTGATCATCCGCCTGCGCTCACTGGGTGATTGTGTGTTGACGACGCCGGCGATTTCCTTGTTGCACGAATACCGTCCCGACCTATCCATCGCCGTGATGGCCGATCCAGCGTTCCGGCCCGTGTTTGAAGAGAACCCGGCCGTGACGTCCCTGCTCGAGCCATCGATTCCCGTAGCGCTAGGATTCCGGCCAGATCTTACGTTGAACTTCCACGGCGGAACGCGGAGCATGCAACTGACGGCGGCGTCACTTGCGCGGTGGCGGGCTGGATTCGCGCATCACAGTTTTTCGCGTATCTACAATGTGAGGATTCCCCGGGCACAACAGATTTTAGGCGAAGAGCGGACCGTGCACACGGCGGAACATCTGGCGTCGGCCATGTTTTATTTGGGCGTGCCGAAGCGGGAGATTCCGCGGGCACAGTTGTTCGCTCCGGCGACACGGCCCGATCTGCCCGCCGCCGTGCAGGGACCGTTTTGCCTTCTGCACCCCTTCGCGGCAACGCCTGAGAAGACGTGGCCCGCCGATCGATTCGTGCGGCTGGCAGAATACCTTCTCGATCAGAAAGGCATTGCGCCAGTGTTCCTGGGATCACCGGCGGATCGTTTTGAACCGTTCGAAAAGTTCACGTGTTTTGCCGGCGTGCCGCTCGCGGGAATCAAATGGCTGATGAGCAGGGCGACGCTCTTTGTGGGCAATGATAGCGGTCCGGCACACATGGCCGCGGCATTTGGGAAACCGGTACTGGTGATGTTCGGGCCTTCGGACCATGTTGTGTGGAGGCCGTGGCAAACCGCGAATGAGTTACTGAAGGGCGAGGGCGCCTGCGAAAGTATTTCGTACGAAGAAGCCGTCGCTGCGCTGGCGCGTCTCGAGGTGAAGGCGTGACGGAACTCTTTCGACTGCTGCGCTATGCGCGTCCGTATGCCGCGCCACTGACGGGCTCCGTCGTGTTGATGGCGATAGCCGGACTTGCGCACGCCCTGATCGCGCTGCTGATCAAGCCCATCTTCGACCGCGTGCTCGATCCGGCGACGCCGGAGGGGCCCGTGCGGTTGTTGTCGGTATTGGGACACGAGCTTACGCTGCAGCAATTGGTGCCGTCGTCGATCAGCAATATTTGGACCGCGGTTGCGTTTGGGATTCTCGTCGTGTTCCTCACCAAGGGGCTGTGTGAATACGCGGGCAATTACCTGGTGAACTTCGTCGGCTTCTCGGCGATCACGGATCTGCGGCAGCAGATATTTGAGCGCGTGCTGGATCAGGACGCGCAGTTCTTCGAAACCACATCGACGGGACAGTTGATGTCGTCGATCATGAACGATATCGAGAAGATCCAGGTGGCCATCTCGCATATGCTGGCCGACTGGCTGCGGCAGTCGTTCTCCGCGCTGGGATTGCTCTACGTGGTGCTGCAGACGGATTGGAAGCTGGCCGTGGTGAGCCTGACGCTGCTCCCGTTTGTGCTCATTCCCACGGCGCGCATCGGCAAGCGGATCCGCAGTTCGACGCGCGCTGCACAGGACAACGCGGCGACGTTGAACCAGATTCTGCAAGAAACGCTCAGCGGGCACGTCGTGGTGAAGACGTTCCAGGCCGAGGCACATGAGGGATTCCGCTTTCGCCAGGCGGCGACAGAGCTCAAAACGACGAGCCTGCGCTATGTGGCCCTTCAGGCGTTGGCGTCGCCGATCATCGAGTTCTTTGGCGCGGTAACGATCGTGGCGCTGTTGACCTATGCGCGCAACCAGATCAAAACGGGGTCGATGACCGCAGGCGAGTTCACAAGTTTCGTCGTGGCGCTGTTGATGTTATACGAACCGGTGAAACGGTTGACGGGCATCCACAACATCTTCCAGCAGGCACTCGGAGCGAGCCAACGGGTGTTTGAGTATCTGGATCGCTCCCCTCACGTACAGACGATGCCCGACGCCGTCGAGGCTCCGAGGTTGCGCGATGCGATTCGATTTGAGAAAGCCGGTTTCCGCTATCCAAACTCGCCCGATGGCTTTGCACTGAAGGAAGTAAATCTGGAGATTCGCGCGGGTGAGGTGGTGGCGCTGGTGGGGCCGAGCGGATCGGGCAAAAGCACGATGGCGCACCTGCTGCCGAGGTTTTACGACGTCACGTCGGGCCGCATTTCTCTCGATGGCCGGGACATTCGTGAATTGACTCTCGATTCACTACGCGGCCAAATTGCGACGGTGAGCCAGGATACGTTCCTTTTCAACGAAACAGTGGAGAGCAATATCCGCTATGGCCGGCGCAATGCCACAGCCGAAGAAGTAAGGGAAGCAGCTCGCAATGCTTTAGCCGACGAGTTCATTCGAGCGATGCCGCAGGGCTATGAGAGCCTGATCGGGGAACGCGGAGTGAAGTTGAGCGGAGGCCAGCGCCAGCGGCTGGCAATTGCGCGAGCGTTGCTAAAGAACGCGCCCATTCTGATACTGGACGAAGCGACTTCGCATTTGGACACCGAAAGCGAGAGACTGGTGCAGCATGCGCTGTCCAATTTGATGGAGGGAAGAACGGTGTTTGTCATTGCGCACCGGCTGTCGACCATCCGGCGGGCCGATCAAATCGTTGTCGTCGACGGAGGAAGGATTCGCGAAGTGGGCACGCACGAGGAGTTAATCAGCGGCGGCGGCATCTACCGGCGCCTGCATGAATTGCAATATCTGGAGGCCGATTCCGAATGAGCCAATCCCACCCAAGCGCTCACCCCATTCGCAGCATGACGGGATTTGCCCGTGTGCGAGCCGCCGTACCGGCCGGCGAGTTGACGCTGAGCTTGCGTAGCGTGAACCACCGCACGCTGGATCTTCATTTCCACATTCCGTCCGATCTTGACCCGTATGAGCCGGCAATGCGCAAGGCGATTCAAGGCGAAATTGCGCGCGGACACGTAGAGATTCGCATCACCCTGCACCGCACCCAGGCGGCCGCGCCGGTGGCCTTTAACCAGCCTTTGCTTAAGGCATGGCTGGCGGCGTTCCGGCAGGCATCGAAGGACTTTGGGTTGAGCGCGGAGCCGGATTTGAATACGGCATTCCGCATACCGGGGATGCTGCTCGAATCCGACGAAGAAGAGCCGGGAGAAGAGATGCAAACGGCTCTGCTGGAGGCATTGATGGGTGCTCTGGTTAAGATCAACCAAGTGAGAGAGCGGGAGGGTTCGGACTTGTTGCACGATCTGATGCCGCGCGTATTCCGCATCCGCGCCGCGACGCTTCAGATTGAGGGCTTGCGAGATCAGGTGCTGCCGGCGCTGGAAACGAAGCTACGCGAGCGAATGGCTGAGGTGATCGAGAACGCCGATCCGCAGCGCTTGTATCAGGAGGCCGCGCTGCTGGCCGATCGCAGCGACATCGCCGAGGAGATCACGCGGCTGAGGATGCACACCGACGCCTTGGAGGCCCTGCTGACCGGCGGCGGCGAAGTAGGCAAAAAATCCGAGTTCCTGCTCCAGGAGATGCATCGCGAAGCGAATACGACGCTTTCGAAGTCTAATTCGGCCGGCGAGCCGGGACGGCGGGTTTCGGAGTTGGCATTAGGGGTAAAATCGGAGATCGAAAAAATTCGAGAGCAGAGCCTGAACCTGGAATGAGCGTCGTCTTCGTCATCTCCGCGCCTTCGGGATCCGGAAAATCGACGCTTGTGCGGCGAGTGTTGGATACCGACCCTAAGCTCACCTTTTCCATCTCGTACACCACCCGTGCGCCGCGAGGAGCAGAGAAGAATGGGCAAAACTACCATTACACGGACAGAAACTCTTTTGAAGAGATGATCAGCCGCCAGGAATTTCTCGAGCATGCCGAGGTTTTTGGCAATTATTACGGCACCCACCGAAGCTATCTGGACCGGGCGGAGGACGAGGGCCTGGACCTCATGCTCGACATTGACGTACAGGGTGCGGCACAATTAAAGAAGAAGATTCCGGACGCAGTGAGCATTTTCGTTCTGGCGCCATCACGGGTGGAACTGGAAAAGCGGTTGCGGTCGCGCTCGGAAGATACGCAAGAGGTGATTGAACGCCGTCTGCGGGAAGCCGCCGAAGAGATCCGGCACTATGACCAGTACGACTATGTGCTGGTGAATCGCGAAGTAGAAAAGTCCGTGGAGCGGCTGAAGTCGATTATCGCCGCCGAGCGGATGCGCCGGAACCGGATGGAACGTGAGATACGGCCCATTCTCGAGTCGTTCCGGTCAATCAGTGCGCAGGCGGCAAAGCCGTCAAACGAGTGATCAAAGAAAGATAACGGAGTAATTCCATGAGCGAAATTCGCAACGCCTATAATGTCATCCCCGACGATCCGGAAATGAGCACGTACCGCTTCATCATCGTCGCCGCCAAACGGGCCCGGCAGTTGCAGAGCGGGGCCCGCAGCTATCTGCCGACGACCTCGAAGAAGCCGACCGTTAGCTCAATGGAAGAAGTCCGCCGCGGGCTCATCCAATACACCGATGCCAATCGTCAAGCGCCGATTGAAGTCATCGTCCCTGAGTAAGTTCGCTCATTCCTGGAAGGTTCTGACATGCGCGTGGCTCTTGGCGTAGGCGGGGGCATTGCGGCGTACAAGGCGGCCGAGCTGGCGCGCGCGCTGCAGGAACGCGGTGCCACGGTGCAGGTGATCATGACGAGCGCGGCGCAGGAGTTCATCACTCCGCTTACATTTGCCGCGCTCACCAATCAAAAGGTAATCACGGATCTGTTCGGTAATCGAAGCGCCGAAGAGGTGCTGTCGAGTTCGGTGGAACACATCCACGTGGCGCAAAATCATGACGCGCTGCTGGTGGCGCCCGCCACTGCCGACCTGATCGCCAAGTTCGCTCACGGATTGGCAGGCGATTTTCTCACCACAACCTACCTGGCTTTTAAAGGGCCGGTGTTCCTCGCGCCGGCGATGAATACGAACATGTGGGAGCACGCCGCCACACAGGCCAACATGGCGACCCTACGCGCGCGTGGCCATGCCATCATTGAGCCCGATGCCGGGTTGCTGGCATGCGGGACAACGGGTCCGGGGCGGCTGGCCGAACCGGAGAGAATCGCCGATGAAGTGGTGCGCATTCTTTCCACGCGGCACGATCTCGACGGTGAAACCGTCTTGCTGACGGCGGGGCCGACACAAGAGGCGCTTGACCCGGTGCGATACATTACGAACCGTTCGAGCGGCAAGATGGGTTACGCCATCGCCGACGCGGCCGCGCGGCGGGGTGCGCGGGTGATCCTCGTTTCCGGACCCGTCGGGTTGACGCCACCGCCAGGCGTGGAAGTTGTACGTGTGCGGACGGCGGTTGAGATGCGCGACGCCGTGATGAGCCGCTTGGAACCGGCGACGATCGTCATCAAGTCGGCTGCGGTGGCGGATTATCACGTGCGCGAAGTGCCAAAACAGAAGACGAAGAAGACGGCTGCGCGCTGGACAATCGATCTCGATCCGACGCCGGATATTCTTGCCGAAGTGGGCCGCAACAAAGGCGGCCGGCTGTTAGTTGGCTTTGCGGCTGAGACTCAAAACCTGCTGGCCGAGGGCCGGCGCAAGTTGGAGACGAAGAACTGCGATATGGTCGTTGCGAACCTGGTAAGCCAGGAAGGGACGGGGTTTGAGTCGGATCAGAATGAAGTGGTGCTGGTGATGAGCACCGGCGAGAATGTCGCGATACCGAAAGACGCGAAACGCGTAATCGCGGATCGCATACTCGACCACATTTTGAAGCTTCGGCTCGGGCTACACGCAACACGATGACAGACCACGACGAGCTTCGCCGGACTTTGGAGTTTTATCGCGACCTGGGCATTCGCGAATTGTATGTGCGTGCGATGCCGGTTGGACTCGCCGCCCCTCCCGCCGTGGAGCCGGCGCTGATTCGCACACCCGCCGCAGCATCGCAGCCGAGCCCGGTGGAAGCCCTCGCCCCAGTCAAGGCGGAACCACGAGTCGTAGCGTCCGTGCCCCCGTCACCGTTACCTTCCATGGCCCCTGAGAACGATTCCCTGCCCCGTATTCTCGAAGATATCGGCGATTGCACGCGCTGCAAGCTGCATCGTGGCCGCACGAAACTGGTGTTCGGTTCGGGAGATCCGCAAACGAAGCTGGTGTTCGTGGGCGAGGGTCCTGGAGCGGACGAAGACGCGCAGGGTTTGCCGTTTGTCGGCCGCGCGGGACAGTTGCTCACACAGATGATCGAGGGCACTGCGTCAAAAGAGGGCATTCCGATCAAGCGGCCTGACGTCTATATCTGCAATGTCGTGAAGTGTAGGCCGCCGGAAAATCGCACTCCAGAACCGGACGAGATGCAAACCTGTGGCCAATTCCTGTTTCGCCAATTGATGACGATTCAGCCGCGAGCGATTTGCGCCATGGGATCGACGGCGGCGAAGGCATTGTTGGGGACAAAGGAAGGCGTTACAAAGTTGCGCGGGCGTTGGCACAAGTGGCATGAGATTCCATTGATGGTGACTTATCATCCGTCGTACCTGCTGCGTGCCTACAACGTGGCCGCCAAACGCGAGGCGTGGGAAGACCTGAAGAAAGTGCTGCATTTTGTCTATGACTGAGCAGACGTTTCCCGAGTTCTTCGGCAACCCGGTGGCTGGCGAAATTCTTTCGGGGATGATCTCGCGCAAGAAGATTCCGCAGACGATTCTTCTCGATGGCCCCGAGGGCGTGGGGAAAGCGACACTGGCACGGCGCTTCGCGGCTCGATTGCTGGGTCACGCGCAATTAATCGAACGCGACGACATGAGCCTGGAACACAACGTGGCCACCGTTGCAGAGCGCGAAAAGTGGACAGCCGAAAAGAGATCGGACGATCCCTTTTTCCTGGCCACGCACAACGACTTTGTCACCTTCGCCCCAGATGGACCGCTTCGGCAGATCCAGATTCCGCAAATTCGTTTGCTGAAGGAGCGGGCGCAGTTTGGGCCGCTTCAAGGCGAACATCGTGTGTTTCTGGTGGATGGAATCGATCGCGCCAATGAACAGGCTGCGAATTCGCTCTTGAAGGTATTAGAGGAGCCGCCGCCCTACCTTATTTTTTTGCTGACCACCGAAAACACGTACGATCTACTGCCCACGATTCGCTCACGCAGCATACCGGTGCGCTTGTCGAGGCTCTCTGACGAGGAGATGCTTTCGTTCGCGCAGGCGCGTGGGTTAGCCGATGCTGAGCGGCGTGTGGCGCTTGCCGCAGGCAGTCCGGGGACCGCACTGGCTCTGGACCTGGCCATATACGACAAGAGGCGCGAGGCGATGTTGGCGCTACTGCGTTCTTCCTGTGGACAGGCGCCTTTCGGCGACTGGGCGCGCTACTCGGAAAAGCTCGCGGCATCGCGTTCGGAGAAGTTGGAGCCGTATCTGAAAGTGCTGTTCCTGCTGTTGGAGGACCTTCTCCACCTGCGGGAAGGCTCGGCGTCGATGCGCAATATCGACCTGCGCGCGGATTTAGTGGCACTCGCGCGCACGACCGAGTTTCCCTGGATTCGCGAAGCTGTCCGGCGGCTTGACGAATTGATCCATCTGTTGCGCCGCAATATTCAGAAGACCATCGCATTGGACGCGCTTGTGATCGAGTTACGCGGTTTGGCTGGAGCCAAGTAGGCAGCCGTGCGAACTGCCGCCGCCGTGTTGCTGGTCTACCTTGCGGCTTTGGCGGCCACACTGGCCCTGCAATTTCAGGGCGGCGCGTATGCAGCGGAGTTCACCCAGACCAGCGATGAGTCTGCCCACTATGTGACAGGGTTGCTTGTTCATGACTTCGTCGCAGCCGGGGCGCCGCGGCCGGTGAGCCCGTTCTATCGGCAGTTTCACGAGCATTACCCAAACGTTGGCATTGGGCATTGGCCACCTGGCTTCTATCTATTGCAGGCGGCTTGGTCGTTGCTCTTCGGTATCTCGCGCAGTTCGATGCTGTTACTGATGGCGATGTGTAATGCGGGTCTGGTCACCGGTACGTACTACTTGATCAAGAGCGCACTGTCGCTCCGTTATGCGCTTTGCGGGTCACTTTTACTGTTAACGATTCCCGCCGCCCAGGTGTCAGCGCGGTCGTTGATGGGTGAGGTCCCGATGGCGCTTCTGGAATTGGCTGCGGTGGCCGCGTTCCGCCTTTATTTGAAACAAGAGCGCCCGGTGGGTTCGGCACTCTTTGGGCTGTTTGCGGCGGCCGCGCTCCTGACCAAGGGTACGGCGGTCATGCTCGCAATCGTGCCCCCCGTGGGGGTCCTGCTTCAACGCCGTCCCGGTCTTCTTTTCCGCTGGCACTCTTGGCTGCCCGCTGGAATTGTGGCGATGCTATGCGTTCCGTGGTATCTCGAAGCGCCCGGGGCCTTGCACGATCAGGTGGCATTTCTGGGAGGCCTCACATTCCTTCCCGGCAGCTTTCCGGAAACGTTTTTGTACTTGCAGGACAATCTCGGCAATGCAGTGCTCGCCGCCGCGCTGGTGGGAATGGCGGCGACCCTGCGCGCAATCTGGAACAAAGAACAGCGTGACCCCATCTGGCCACTCGCATTGGTAGTTGTGACCAGCTCGATCCTCTTCCGCGCATTCGTTGCGGTCTGGGAACCGCGCCACCTGCTCACCGCGGTGCCGTGGATCCTTTTGTTCGCTGCCGACGCGATTCGCCGGATGATTGCCCATCGTGGTCTTGTGTCCGGCATAGTGGCGGGAGCCAGCGTCATGACCGTGGCGATCTATTGCGTATGGAACGTCTGGAGCACACCGATGAAAGTCCATCTTGGACTGGACGAGGCGGCGCTTTCCATACTGGCAACACCGGAACTGGAGAAGGTAAATTTGTTGGTGATTTCGGACCTCAGAGGCGAGGGCGTGTTTACGGCGGAAATTGCGGCTCACGAACGGCGGCCCGGGCATCGCGTTCTACGTGGCAGCCAAATACTGGCACATACATCGTTTCTCGGCGACGAGTCCGAGCCGCGCTTCCACGAAACGGCGCCATTGATGCGCTACCTGGCAGGCATTCGGCCTTTGGTTGTCATTCTCGACGACCCGGCTCTGCCGTTCTCTCACGCCAAGCTCGTGCGGGACACAATCGCCGAAAATCCGGCTGCTTGGCAGAAAGTGGGATCGAGTGACGGTCTACGTGGCCCAATCGAAACCTGGCGGCTTCAGTAAATCAGCGGAGCCACCAGACGGACGCCATTGCGGCCACCGAAGACCACAATAAGAACCATGCGGACCAACCCATCGACCAACCTGCCAAAGTGAACGCGCGCTGCGGATAGTTGATGTAGAGGTGTGCTCCGGCAAGTGATTGCGAAATCGGCAAACGCAAGAACCGATCGCCGGCGGCGACTTCGGCTTCCGTCTTGGTTCCATTCCATGTGAGGGGAAGCTGCACAATTCCAGCACCGCCTGTGCGCAAACGCCATGTGGCATTATGGTTTCCGTTCCAGCGAACGGCTGGCGTCTCCACGTTGATCTCGTGCGCTGATAGGAGCTCGGGCTCAGTGGCCATGGGCTGCTCTCCCGCGACTGTCACCAGCGCTGTCTCGCCAGTGCGCAGAGGTGCTCGTGCATAGAAAGGTTCGAGCTGCCACATCAGCAATCCCGCCGGCAGAGCAAGCAACGCAAGGGGCCTCAGCATGTGCCAGAGGAAGACACCGTTTGCCTTGACGAGGTCCCACTGCGCGGTCCATACGAGGGCAGGTTCATCGGCAAACAGGCGGAGTTCCATCAGGTGCGCGCGCAACCGGTTGGTCGCACCCGCGAGGGCCTTTCGATCGCTGAGCCGCAGAAATCCCCAGCCAAGCAGCCATCCGGCCACCAGACTGATCGCAGTCAGGCTCAACGTGGCGAAGGAAGGCAATGGGAATTATTCCAGGTATCCGAGGCCCTTGAGCTTCTTCACGATTTCTTCCTTGCTCTCGCCCTCTTCCTCGATGCGCGCCATCTCTTTTTCGAGAACGTGCTCGACAAACTCCTGCGGCGTGGAATAGCCGGCCAGCTCGGCGCAGCGAGTAACGCGCGCCAGCAGGTCTTTGCTCAACTTGATCGACGATGACTTAAACATGTTTCCTCAATAGATCGATTTCCCGACCATCCCCGGCTCTGGCCCGGCGCCAAATTCGCCGAGTAGCGAGACGGTCAGATCGGCTAGCCATGGATCGGTCCGTTTGCTCCGCTTGGTCGATAGCAGCACTCCCGGCACGAGGTGGGCGGCGATGCAATGATCGCCCACCCATGCGTCGCGATTGGGCTCGACCAACTTCTCCGGCACGGCACCCAGCACAGTCTGCCATGAAGCACGATAGCCCAGCGAATACCCGATAAGAAGATCGGGGCCGCCACCCGCTTCGGGACCATGATACGTTCTGCTGGCCTCGTACACGGTGTCCACCATCTGGGCCCCGGTCTCATCATCACGAAGCGCCACCAGCTTCTTCGAGATCTCAGCAAGTAGTGGTTCAACCTCAACCGGAGCGACGGTACCTTTTTCTTCTCTACCCTCAAGGTTCAGATACAACGAATTGAGGTCGAGCGCGTAGGCGCGCGTGCGCGACCAATCAACATTGGCGAAAAGCTCCGTGTCGCCAGGTTTGGCGCCATTATTCAAGGCGAGATAGCCTTCCTTGCGTAGCCAGGAATTGAGATGCACGGCACGGTCGAAGCGATTGAACCCATGATCGGACATGACGATTAAATGGGCATTGGGATGCCCGGCACGAACGCGGCCGACCGCGTCATCCACGCTGCGGTAGGTGTCGAGGAGCGCGGCTTCGTCCTCGCCCCATAGCATGTGCGAGTCCTGATCGACGCCGAAGAAGTGGAAGAACAGAAGTCCTTCGCGGAACTCACTGAGCGCGGTGTCGAACAAACGCCAATGCTCGCGTGAAACGATCCGGCTCTGGGCAATGTACTCGTCTTTGGTGAAGATGCCCTGGCGGTATGCGGCCGTGTCTTCAGGCATTCCCGCCGTGTAGAAGGGACCGATCTTCCCCGCAAGGCGGGCGGAAAAATCCGCCGGGTAGGAAATGGGAAGCTCGGGGCGAGCCGGGTCGATGTTCACGGGCGAGATGTAGATTTCCACGCGAGGCGAAAGCTGTTTGGCGAAGATGCGAATCATGCCATGCGCGGCGACTGCATGGGGCACAAGGCTGAAATCGACGGGCCGCCAGTCCGACCACTCCCCTTGTTTGAGGATGAAATCGCTGCCTGCCCCGCGAAACAGAGCAGCGGTGCCGGTGACATTCAATTCGATTTCAGCGAATGTACCCGCATGATCCTTACGCAGGCTGTTTGCCGGCCCTTCAACGCGTAAACGGCTGTGTCCGCCCTGGAGTTGGATCGAGACAATATCCCCGCCGGGAACGCTCCGCGTATTCTCAGTGGCCACGTCCGTGAAAAATGTGAACGTACCAAAAGTACCGCGCATGTCGGGCGTACCCATTCCGGAAAGGGCGACGCCCTCGCATTCTTGCGGCGGGAAATTGGTGGGCATGCGAACGATGGCAACCGGCACATCATGTTCGGCGAGAGTTTGCCAGAATGGCTTACCCTTGCGAATGTTTTTGATCTTACCCGCCGAGATCGGCAACTCGTAAGGTCCGATCCCAATTGTTCGCGCCGGTGCGCTCACTTCGGCGAGGGACGAGAATGGCTGCGCCGTCGCGGGATCTCGATGGAGAAATCCGTAGATGCCGTGGCCGCCCGGATCCATGCCCGTGATGAAGGTGGACCAGGCCACGGGACTCTGTGGCGGCACCGTGGTACCGAGACGCTTGAACTCTCCCTGCTCGCTCAGCTTTCGCAGATTCGGGAGTTCGCTCCAATGCGCTTCAAGAAACTTCGGATCCATGCCGTCGATGCCGAGCACGATGATTTGCTTTCCGCCTGCGCCTTTGCCGCCGCGGCCGCATGCAGACAGGAGCAGCATCAGGCTGGCACTCAGAACGAACAGCCGGATCATGCGTCGCCCAACCGGAACACAGGGCTGCCCTCCATCCAGGCCGGACGATCGACTCCGAAAAGGGCGAGGACGGTTGGCGCGAGGTCCTCGAGGCCCGGCGATTCAGCTTCTACCTTGCGACTGGAGAAAAGCACGCCTGGCACGAGAAGGGGATCGACACAATGATCACCGCTCCACGCCTTGTCGTTGTCTTCGAAAACGCAGGCGCTCACCTTGCCGACAGCAGCGTCCCACGATGTCCGGTAGCCTTCGTTGTAGCCGACGATCATGTCGGGTGCCTCGCCCAGGTAGGGCCCTTTGTACAGGGCGCTGGTTGCGTATACCTCGCGGATCGACACACCGTCCGCCGATTCGTCCCGCAGGCCGGAAAGTTTTGCCATCAACTCCGCCTTCAATGCATCGGCCTCACCTTTTGACACGATGCCCTCAGATTCCCTGCCCTTCATGTTCAGATAGAGTCCACCAAGGCCGAGCGTGTAGGCTTTGGTGCGCGACCAATCGACGCCCTGGAAGTACGGCCCGCTTTCCGTTGCGCCATCCTTCAACGTGAGATATCCATTTTCCCTGAGCCACGTGTTCAGGTTCACGCCGCGACGGAAAGAGCAAAAACCGTGGTCGGATAGGACAAAAATGACAGTCTCGGGAGAGGCGTGCTGCATCGTTTTGCCGACCAGCACGTCCATGCGCTGATAGAGATCTTCGATCACACGCGCGTAGCGCTCATCGGCATCGCGGCCGTCGAGATACCGATAGAACATGTGCTGCACGCGATCGGGCGTATCGAACACGCAGGCCACCACACCGCGGCGGGTCTTGCTGAGCGCGCTCTCAAACATGCGCTCGCGCTCTTCGTAGGTGAGCCAAGCCTGCTTCAAGAACCCGTCTTCGTCAATGACGCCTTCGTTCAGCGCCCAAGTGTCTTCGGCCATGCCGAGGGTGGAATAGGGCCCCAGCAACTTCGCCAGGTAGTTTGCATAAAACGACGGGTATGAGATGGGCAGCGCCGGACGCTCGGGGTCGATTTGAACGGGAGTGACGTAGAGCGAGAACTCCGGTTCGGTTTCGGTCAACAGGAAGCGCGCAATGCCGTAAACCTTCACCCCCAGGCCCGCGCGGAAGGGGACCGAGATCCAGGCGGTGTACTCGCCACGCTGCAAGATGTGCGACTCGCCATTGATGTGAAGTGTGGCGCCACTCGAAGTGCTGGGCGTAATTGTGAACGGGAGGCGAAGCGGCCCGCCAGCCACGTGGAGCGCATCTTCGGGGCCCTCGAGGTTGCCGGCATAGCCGGTACTGGTTTTCTCGAGGAGGAATCGGCTGCCGCCTTCAAAGACGGGATCGGCGGGTCGGGTCGAGTAATGCGAGAAGCTGCCCTGTGTGCCTTTCAGATCGGGCGTGGCCATCGCAGACAGCATGCGGCCATTGAACTTCTCGGGCGGAAAGGAGATGGGAACGCGGAGAATCGTGCAGCCAATGTTGTGCTCGCCAAGAATTTTCCAAAAGGGCTGACTCTTGCGGCGCAATTCAACCGATGGCGACGACAACGGGATGCGCCAGCGGCCGATCTTCAGTACGCGCCGAGGCTTTCCGACGCGGGCCGACGAGAGCTCGGGAATATAGGATTTTAAATTCCGATTCAAGAAATCGAAGATGTTGTGGCGCGCCGGATTCACACCAGTCGCGAAAGTCGACCACGCAACGGGAGAAAGCGACGGGAAGGTCGTGCGCAGGCGGCCATAAGAGCCACTCTCCTGCAGCCGCTTCAGGTTAGGAAGTTTGCCCTCGGCGAGGTAGCGTTCAGTCAGGCGCGGGTCGAGCCCATCCAGCCCGAGAAAAATCACCTTCTTTACGTGCGCTTTGCGGAATCCCTGGCGGCGTCGAACGACAGCCCACAGCACACGAAACGGGTAGGCAAGCAGCGAACCGATGCCCATGAAGAAGCCTGCGATCAGGCTGAGGAACGAACCAAGGAATGCGAAACCGGCGCCCGGACCGATGTAGGCCAGCGTCTCATGACCCGAGGATGGGCGGCCCATCCACGCGTCCAGCGCCCAGGCTATTCCCCACACCAAACAAGCGAGCAGCGCCCGCGGCTGATTCATCGGATCTTGCCCTCGACGAAGGGAACCTCAAAGACTTTCTCATGCTGCACCGGACCATGGCCAAAGTAGCCCGCTTCCCCGAAGAGCTCGCCGTGATCGGCGGTAATGGTGATCCAGGTGTCCTTAGGTACGATGTCGAACAACTCTTCGACGACGCCGTCCAGGTAGCGTACGGCCTGAATCTGCCGCTTGCGCAACATGTCGAGCTTGGTTTGATCGAAGAATTTACTTGTGCGCGCGAGAAGCTTGCCGCCTACGACTTCGTCGTCCAGATGCTTGAACACACCGTGCACACCGCTGATGCGTGGCCACTCGGAAGGAGGCTCTTCGGGCAGCGCGTAAGGATAGTGTGTCTCGCCCACATTCAGCAGATAAAACGAGGGCCGCTTCTCGCTGAAGGTCATTTTGCGAATCATAGCCCGCATGTCGTTGTGGCTGTCCATCAACTGATAGTGGTCAAAACCATGATTGAGGATGGTGGCAGGGTTCAGCACCGGCAGCGACACCATGGCGTGAGTCTTATAGCCGAGCACGTCGCGCAGGAACGAAGGCAGGTAGAGCTTGGGAACGAGCGATTTAAACTCGAAGTCCGTCAGCCCCAAGCGCTCATTGAAGTGGAGGAAATCCTTCTTGTAGTAGTCGGACGCATATACGTGTTTAGGGCTTGTGTGAGGCATCAAGCCAATCAGGAAGTTGTAATGAGAGGGCGACGTCCAGGACGCATACGACCAGCGCTTCTCCACTTTTCCTAACTTGCGGATGTGTTTGGGGCGCGCCGCAATAAAGGAATCGTAGCGGCAACTGTCGAAGATGATAAGGACGAAGTTGTTCCCTTTGAGCCGGGCGCCTGAGGACATCAATCCATTATCCTACGCACTACTGCGCGTAACCGAGAGATTTCAGCCGTTGGATCATCTCCGGATCCGAAGGGCCCGCCTTGCTGAGGGGTGTCTGGCCGCCGCCGGTAGCGACCCAATCTCGCATACGGCCGTCGAGATCGCGCGCCATTTCAGGCTGTGCATTCCATAGGTTTCTGGTTTCGCCCGGATCGCTTACCATGTCATACAGTTCACGACGGCCTCGATTGGAGCGAATCATCTTCCAACGGCCCCGCACGAGGGCGCGCTCCATTCGGTCCATTTTCTTGTGGAGCGTGATGTAGGCGCTGGTTGGATAGGATTCGAGGATGATGCTACGATCTTCGCCGGGGTCTCCTGCCGCGAGATTCGTACCAGCGGTTTGCGGTGGAACAGGAGCTCCGGCAACCGCAGCGATCGTGGCAAAAATGTCCACCTGGCTCACAGGCGAATCGACGACGCGGCCTTCCTGTTGATGCGGGAACTTCACGATCATCGGAATTCCCGTGATGCCGTGGTCAACCGAGTTGCCGTGATCAATCATGTGTTTTTCCCCAAACAACTCGCCGTGATCCGAGGTGATGATCACAAGGCTGGCGTCATACCAGGGCTGCTTCTTTAGGCGCTCCAGCAGTCGTCCCGTTGTGTCATCCATGTACGCGATGCCGCCATCGTAGTCGGCGTGCATCTTTGCCATCTCCTCGGGCGTGACCGTATGTAATTCCCGAAAGACGTCGTATTCGAACGAACGAATTTCAAGTTCATCGAAGCCCTGATCATAGCCGGGGAACATCTTGCGGAAATGGCCAGGCGTCGCCAGCGGACGATGCGATTCCATGAAATTGAGGAACAGGAAAAATGGCTTGCCGCCAGCCTGCGACGGAAAGGTCTCGCCCACACTGGCAATCTCTTCGGCCGTAAAAAAGCGCCGCATCGCATCGGTCCAGAGCCACGGCACACTCAGCGAATAGAGACCTGTCCGGAGTAGATACGTGGCTGCGTTGCTGACCACAGGCAACGGACGAGGCATGAGAAAGGTGTCGAACCCGCGCGCAAACCCGTAGCGGGGATCCAGGAAGATAAAGTTCGCCACAACTCCATAGTTTCGATAGCCCGCTGTTCGCAGCACTTCGGACAAGGTCGGCACTTGGTCGGAGATGGCGGTGTACAACGAATGGTCGGCATGGGCTCCGTGTTGGGTAGGGTACAGACCGGTGAGCATCGAAGCGTGAGAAGGAAGCGTCATGTCGCCGTTCGCATAGGCATGGCGGTAAAGAGTGGCGCCGGCAGCGAAGGCTTCGAGCTTAGGCGTTGTGCGCCGCGAGTAGCCGTATACGGAGAGGTGATCTGCGCGCGTGGTATCGAGCGAAATCAACACAACGTTTGGTCGATTTGAACCCGGCGTGGTGGTCGAATCGGCAAGTATCGATCGCGGACAAAGGAACTGCAACATCGCGAAGCTTACGATGAATGCGAATGCGGAAAGGGCAGCCTGTAGCCGCCACGACGCAAGGAAAGTCACAAAGTTTTTTGAACGCGCGAGCAGCGCCAACACAAGCACGACAGCAACGACGCTGCCCGAGGCCGCCAGACGCATGTACAGTCCGCGGTCGATCATCATTTCGCGGCTCAGCCAAACGGGGACAAGCAAGATAATGGCGGTTGGCCAAGGGCTGCCCAGGAAGTCGCGGGCCGGATCCGCGCGGTCTGACAGCAATCCAAAGAGCA
The DNA here is from genome assembly GCA_040007195.1 of Acidobacteriota bacterium. GTDB lineage: Bacteria > Acidobacteriota > Terriglobia > Bryobacterales > Bryobacteraceae > JAFLBB01. The sequence goes on along the minus strand of JBDTVQ010000002.1, from coordinate 19,425 downwards.
ACCAGGCAGCGATAGGAATCGCGAGTAGGAGAAACGGCGAGTTGACGAGCTTTTGCGTCCATTCAATGGCATTGACGGAAAATGCCACCGTCAAAATGGCCGACATCGCATAGTTGACGTGGTAGCTCTTCCTTCCCAGCCGTCCAAGAACTGCGCCCGTAACTGCGCCGATCAATCCGCCGAAGATCATGCAGAGTGCCGCATAAGTGAAAACGGAACCGAGGAACCAGAAGCCGATCAAGCGGTTGGGGACCAGTAATGAATTCAGAGGTCCCGTGAGGAACATCTCCAACGCGGCGTAGGCGGCGGCAACGTGTATGCCTGCAAGCAAGCCTGTGAACATTAAGGCTGGAGTGGATGTCTTGGAATCTAGCAATGAAAATGCCCTGAGCGGCAGGGTGGCCGCATGTCACATAATAGCGCCAAAGCAATGTTGTCCCACCGTGCGCCGATCCGAATACTTTTTCACATCTGCCGGGCGCTTCCGGTTGTGTGGACACTCCTCGTTCCGTGCCTCTGGTGCGCCGATCCATGGTTGAACTTCACCGGCGGCAAGGGGCCCGGCAAGGGAAAGCACATCGTGCTCATTTCGGGCGACGAGGAATACCGATCGGAGGAAGCGCTTCCCCAACTTGCGCGTATCCTCTCTACACGACATGGCTTCCGCACAACTGTGTTGTTTGCAATTGACGCGTCCGACGGAACGGTAAACCCTGAGAATCGAGCGAACATTCCCGGGCTGGAAGCATTACGCAATGCCGATCTGATGATCATCTCCACGCGCTACCGCCAATTGCCCGACGCGCAGATGAAGTGGATTGACGAGTATGTCCACTCGGGCAGGCCCATCATCGGTCTGCGCACTGCCACACACGCATTTGCATTCGACAAGGAAACGCCGACCTCCTACCGCGCCTACGATCATCGTGACAAGTCGGCGTGGCCCGGCGGGTTCGGCAAGCAGGTGCTGGGCGAAACCTGGATCAGCCACCACGGCAAGCACGGAGTGCAGAGTACGCGCGGCGTGGCTGCGCCGGGTGCTGCAGGGCTCCCAATATTGAAGGGCTGCGAGGACATATGGGGACCAACCGACGTCTACACAGTGACACTGCCACTGGCCGATGGAACCACTCCCCTGTTGCTTGGACAAGTGCTCGCCGGCATGAAACCAACGGACCAACCCGTCGAAGGGCGCCTCAACAACCCCATGATGCCGATTGCGTGGACGCGTAACTACACCGCTCCCAATGGCCGCACCGCGCGTGTGTTTACAACCACCATGGGCGCCTCCGTCGATCTTGAGAGCGAGGGCTTGAGGCGGCTAATCGTAAATGCTGCCTACTGGGCAGTAGGAATGGAATCGAAGATTCCCGCGCGCGCCAATGTGGATATTGTCGGCGTCTATGCTCCGACGTTCTTCGGATTCGGAAAACACCAGCACGGGTTGAAGCCGGCCGGCTGTGCGAAGTAGCCGCGGCTACTGAATCACGGCTGTTTTGATGTAGTCCAAATTCGGGAACTTGTCCTTCAAGTAGGCATTACCGCGCATCGTAATCGCCTGCTGGTCAGGCATCTCACCGTAGGCCGCGTTGAATTTTTGGACTGCCTCCATACCCTCGATCACTTGTCCGAACGGCGCGAAACCCTGGTTGTCGAGCGACTGGTTGCTGGCGAGGTTGATAAAGATTTGCGAATTGCGCGTGTTCGGTCCGGCCGTGGCAAACGTGACCGAGCCCGCGCGGTTGGTGCGCGACACAGGGTCGTCCGCGACCGTCTTGTCCCACTTCTTGGACATCTTCGGATCGGCGGCCAGCCCAAATTGCACGATGAAGTTGGGCACAATGCGGAAGAAGCGAGCCTCCTGGAAGAAACCGTCTTTGACAAGCTCATAGAAGCGGTCCGCGCCAATCGGCGCCCATTCGCGATGGACTTCGATGATCACCGGCCCCTTGCTGGTATCCATCTTCACCTTGAAGACGTCAGGCGCCCCGACTTTGCTGGGAGGAACGTTGCCCTTCGTCGTCTCTGGTTCGACCGGTGTGGGCGTGGACGCCGGCGCGGGTTCCTTCTTGGCCTCGGGTGTAGAGGAGCATCCGGCCAACAACAGCAGGCCAATGACGGGATAGGCAATTCGAAGACGCATACTGGAGGCCGATTATATCGTGAGCGGCATATACTGATGCCGTGAACCGATTCGTCTTCCTACTCTCAATTTTCGCTTTCACCGCGTCCGCACAGACCTCCACGGCAACGCCGAAGTGGATTCAACTGTTCAACGGCAAGGACCTCACGGGTTGGGTCCCAAAGATTACGGGGTATCCGGCCGGCGAGAATTTCGCCAACACCTTTCGCGTGCAGGATGGCCTGCTCACCGTGTCCTATGACGGCTACGACAAATTCCAGGGTCCCAACGGCAAGGAGCGGTTTGGACACTTGTTCTATCGCACCTCCTATTCGGACTACATCATCGCCGTCGAGTATCGATTCATCGGACAGCAAGCAATGGGCGGACCGGGTTGGGCCACACGCAACTCAGGCATTATGATCCACGGACAGAAGCCGGAAGACATGGGCATCGACCAGGATTTCCCGATTTCCATTGAGGTGCAGTTGCTGGGCGGAAATGGGACAGACGCCCGCCCGACAGCAAATTTGTGCACGCCGGGCACAAACGTCGTGATGAACGGGGAGCTCATTACCCGGCACTGCACGAATTCCACCTCGCCGACGTTTCACGGGGAGCAATGGGTCCGCGTCGAGGCGGAAGTGCATGGATCGGGACTGATCATTCATCGCGTGAACGGCCGGGAAGTGCTTCGTTACGAGAAGGCGCAGATCGGTGGCGGCAATGTGAATCGCACGGGCGCGAACCTGCCGGCCGATGGAACTCTCCTTTCCGGCGGCTCAATCTCGCTGCAGAGCGAGAGTCATCCGGTGCAGTTTCGAAAAGTTGAATTCGCGGATCTGTCACCGAAGAAGTAGAGCGGCCTAGTCGCCACTCACGGCGATCGGTTGCGCGCTATGCCGGCGCCAGCGGCCAACCCATGCGCCGATGTCGTCGAAAACAGAGTACACGACAGGCGTCACAATCAACGTCAAAAGCAGCGACAGCGATTGGCCGCCAATGACGATAATGGCGATGGAGCGGCGTTCTTCAGCGCCCGGACCGGTGCCCAAGGCGAGCGGCAACATTCCCGCAACAAGCGTCACGGTCGTCATCAGGATGGGACGCAGGCGGTCGCGATTGGCCTGGAGAATTGCCTGTAGTCTTGGCATTCCCTCACGGCGCAAATTGTTGGTGTGGTCGATTTGCAGGATGGAGTTCTTCTTGACGACTCCGAACAACACTAGGATTCCCAACGCCGAATACAGGTTGAGCGTCTCATTGAACATCCACAGCGAGAGGAACCCGAACGGCACGGCGAGGGGAAGGCTGAGCAGAATCGTGATCGGGTGAAGCAGGCTTTCGAATTGTGACGCAAGAATCATGTACATGAACACGACCGATAGCGCGAAGGCAAGCAGGAACTCCTTGAGAGTACGCTCAAATTCCCTGCCCCGTCCGATCACCGTCGTGGAATAGGCGGCCGGCATATTCAATTCCTCGGCTGCCTTGAACACTTCAGGCATTCGGTCGCCCAGGCCGAAACCGGGCAGCACGTTTGCGCGCAGGCCCACTTGACGCTGGCGATCGAGACCTTCGATTCGATAAGCCGACATCGCCTCCGTCATTTCAACGACGCTGTCGAGCCTGACGAGGCCCGATTTGCTAGAAGGCACGTAGAGCTTCTGGACCGTAAGCATGGAGTTACGATCGCCATCGCGCAGGCGCACCTCAACGTCGTATTCTTCGGCGACTTTATCGTCCCGGTACCGCGAGACTTCGTCGTCGCCTCCGACCATCAGACGAAGCGAACTGGCGATGTCGCTGGCGTCCACGCCTAGATCCGCCGCACGGTCGCGGTCGATGAACACGCGGAGTTCCGGTTTGTTCACGCGCAGCGTTGTGTCCACGTCGGCCAGCCCGGGAATTTTCAGCGCCTTTTCACGCAGCGCCTCGCCGTACCTGTACAGTTCAAGCAGTTCGGGACCACGAATCACAAAGTCGATGTCGTAAGGTGCCGAGCCCTGATTGAGCGACTGAATATTGCCTACGCGGCCGCGAAGATCCGGATAGTTCTTCAGACGCGCACGAGCGGCAGCCATCACGTCGCGCTGCGAATACACGCCCTTGAACGCATCCATGGGACGGCCTTCGAGGGTCATCTTCCAAAGCCGCGACAGTGAGAATACGCGATTCTCCACGCTTTCCATCTGCACATAGAGGCGTCCTGAATTGGGGCTTTGCAAATAGCCGGTGCCGACGATGGAGACGATATGGTTCACGCCAGGAAGTGTCCGCAAATCCTCATAAAGCCGGTCCATCACACCCTGCATCGAAAGCAGACTGGTGCCTTCCGGCGAGTTCACACTCATCTCGAACTCGCTCTCATCGACGTTGGTCGGCAGGTATTCCTGTTTCACCAACTTGAACAATGGCACGGTGGTCGCCATTGTGAGCGCACCAAGCGTGATCACGACGCCGCGGTGAGCCATCGACCAGCCCAGCATGTTCATGTAGACGCTCTCGATCCAGGCGTAAAAGCCCCTGCGCGAACCGCCGTGCGCGGTAACCGTGTCCGGCCGCAACATGCGAGAGCTCATCATCGGCGTAAGGCTGAAGCTGACCACCAGCGACACAAGAATCGCCACGGTGGCCGTGAGGCCGAACGAGTACAGGAACCGTCCTGAGATGGAAGACATGAATGAGACGGGAAGGAAGACGACGATTAGGCTGAACGTGGTCGCCATTACGGCGAGGCCGATGTCCTTCGTCGCCATGATCGCCGCCTGGCGCGGCGGCAGCTTCTTTTCTTCAATGAAGCGGAATATGTTCTCGAGCACGACAATGGCGTCGTCGATCACCACCCCGACCATCAGGACGAGCGCCAACATGGTGATGTTGTTCAGCGTGAAATTCAACGCCCGCATCATGCCGAACGTGGACATGATTGAGGCGGGAATGGCGACCGCGCCGATCACCGTCGCGCGCCAATCGCGCATGAAGAGGAAAACAACAAGCGACGCGAGGATGGAGCCGAGGATCAGGTGCAGCTGTACCTCGTGGAATGCCGCGCTGATATAGCGCGATTGGTCCTGCAGGGTCTCCAGCTTGACGCCCGCCGGAAGGAGCTGCTGCACTCGCGCCAGCCTGGCGTTCACATTGGTGACAACTTCCATCGTATTGGCGCCAGACTGCCGGCGAACTTCAAGCGCGACCGCCTCACGCCCATCGAACCGAGCCTGTGTTCGCTGTTCCTTGTGGCCATCCTCGGCAAAACCGATATCGCGCACACGAATCGCCGCACCTTTGATGGTGGCCACGACGAGTTCGTTGAACAAGCGCGGATCCGGGAATCGCCCCAGCGTGCGGAGAACCAACTCGCGGTGCCCTTCGTCAACGCGCCCGCCGGGAATGTCGGAGTTCTGCCGCTCAATCGCATCGCGCACTTGCAGAATGGGAATCTTGTAGGCTGCCAGCCGGTCCGCATCCACCCAAACGTTGACAGCACGGCGCTGCCCACCGACAACAACCACTTGGCCAACGCCGCCCACGGACTCGATCGAGTCCTTTACACTGCGGTCGGCCAGTTCGTAAAGCTCACGCGCGGTCTTGTTGCCGGTGAGCACCAGCGTCATCACGGGGCTGGCGTCGGTATCGAGCTTTTTGATCAACGGAGGCTTAGCGTCACGCGGCAGATTCACAATGCTCGAAGCAACGGCATCGCGAATATCCTGTGCCGCGACGTCGATGTCGCGTCTCAGATCGAAGGTGATCGTCACAACCGAGAGCGACTCGGTGGAAGTGGATCGAATATTGTCGATTCCTTCGACGGTCGCCACGGAATCTTCGATGAAGCGGGTTACGGCGCTCTCCATCTCTTCGGGCGACGCTCCTGGGAGATTCGTGCGCACGGAGATGAGCGGCATATCGACGTCCGGGAACCGATCAATCCCCAGCTTCGCGTAGCTGACCGCGCCAACGACAACGAGCGAAAGAATCAGCATGACCGCGAACACCGGCCGGGCGACACAGATTTCGGCAAGCTTTTGCATCTAGTTCACCCTAACCGTCCGGCCCTTCGCCATGCGGTCGTTCGCTTCGGCGACTACCACGTCACCCTCGCGCAAACCATCCAGCACTTCAACGCGCCCGCCACTCAGCCTGCGTCCCGTCCGCATCACACGTTCATCGAGAATTCCGTCCTTAACGATATACACGCGCTCGGTGCCCGCGAAACTGACCAACGCCTTGGCCGGCACCGTAATTCCGCGCGCCGCGGCATCGACTGTTATAACGCCGATGACGAACGAGCCGGGACGGAGCACGCCATCTTCATTGGGAATTTCGCCTTCAATCAGCAGCGTACGGTTCTGTGCTTCAATCGCCGGACTGAGCCTCACGACTCTGCCCGCCCGAATCATTTGGGAGCCTTCCAGACGAATATCGATCCTCTGGCCCTGGCGAACACGGGCCGCTTGCCGCTCCGGCACCTCCAGCCGCACGCGCAGCGGATGCTGGCGCACCAATGTGACAATGATTGCGTTCACGCCCAGGTATTCGCCAAGTGAGGCGACACGCTTGGTAATGGCGCCGGTGAAGGGCGCTCGAATTGTTGCGTCGGTAAGCTGCTGGCGGGCGAGGTCAAGTTGCGCGCGCCGTTCGAGGAGTTGTGAACCCGCCTGCGTCACATCCGACAGCGCACCCTGGTAGTGCGCTTCGGCGCCCTGAGCCCGCACCTGCGCTTTCTCGAAATCGATCTTCGAAACTACACCCTCTTTGGCGAGCCGCGCCGTTGTGTCCATGATGAAACGGGCCTCCTTAAGCGCGGCGACAGCCTCGCGGACGGAGGACACCTCTTCCGGCATCACTGTGTCGTTGTTCTTACCTTGCAACCCTAGTCGCGCCCGTGTCTGCTCGACCAATGCCTCGGCTTGCCGCACGCGGAACTGGTAGTCGGTCTTCTCAAGCTCGGCAATCACATCGCCTGCTTTGACGATGCTGCCCAGATCGACATTGAGCCGCTCCACGCGCCCCGGCACCTTTGTGCTGACGTTGGCCTGCTCTTCGGCGAAGAGCTCTCCGTTGGCCTCGACCACTTCAGGAATCGGCCCTTCGGCGATTCGCTCGACGACAACCGTCAACGGTGGGGCCTGCTCTTTTGCGGCCACTTTTTCAGTCGAATACGGCCCCGTGCAGGCACACAGGGATAGGAAGCTGATAGCGAGTGCGGACCTCTTCATGCGTCTGGCCGAATTCTCTCACAATCGGCCCATTCGGCACTGCCCTCACTCCATGGCCCTCATTCCATGGCGAGAAGCGCTCCCACGGTGACGATGCCATCCCAGAGGTTTTTCAAACGGATATTTTCGTTGTGGCTGTGTTGGTTGTTGTCGTGATTTGCAATAGGCACCACGATCACAGGGACACCAAGTACGTCCTCGAACACATCGATTGGCAAGGTGCCGCCCATCGTGGGGAGTTTTACCACCGGACCCCGCGCGGACTCAACGGCGCGCACTACATCGGCGGCAAATGGCGCATCCAATGGAACACGCACCGCCCGCGTGCCGTCACGCGAACTGCGTACCTGGCAAACACGTGCATTGGCGAGACGCTCCTCTTCGGTGGGTTCGCGGTCACGCACGACAAAATAGCCTTGCTTGCGGATGTGTTCGGCCACCTGGTCGGAAGTCTTGCGTGGATCCATGCCTTTCACCAGACGGATTCCGATAGACACCACCGCCGTGGCGGGAACGACATTGCGAGCCTCACTCCCCGTACCGCCGCTGGTAAATCCCTGAATGTTCAGCGCCGGCAGCGACAGCAATTCGTCCAATCGTTTGCCCGGCGTCTCCGTCGTACCGATACCGAACTCGCGCTTCAGATCCTCTTCGACAGGAGGCACTTCCGCCAGTGCCTTTTTCTCCGCTTCGTTCAGCGGAACCACATCGTCATAGAAGCCCGCGATACGCACGTGCCCGTCTTCGTCTTTCATCGACGCCAGCAGATGAGCCATCATCATTGCCGGATTGGGGGCGAAATTTCCATAGTGTCCGCTGTGCAACTCGCGCCGCGGGCCATAGACGGTGAGGTTAACCGTCGTGTTTCCACGGGCGCCAAATGCAATCAGCTGGCGGCGCGTCTGGTGGACGGGACCATCGCAGAAAATCATGCCGTCAGCGCGGAGAAGATCTCTGTTCCGCTCGAGGATTCCGCGCATGTGCGGCGAGCCCGCTTCCTCCTCGCCATCGAAAACGAATTTCACGTTTGCCTTCGGTCTGACGCCCGAATCAAGAGCTGCCAGCAAAGCCATGATCGGAGCCTTGTCATCGCTTGCCGAACGCGCCTGCAGACGCCAGTCGTCGCCCAGGGTCGCTTCAGCTGCTGGCCAAGCCAGTTTCTCGCCACTGGCATCGATCAATACCGGTTCAAACGGTCCGCCATTCTTCCACTGAGTGGGGACGACGGGCTGGCCGTCATAGTGGGCGTAGAACAGGATGGTGCGCCGGGCACCGCTAACGACGATCTCTCCATACAGCGCCGCGGGACCACCTGCGGCGTCCAAACGGCGAAGAGTGATGCCGCGCTGCGCGTACATTGCAATGATTTTGTCCGCGTTGCGTTCCATGTCCGCAACGTTCCGCGCTACATTAGGCAGGCTCAGCAGTTCGGCAAACTCGTTCAGTATGGCCACGCGGTCGATGCGCTGCCCGCAAAGCGGCGCAATTGCCAGCAAAATCAATGCCCATCGCGTCATGGAGCTACCCTAGCATGTGTTACTCTAGAAAGTTAATTCGAGCTGCGGTATGCCCGTCCGGGTGAGCGAATCGATCATTCTGCGGACGTATCCGCTTCGCGAGGCCGACCTCATCGTCAGCTTTTTTACACGCGATGAAGGCAAACTGCGTGGTGTCGCCCGTCGCGCCCGTCGTCCGGCAAACCGGTTCGGGAGCGGCATGGAGCGGCTCTCCTACGTCAACATGCACTACTATTTGCGCGAGAACCGCGATCTGATGACGCTTGATTCCTGCGAGATCGTGCGTTCGCAGTTTCCGCTCGCGTCCGCTTATGAGACGACCGTCGCGGGCGATTTCATCTCCGAAGTAGCCGATCATATCCTGCCCGCGCACGAGGCCAACGAACGATTCTTCCGCCTGATTCTCACGACGACGGACCACATGATGCGCGCAGGCGCCGCCGGTTCGATCGAGGCCGCCACCTATTTTGCCTTGTGGTCCGTGCGGCTGTCCGGTTTTCTTCCCGCCCTCGAACTGGAAGAGGAAGATCACACCATCGCGTCCGAGATGCTGACGACACCCGTCGGCAAGCTAACACCGCGCGAGTGGGTACCCAGCACGGCGCGCGGGCTGCGCCGGCAACTAGTCGCGCTTATCGAGGACCACATCGAACGCCGCATTTTGAGTGTGCGCGCGTTGGAAGGACTCGCCTCCGCCCCCTAACTGAAGCAACAACCAGCATGGACTCTTTTCAACAGATCATCTTCAAATTGAAACGGTATTGGGCTGACCGCGGCTGCATTATTCAGGAGCCGTACGATTCCGAGGTTGGCGCGGGCACGATGTGTCCCGAAACATTTCTGCGCGTTCTTGGTCCCAAACCATACCGCGTCGCTTATGTTCAGCCCAGTCGCCGTCCGGCCGATGGCCGCTACGGTGAAAACCCCAATCGGCTCTACAAACACCAGCAATTGCAGGTGATCCTGAAACCCACTCCGCCAGACGTGATCGAACAATATCTCGGCTCGCTTGAAGCGATCGGCATCGACCTCAGCAAGCACGACATCAAATTCGAAGAAGACAACTGGGAGTCGCCCACACTGGGCGCCTGGGGCATCGGCTGGCAGGTGATGCTCGACGGACTGGAGATCACGCAGTTCACTTACTTCCAACAGTGCGGCGGCATCGATCTGGACCTTTGTCCGGCGGAGCTGACCTACGGTCTGGAGCGCCTTGCCGCGTTCCTGCAAAACAAGGAAAGCGTCTACGAGATTGAATGGGCTCCAGGCTTCACTTACGCCGACGTGCGTTTCGAAGATGAGCGGCAGAACTCAGTCTATAACTTCGAAATGGCCGACATTCCGACGCTGTGGAAGTTCTTTGACACGCATGAAGGCGAAGCGCAACGGCTAATCGACGCGTTTCGCGCCATCGACAAGGACGATTCCACCGCGCGCGGCAGGTTCCCCGTGCTGTCCACCTACGACCATGTGCTGAAGTGCTCGAACCTCTTTAACCTGCTCGATGCGCGGGGAGCGATTAGTGTCACCGAACGCGTCGGCGTGATCGCGCGGGTGCGCAAGATTGCAGTGGGAACGGCCCAATTGTGGATGGCGCAGCAGCAGCCAGCGCAGCAGCCTAAGCCGGAAGAGGCCGCGTAATGCCCCTCGATTTTCTGCTTGAGATCGGTTCCGAGGAGATTCCCGATTGGATGATCGAGCCCGCGCTCGAACACCTAAAGGGCGCGTTCGCCAAGTTGCTCGCCGACAACAAACTGAAGGGCTCTGTCGTGTGGACCGACGCCACGCCACGCCGCCTCGTAGTGCAACTTTCAGGTTTGTCGAAGGGCCAGAAGGACTCCGTCGAAACGGTCAGCGGTCCGCCGAAATCTGCTGGCGAAGGCGCGGCGATGGGCTTTGCGCGCAAGATGGGCGTGACGCCCGATCAGCTCGAAACCGTCACTACCGACAAAGGCGAGTATTTCTGTTTCAAACGGAAGTTAACCGGAAAGGCAACGGGCGAGATTCTTGCGGCGGCACTTCCACAACTGATTCTGGGCATCCCGTGGCCGAAAAACATGTGCTGGCTCGGCAAAGGAACGCCACGCTTCATCAGGCCGATTCGTTGGATTGTTGCCCTGCTCGGACCGAAAGTCGTCGAGTTTGAAGTCACCGGAGTGAAGTCCGGCAGCACGACGTTAGGCCACCGCCGGCTGGCCAAGTCGAAGAAGCCGATCAGGGTTTCGATCAAGACCTACGAACAAAAGCTGCTGGAGAACTTCGTCGTCGTTCGCGCCGAAGCGCGCCGTCGCAAGATCGATGCTGGTATCGCCGATCTGCTGGCCGGCACGGATCTTACGGTGAAACCCGATGCCGCCCTCGCCCACACGCTCTGCTACATCACCGAATATCCGACGCCGATACTCGGCTCGTTCGCGGAAAGCTATCTATCGTTGCCTGCTGAAGTGCTCGTCACGGTGATGCGCCATCACCAGAAATACTTTTCCGTGTCGCGCGCCGACGGCTCGCTTGCTCCGCACTTCGTGGCCGTCATGAATATCGACAGCGATTCGGAAGGCTTCGTCCGCAATGGCAACGAACGGGTGCTCCGCGCCCGGTTCAACGATGCGCGTTTTTTCTACGACGTCGACCAGAAGAAGACACTGGCTGGCCGCATCGAAGACCTGAAACACGTCACCTTTCAGAAGGACATCGGCTCCTACTTCGACAAAGTGCAACGCATGGCTGTGATGCTCTCAGACGACGCCGACGCGCGCCGCGCCTGCGAGCTTTGCAAATGCGACCTCACCACCGACATGGTGAAGGAGTTTACGGATCTGCAGGGCCTCATCGGTGGCATCTACGCTCGCGCGCAGGGCGAGCCGGAAGCCGTCGCACAGGCCATTTACGATCACTACAAGCCCCTGTCGATGGAAGACAGCGTGCCGTCGTCAACAGCGGGCCAGCGGCTGGCCTTGGCCGACAAACTCGACACGCTGCAGGAGTGTTTCCGTATCGGGATGGTTCCCACGGGCTCGAAGGACCCCTTTGCGCTCCGCCGGGCCGCGCAGGGAGTCGTCAAGATTCTCATCGAAGGATCGCTGGACTCAAAGTTACTCGACCTCATTACGAGTGATGCGCTCAAGGGCTTCTTCGAAGACCGGGTTCGCTACTACTTCCGCGACATACGCGGCCACGCCTACGATGAGGTGAACGCGGCCATGGCCTGCGGCTGGAGCGACCTGAAAGATCTCGCCGCGCGGCTGGAAGCATTGAAAGCGGTCCGTCCGACAGCGGACTTCGAACCGCTTGCCGCCAGTTTCAAACGCATCCGCAACATTCTCGAACAGGCGGAGTTCAGCGGCGGGACGATCGACCCGGCCCTCTTCGCCGACGATTCCGAGCGCGACCTCCACGCCGCGATGACCTCGCTCAGCCTGAGCGGTCTCGGCTATCGCGAGCAACTGGAGCGCATCGCTACGCTGCGCCCGGCCGTCGACAAGTTTTTCGACACAGTTTTGGTAAACGCACCGGATCCGTCTGTACGGCAGAACCGGCTCGCGCTTTTACACCACCTGCGAAGCGAGTTTTCCCGCATCGCGGATTTTTCCGAAATCATCACCAGCAGTAATTGAGCTACGACCACGAAGGAGCAACCATGAAGAAATACGTCTATGCCTTTGGCGCGGGTACCGCCGACGGCGATGGAACGATGAAGGAAATTCTCGGCGGCAAAGGCGCTGGCCTGGCCGAGATGTGCAAGGCCGGAGTGCCGGTGCCTCCCGGATTCACGATCTCCACTGAAGTCTGCAATATCTTTTTTGACAAGAACCGGAGCGTCCCGAAAGAAATAGACGACGAAATGGTCAAGCAGTTGCGCCTGCTCGAAGAGCGCATGGGCCAGAAGCTGGGCGACAACAAAGACCCGCTGCTGCTGAGTGTTCGTTCCGGCGCCAAGTTCTCCATGCCGGGCATGATGAACACGATTCTCAACCTGGGCATGAACGACGTGACGGTGCAGGCTCTCATCAACAAGACCGGCAACCCGCGTTTTGCCTACGACTGTTACCGCCGCTTCCTTCAAATGTTCGGTGAGGTCGCCCTCGACATCGACATGGAGCACTTCGACGACATCTTCGACGCCCGCAAGGCGAAGAAGAAGGTGAAACTCGACACCGATCTCACCACCGAAGATCTGCAGGCGATCATCGTCGACTACAAGAAGCTGATCAAGAAAGACACCGGCAAGGATTTCCCGCAGGATCCGCTCGAACAGTTGAAGCTCTCGCGTAACGCCGTGTTCAACTCCTGGTGGAACGACAAGGCCGTGTACTACCGCAAGATGGAAAAAATCCCGGACAACATCGGTACCGCCGCCAACGTGCAGGCGATGGTGTTCGGCAATCTCGGCGAAACCTCGGGCACGGGCGTGGGCTTCACGCGCGACCCCGGTTCGGGCGAAAAGGTTTTCTACGGCGAATACTTGCTCAACGCACAGGGCGAAGACGTTGTGGCAGGCATCCGCACCCCGATCCCGATTTCCCATCTCGAAGCGGAGATGCCGCTCGCGTTTAAGGAGCTGCGTGAAATTACGGGCATGCTCGAAAAGCATTACCGCGACATGCAGGATTTCGAGTTCACAGTGCAAGAGGGCAAGCTGTACATGCTCCAGACGCGCAACGGCAAACGCACCGGCCCGGCCGCCGTTCGCCTTGCCGTTGAAATGGTGCAGGAAGGTCTCATCACCAAGCGCGAAGCCGTCATGCGCGTGGCGCCCAGTCAACTCGATCAACTGCTTCACCCGGTCTTTGACGACAAGTCGCTGAAGGCTCTCGGCGTATTGACCACGGGCATTGCCGCCTCACCCGGCGCCGCGGTCGGCCGCATCGCCTTCTCCGCCGAAGATGCGGTCGTGCTCAGCAAAACCGCGCCGGTCATCCTTGTACGCAAGGAAACGACGCCCGATGACATCCACGGCATGGACGTTGCCAAGGGCATCCTTACAGCTGTTGGCGGCAAGAGCTCGCACGCCGCGGTCGTAGCTCGTGGCATGGGCCGCCCATGCATCGTCGGCACCAATTCGCTTTCGATCGACATGAAGACCAAGAAGGCTCAGGTCAAATCGGGCGACAAGCTGATTGCGCTTAAAGAGGGCGACTGGATCTCCATCGATGGCACCACGGGCCGCGTTTATGTCGGCCAGGCCAAGACCAGCGAGGCCGATCTCAAGTCCGGCTTCCTCGCCAAATTCATGGAATGGGTCGACGAATTCCGCGGCGGCTTCGGCGTTCGGGCCAACGCCGACATTCCGCGCGACGCAAAGGCCGCTCGCGGCTTCGGCGCCGAGGGCATCGGCCTCTGCCGCACCGAGCACATGTTCTTCGCCGAAGATCGTCTGCCGCACGTCCAGGCGATGATTCTCGCCACCAATGAGAAGGACCGCAAGAAAGCTCTCCTCAAGCTGCTGCCCATGCAGCGCAAGGATTTCGCCGGCCTCTTCACGGCCATGGACGGCTACCCGGTCGTCATCCGTACGCTCGATCCGCCACTGCATGAGTTCCTGCCCAAGCGCGAAGACCTCATGGTGGACATCACCAAGTTCCCCTACGCCGATGCCAAGGAGAAGAAGGAATTCTCCTCGAAATACGGCATGCCCGTGGGCGAACTGAAAAAGGGTCTGCCCGCGCTTCTCCAACGCGTGGAAGAGTTGCACGAGTTCAATCCGATGCTCGGCCATCGCGGTTGCCGCCTCGGCATTACCTACCCCGAAATCACGGCCATGCAAGCCCGCGCCATCTTTGAAGCAGCCGTCCAGGTTTCCAAGAAGGGCGTGAAGGTGATCCCCGAAGTCATGATCCCGCTCATCGGTTCCGCCGCTGAGTTGGAGCACCAGAAAAAGATCGTCGCCGACATCGCCGAGGAGGTTCTCAAGGCCGCTGGCGTGAAGATCCACTACATGATCGGCACGATGATTGAAATTCCGCGCGCGGCCTTGACCGCCGATAAGGTTGCGGCACACGCGCAGTTCTTTAGCTTCGGCACCAACGACCTGACCCAGACCACCATGGGTCTGTCCCGCGACGACTATACGAAGTTCTCCGGGCAATACGAAGATTTGAAGATCTTCAAAGCAGACCCGTTCGGCGTGCTCGATCAAGAGGGCGTAGGCAAGCTCATTCGCATGGCTATCGACCTCGGGCGCGGCGCACGCCCCGACCTCGAAGTCGGTATCTGCGGCGAACACGGCGGCGAACCCAGCTCGGTCGAGTTCTGCTACAAGATCGGCATGAACTACGTGTCGTGCTCCCCTTACCGCGTACCGATCGCCCGCCTGGCCGCCGCCCAGGCTGCCATCTCGGCCTCGGCCGGCGGTGACAAAAGCGAATCGATGCGCACGGCGTAACTGCGCAGCATCGTCAAATGGAAACGCCCGGGCTCAACCGAGTCCGGGCGTTTCTGCGTTCGGAGGCCGTCTCAGAAACTCATCTTCAACCGCAGTTGAATCGTCCGTGGATCGCGCGCGTCGGTCACTACACCGAATGTCGCAGCTCCCATAGCCGTGCCAACGCCCTCGAACTGCGCGTGGTTGAAGAGATTGAACATCTCGGCGCCGAACTGAATACGCATCCCTTCGCGCGGCTTGATGTTCTTAAACAGCGTGGCGTCGAAGTTGTTGATGCCCGGTCCACGAAGGGGGCGGACGCTTGATGTGCCGATACCTTGTGTCCGCGTCACCTGTTGGAAGGCGGCAGTGTTGAAGTATTTTGTGATGCTCGCGCCGCGGCCGTCGTTGGGATCGCCCACGATGTCCGGACGCTGGCCGCCTGTGCCGCCGCCGAAGTTTGCGACGTCGCCCGGCTGGGTGACGCCGAGCGGCAGCCCGCTCTGGAAGGTCGTGATGCCGGAGATTTGCCAGCCGCCGAGAATCGCCGGTGCCACGCCATGCTTCCCTTTAAAGAAGGGCATCTCCCAAACGTAATTGAGACTGAACATGTGGGTCCGGTCAAGATCGATCAAACCGAAGTCGAGGTTCTTATTGCGGGAGTCGAGCGGATTGCCCTCAGCGTGGCCGAGGCCCTTCGAATACGTGTAGCTCGCCTCAAAAAGCAGGCCCCCGGAGAAGCGCCGCACGAGTGACGCTTCCAACCCGTGGTATTTAGATACGGCAGTGTTTTCGTTATAACCGATCGTTCCGTAACCCAGGTACGGCCGCCGCAGGTTCGCGTTGATTGTCCGCGTCGGGTCGGCCTGGTTGAGCTGAATGCCACGCGGCAAATGCGTTCCTCTTGTTCCCGAATACGAAACTTCCGCCGTCAGCTTTGAGGACACTTCTCGCTGAATGCTGAAGCTCCACGACTGCACCGACGGTTGGTTGTTGTAGATGTCAAGCGAAGAGACATTTGCGGGAAACAGGCGGTCCGGTCCACCTGCGGGATTCGATAGCGTCGGATTCTGGATATTGACCGATTTCACGAACGGCGGATTCGATTTGCGCGGCACGTTCGTCGCCGTGCCCCAGAAATAGTTGATCCCGTAACCGCCGCGGATTACGGTCTTCGGCGTCAGACTGTAAGCCATACCCACGCGCGGACCGAATGCATCCTTGTTTGTCACCATCAACTGACGGCCCACACCGGTGTTACGCCGGTCGCTGCCGGTGATGAGTCCATTCAAAGGATCACCTGTGCCCGGCACAATCTGCCCATCGGCGAGAAAGGTAGGAACTTTCGTGGGATCGTAAAGTCCCGGCACGAATGCCGAAATGCGATCGTTCGAAGAGGCGCCACCATTGGAACCGGAGATGATGTAGTAGCGGACGCCCACATTTACGGTCAGCTTCTGGCTCACCTTGATGTCGTCTTGTACATACCCCTCATAGTCGCCCTGCGAAAGCGTAATGCCGGGGTCGGCATCGGTCTCGGTGTATGTAAACGCGCGGCCGACCAGAAAATCCGCTAGGCCATTGCCAGTGACGCCACCGTTAAAATTGAACGCGCCCTGTTCGCCGCCAAAGCTACTCTCGGTCTTGATGTGCCGGATAAGCTCAACGCCAATCTTGATGTTCTGTTTTCCCTTGTTCCATGAAAAATCGTCTTTAAAGGTATAGATCGGATTGCTGTTGATGAGCACGTCGCCGATGCCCAGCCCGGCGAATCCATTGGCCAGCGTGATATCGGGAATCCGGTTAAACGCGTTGGACGCGTATATTTGCGGAATGGTGAGCCCGGCAGGCCGTTCGCCTCCTAGTGGTGCGTTCGTAATTGCGTTGGTCGAATAGCCGAACGTGACAAGGTTCACTGCCTGAGGCGTGGCGATGGTGGTCAATTTTGTCGTCAGATTCTTCCCCGGCTTGCCGAACCGATTGGGAAAGGTGGGCAGTGGTGAATTACCCGGCCGCTTCACGTCTTGATCCTGAGACCATGTGTCCTGCGCGTACCGTGCGGTGGCATTCCAAGACTGAGAGAAGATGTGGTCCCAGCGCAACAGTTCTTCTCGATACTTGGTGAACGCGCGGGTGTTGTGAACAAAGTTCTGCGCCCCAGCCCGGTTCGGGTCTGGGTAGAAGGTTTTTATCAACAACGACGCATTCGGATCGATCTGGGCCGCCGGTATTATATTGCCTGGGTACGGCTGCCCGGTGCTCGGATCGCGAATCGCTGCGCCTCCAGCAAAATTTCCAACCCGTTGCGCCGCTGTGGGAACCTGCGCCGTGAACACTCCGGTCGGTGGTGTCGTAAACGAGCTGATCTGCGGGCCAATGCGGCGCGCGAACGATTGCGACCAGAAGAAAAAGTCCTTGGTCTTGGACGTATTGTAAACACCAGGAATTGAGATCGGTCCGCCTAACGTGTAGCCGAAATTATTCAGCCGGATCAATTGACGGTCGTTGGCAAAAAAGTTCCGCGCATCCAATTTGTCGTTGCGGAAGTACTCGTAAATATCGCCGTGGTACTGCTGGGTGCCCGACTTGGTAACGATGTTCACGATGCCGTAGCCGAAGCCGCCGGCGTCGGCGCCGTAGTTCGACTTCTGCACCTTCACCTCGCCAATGGCTTCCATCGGAGGGAACAGGTCAAGCCCGCGATTGCCGCCTGTATCCATGGCGAGCGTGCCGTCGTATGTGTACTTGTTCATCGAAATGCGCCCGCCGTGCACTCCCATTAGAGGATTGCCTTCCTGTCCGAGGCCCATTTGCCGGCCAGTTTGTTGAGACACCACGCCGGTGCCGAGTGAGAGGAACTGCGTAAAGTTTCGGCCGTTAATGGGAATCTCCGTCACCTGCGTGCCTGTAACCAGACTCGACACTTCGCCGCTCTCCGTCTTCAGCGCGGCGGCGACATCGGTCACCGTAATCGTGTCGGTCACCGCACCGACTTCCAAATTGAAGTTCAAACGCAGGTTTGCGCCGACACTCAACTGCACCTCCTTCGCTTCGGCGCTTTTGAATCCTCTCGCCGACGCACGCACGGTGTAGACACCCGGCTGCAGCGCGACGATAGTGTAGACGCCGTCCGTACCTGATTTGACGTCCCGGATCTGCCCCGTGCCTTGGCTGATTGCCTTGATTTCCGCCGAACCCACCAGCGCTTGACTCTGGTCGTAGACGAATCCGGTGATTGTGCCCTGGTTAGCCTCTTGGGCGAACAGGACTCCGGTTAATACAAAAAGACAAAGTGGTAGATAGGTTTTTATTATCATGGCCCCTCCCGTGATCGCGGAAAGCATACTACGCCGCGTGGCCGGAGGCAAGCGGTCCGGGCATCCAAGCTAGAATGAGAGATTCCCTCCCCTCCTCCGGGAATCACAGAGCAAATGCCCCCTCGAACCACCACGGCCGCGCGCGTAGCCAACGAAGCCATCACGCTCCGCGGGGCGCGCATGCACAACCTGAAGAACCTCACGGTGTCGCTCCCGCACAACAAGCTGACCGTGGTTACGGGTGTTTCCGGTTCTGGAAAATCGTCGCTCGTCTTCGACACCATTTACGCCGAAGGGCAGCGCCGCTACGTGGAGTCGCTCTCTACCTATGCCCGGCAGTTTGTCGACCGCATGGAAAAGCCGGCTCTCGACGAAATCGAAGGCATCGCACCACCCGTGGCGATCCGCCAGAAGAACTCCACGCGGAATCCGCGTTCGACCGTTGCCACCTCCACCGAGATCTACGACTACATGCGGCTGCTGTTCGCCCGCGCCGGCCGCACCTATTGCCCCACTTGCGGCAATCGCGTGGAGCGCGACACGGTCGACCACGTCGCCGCACGCATGCTGAGTTGCGCTCCCGGCTCGCGCTGGTACGCACTGTTCCCCCTGGCTCCGCATACCGATTCAAAGGCACGCGCCGATTATTTGTTCGAGTTACGGAAACGGGGATTCAACCGGCTGTTGCAAAAAGGAATTACCTACGAGTTCTCGACACCCGAATCGCTGATCGACATCGACTTCTCGCAGCCTGTTTTCGCATTGATCGACAGACTGGCGCTCCCACAATCGGGCGGTTCCACATCCGACTTGCGCCAGCGTGTCGTCGATGCCGTCGAGATCGCTTATCGAGAAGCGCGCGAGGTCTATTTCCAATCGGCTGCCG
>JBDTVQ010000001.1:0-54425 GCA_040007195.1 Acidobacteriota bacterium | reverse complement strand
CCTGCCACAAATCAACTGCCTCCATCGTTCTCCAAACCAACTGAGGAAGAACTGCTCTCGGTCGAGATTCAGGCCCTGGCTGAGCTGCATCGTCTAAAACTTTGCGTGAATTCGGGAATCACGGTGCATCGCGCGAACTCTTCAGTCGTGATCTCCGGCTACGTCCAGTCCCAGGATCAGCAAGACCATTTGAGCGGTGTGCTCCAGGGAATCGGGCGGCCCGAGATCATCGACGTTCGCCTCAGTTATCCAAGCCAGAACGAGGAAGTGGTCATCGGCGCCTCGCCTTTTCCCACGGCGTCGAGCGCCCGTATTGCTCCACCAATCGAATCATGGCTTCGCGAAAACCTGCGTGTAGGAACCCGGACCTCAGAGCGTGAACTGTTTAACCTCATGAATGCGGTCGTACTGGAATCCGAGCAGGTGTCTGGTGAAGCCTGGGCCCTCCGACATTTGGCCCAGCAGTTTCCACCCGACCGGACACGCCATCTGAGTCCCTTCCTCAACGAGCAATTGCTCAAGATGGTGGACGGCCACACCACCGCCCTCCGCGAAGGACTCCAGACGCTCCAAAGCCGCATCGAGCCTGTGCTGGGCGGCTTGCCGGCGGAGAGCGGTCATCCCTTGGCCGACTCATCGCGAGCGCCCTGGCAAAGCAGAGCTGTTGCCCTCCAGCTTCGCGTCGAACCGGCAGTAAACCAGGTTTTTGACTGGTTCTCGGTCGCCGGCCCCGTAGCGCCGCGGGCGAACTCTCAAACGATGTCCGGCGCACTGGCAATGCTGAATTCCTTGCAGATCGAAATTCGGGACTGCCTGGCGGCCGCGGGAAAACTCAAGGTTGTGGCCCAAAATCGCGAAGCCGCAAACGGACTGCCGTAGCGGCCTCGATGACTGCACTACGGCCATCGCACGCCTCGGATGCCAAACACCAGCCCCGGCCGGTGCAAGGCCAGGCTCAACGCGTCTTTGCACCCGTCATTTCGTAGAGGAAGTTGCACAACTGCCCGCGCGTTCTACCGCCCGCCGCGTTCGTTGGCGGCGCCTCACCCGTGGCGATTTTCCACCATTTGCGCGCAGTCTCCTCATCCACCAGTTCGCTCGAGCGCGCCTGATAGTCGTTGAAGAAACCTTTGGCGCCAAAATACTGCAGCGCCGCGTA
This sequence comes from Acidobacteriota bacterium, assembly GCA_040007195.1. Classification (GTDB taxonomy): domain Bacteria; phylum Acidobacteriota; class Terriglobia; order Bryobacterales; family Bryobacteraceae; genus JAFLBB01. Next base: position 53,266 of record JBDTVQ010000001.1, on the reverse strand, counting down.
GGCCGGGTCTTTGTGGTCGATGTCCTTGAAATAGGTGATCACCTGGTTACGCTTCAAAATCTCACGCTGCAGCCGATCAATGTTCACCGCGCGCGGCTGCACACTGGATTCGATGGCAAGGTGGGCCGCCACCCCCGCTGCTTGGCCCAGTGCCATCCAGGTCGGCTCCAGTCGGATGGTGGAGAAGGCGATATGCGTCGTCGATGCCGCCACCGGCACGATGAGCCCATCGACCGTTTCGGGAATCATGATCCGGTAGGGAATCTGGTAAGGCTTCGTCATCTGGTCGAGCATGAAGATGTAGCCTTCAAGTCCGAGGTCATGCCCCTTCTCATGCTTTCGAACCGGGAAGCTATCGATCGGAAACTCGCCTGCCGCGACGCTGTCCTGGTGTACTTGGGTCCGTCCCAGTTCGGGACCGACGTTCGTGTCATTTTCCGTCAGCGTGTAAAGGCCGGCCAAACGGCGCGCTTCACGCACATACAGTTGGAACGGGAAATTGTCATTGTCGGCAAACTCGTCTTTGGCCAGATTGTACTGATTCGCCAGCTTGCGGTGCTCGGCGGGGATTGCCTCATCGTTCTGAATAAAGTAGAGCAGCCCCAGCGTGATGTTACGAATCTTCTCCGAAATTTTCTCGCGCTGCTCCCAGTTCGCTTCGGGGTAGGCGTAGTTCTCTTCCGTAAATGGAAAACCGGGCAGACGCGGATTCATGTTCACGTCGGTTTTCTTGTTCGGAATTTCGGCGATCGAAAAGACGCGGACCATCGTATTGAACGTCGGCGCGAAATAACCCACGCCTTCCTTCATAACTTTCGGCGGCCCCATGCGGCCCGCCTTCCAATCGTCGATATAGCCGAGGTACCGGCTGCGGTCGTAGTCCGGCGGCGGCTGGCGCAGCACGTGGCTGTTGGCCGGATCGGTGGTGAGGCACAGCCGGTAGGTGTATGCCGTAATTCTCTTATCGCCCTTGCCGGTCGTGCCCGCGAGAAACGTGCGCGTCTCGTGGTCTTGGTACACGACTCCGGCATGCAACTCATTGAACTCCGCCCGGCTTTCCCGTCCCAGCCTGTAGCGCGCACCGGCGAAGGCAAGTAAGTCGCCTTCATAGGTTCCATCGATAAAGATCCGCCCGCGAAACTCATCGACAGTATTCGTAGCCCGGTTGAGGACGCGGATCGCGGTAAGTCGATTGCCCTCCCGAACCGCTTCTTCCAGCCGGTGGTAAGTATATACCTTGATGCGGCTTTCGGCCGATACCATCCGGTCGATCACGCGCTGCGCCACCGACGGCTCGAAGTAATAGCCGTCGCGCGCCAGCTTGACGTTCTCCGACGACGCTCCATAGTGCTCGATGTAGTGGCGGCGGACTTCGCCCACGAACTCGCGAAACAGCCCGCCGATTGCCTCGCGTGTTTCAATGTCGGATTTGCCGAGACCGCTGGTCGTCATGCCGCCGAGATGCTTGTGATACTCGATGAGCGCCACGCTGTGCCCGCTGCGCGCGGCACTGACAGCGGAAGCCACACCTCCCGGAGTGCCGCCGTAGACGACCACGTCGAATTGTTGGACCGCCCAAATGGGCGTCAACGCAATCAGGAAAAGTGCAAATCTTGTCATCGTGGCAACTCCAGGTTCTTCAGCGGTAATTCGGCGACTTCAATATCTTCTTTGTTGGTGGAATAGATCACCCAAAGTGAGCCACCGTGCTCGATTGCGTGCGGATACTGCATGCTCCCGCTTCCTTTTGCCCGCCCCGCAAACCGGCGGGGCGGCGCGTTCTTCCGAATAGCCATCGAGTGGCTGAACTCCCAACCATCGCGGCTGAACGATATCGCCAGCGGATCGCGCGCCTTTGGATTGGGATTATTGATGAGAAAATACCAGCCGTTGGAAAGGCGGCCCGGAAAATTCTTACTGGTGGCGTCGGGATAGTTGGTCCGGACGGGCTGCGACCAAGTCTGTCCATAGTCGCGGCTGATGGCGCGTAGCAGGTAACCGGAACGCGAGTTATCCCGCACGATCATGTGGACTTCGCCGTTGCCGGTGGCATAGTAAGTCGGCTCATCCATCTTGTCGTACGGCGGATGGGCGGCAAGCGGGGTAAACTTCCATGCGTTTGCGCCGGGCGCGTCGGCCAGCGCCATCTTGACCGTCATGTTGCTGTCGCGGCATACCAGAGACAGATACGCCCCCAGACGCTCGGGCGGAAAGTTGTTCATGCAGTTATCGGCAAATACACCCTTCGGTTCCCAACCCTTGCCGGTCCATTCAAAGCGCATCAACCGCAGAGCCTTCCACACTTCCGCTTTCCCTCGTTTGCCGTAATCGGCGCTCTCGATATAGGCGCCTAGCGCCGTAAGCTTTCCCTGGTCGACATAAATTCCGCGTGCAATCCAGCGCGCCGGTCCCTGAGGACCATCCGGATCCGCAACCAGCACCTTCGCCGAACTCCAGTTCAGTCCATCCTTGCTGGTCGCATACAGAATGTGCTGATCCGGGTCCTCCTCGCCGACGGCACTTGAGGACCAGATAGCCCAGAATTTGCCATCGTGGTGCGCGAGATAAGAGTGGAGGTTGAACCCGGATTTGTTCTCTTCCCCCCGGAATACGGTCCCCCTGCGGCCGGGAGCTTCCGGAAGATTCAGAGGATCACGCAACAGCCCGTCGGTGCTGAGCAGCCTCTCGGGCAGCCGTTCCAATCCAAAATCCGCGATCTTGAACTGGGAAATTTCGATATCTTCCTTGTTCGTCGAACAGATCACCCACAGCGATCCATCCTTCTCCAGTACATGCGGGTACTGAAAGCTATTCACCGTCTTCGCGCGCCCGCCGAACCTCTGCGTGGGCGCATTCATCCGCAGTGCCCGGGGCTTGTCGAACGTCCAGCCATCGCGGCTAAACGAAATCGCCAGGGGATCTCGGCTCTTCGGATCGGGATTGTTCACCAGAAAGTACCAGCCATTGGATAAGCGGCCCGCAATGTTTTTGCTCGTCGCGTCGGGATAGTTGGTCTGTACCGGGGCGCTCCAGGTTTTCCCCCCGTCCTGGCTCAAGGAATGATGAAGAAGGTGCGAGCGGCCTCCGTCGCGAAAAATGAGATGCGCGACGCCTTGCGAATCCGTGTACCAACTGGGCTCGCTCATCTTGTCGTGCGGGGGCGCACCGGGCAGCGCCGTTACGGTCCACCCCGTTCCGCTCGTGGATTCGGCACGGGCCGTGTGCATCTTGGCGAAGCTATCGCGGCACGTCATGAACAGGTGCCCGTCGAGAACTCTGGGCGGATAGTTGTTCATGCAGTTATCGAGATAGGTTCCGCGGTTCTGCCAGCCCTTGCCGTTCCACTCGAACCGTACCAGGCGCAGGTTCCGCCACGACTCGCGGCCGCGCGGAGTCTCTTGCGATCCCTCCACGTAGGCGTTCAACGCCTGAAGCTTTCCATCCTGCACGTAGATGCCTCGCGCAATCCAACGGCCCGGCTTGTCCTCGCCATCGGGATCGTCCACTAAGATCTTCGGCGTCTCCCAACGGTGTCCATCGGCGCTGGTTGAATATCGAATCAATTGGCTCGGGCTGTCTTCGTCGACACGCCCGGAAGACCAGATGGCCCAGAACCTTCCCTCGAAATGGGTGACATACGAGTGCAGGTTAAACTGCCACTGGCCCGCTTCGGCTCGATAGATGCTCGACGTGCGTGAGGGGACCACCTGCAATTGCTTCGGTGAGGCCAACGCCGCGGGATCGGCCAGCAGCGCCGCCGGGCCTTGAGCGGCGGCGGCCACTGCGCAGAAAAATACTGCGCCCGCCGTTCTAAACATGCTGGGCGCCCCGCCAGCCGGCTTGCATCATCTTTTTCATCTCCGTCAATACCTTTCCATAGGAGGCCTGTCCGGCGACGTTCACCGTCTCGGCCGGGTCCTTGATATGGTCGTAGAGCTCGGTGTCCAGCACGTGGCCGCCCTTGTCGCGCCACTCGTTATAGCGGTAGTCATTGGTCCGCATCGAATAGCCCATCACGTCGCCGCCAAGGATCGCCGCGCTCCCCACGCTCGTTTTCGAAGAGCGGGGATACTGACTGAACGCAGCCGTCTTCCAGTGCCGGCGCGGATCTTTCAACAGGCGCGCCATGCTGGTTCCCTCAAGCGTGGAGGGCGCGGGCAAACCGCACAGTTCGGCGAGCGTCGGATACATGTCCACGCATTCCACCAGCGCGGGCGAATGGACTCCCGCCTTTCCCGCCCCGGGCGCCGAAACGATCATCGGCACGCGTGTGCAGATCTCGAAGTTGGTGGACTTCCCCCAATGCGTATTCTCGCCGAGATGCCAGCCGTGATCGCCCCATAGGACCACCACCGTGTTGTCGCGCAGGCCCAGGCGATCCAGTTCGTTCAGCACCTTGCCAATGCAGGCGTCGGCGTAGGACGAGGCCGCATAGTAGCCGTGAATCGCCTCGCGCATCTTCGCTTCGGAGATCGGCCCCTCGTCGGGGAAGTCGGCGTAACTGCGTAACTCGCTGTAAGTGGGAATCGCGAACCGGGGCGCATCTTTGGGCCACTCTAGATTGGGCGGCAGCGGCAGTTGCGCCCGATTGAACTGATCCCAGTATTTTCCCGGAGCCGTAAACGGCAGGTGCGGCTTGGTGATCCCCACGCCCAGAAAGAACGGCTTGCCTTTGAGCCGCTGCAGCGTCTCAACCGCATCCAAGGCGACGCGCCCGTCAATATAGCCATCGTCGGGAACGTCGGCGCGTTCGGTGGCTACGGTTTTGGTCCAGTCTTCGGCGGGCTTGTTCTTGGTGAGCGCGTACTGTTCGCGCTTGGTCACCATGTTCAGGCGTTCCGGAACAGACCAGCTGCGGCGGTCATTCATCAGTTCGGTGCCGTGGAAGATCTTGCCGATATTTTCGGTGTGGTAGCCGTGATTCAGGAATAACTGCGGCAGCGTTACAGCATCCGGCACGGCAACGCGGAACGACGTGTTGAGATCGTAGACGCGGATGGTGTCCGGACGCAGTCCAGTGAGGAGCGAAGACCGCGATGGCCCGCAGACCGCCTGCTGGCAGTAGGCCCGATCGAAGGTCACGCCGCGCGATGCCAGCCCGTCGATGTTCGGCGATTTCGCGAAGCGGTCGCCGTAGCAGCCCAGCTGCGGCCGCAAATCGTCCACTCCGATGAAAAGCACGTTCCGGCGGGCAGCGGACTGGCCACGTAAAAACGCCGGCGCAACTCCAGCCAAAAGTCCTCGTCTTGTCATGACGCTCATTGTTTCATCCCCCATGAAGGCGCCGGCAGCTTGGCCAGATCGCCGATCTTTACCCGACGGACGACGATGTCGTCGCGGTGCCGCGAATAAATCACATAGAGATACCCGCCATGCTCAATGGCGTGCGGATATGTATAGCCTGGTCCCTTGTCGACTCCCGGAATCCGCGGTCCCCCGGGCGTATCGTCGACAATCGCGATCCGGTCATAGGTGGCGCCGTCGCGAGACGTGCCAACGGTGAGGGGAACGCGCGAGTTCGGACTCGGATTGCTCACCAGCACGTAAAGGCCATTGCTCAGGCGGAGATTGAAATTCTTCGAAGTCGCATCGGGGAAATTAGTCTGCTCGGGCACGCTCCACGTCAAACCGCCATCCTTGCTAACCGACCGGTATAGCCACTTCGACCGGGAGTTGTCGCGTATGTGCATCGCCACGCTGCCGTCGGCGCGCACCACAACGTCGGGCTCGTTAAAGGAACGGTCTTCGGGGTTAGGGACTTCGGAGATCGCCCAGCGGTCGAATCCGGCGACCCCTCCCGTCATCAGCGTCAGCCGGAACTGGTAATCGCGGCGCGCCATCATCCACTGCCCGCCGGGTAATTTTTTCGGCGGAAAGTTATTGATGGCGTCCTTGTAAGCCACGCCGAGAAGCGACCATTTTGCCGTCTTCGGATTCCACTCAAAAGCCTGAAGCTCCAGGTCGGGCGCCGCCCAATATTTCTGGCTCTTTGGCTGGCCGGAGTCGAAACTAGCCAAAGCAAGCAACTTTCCATTGCGGCTCCAGAAGCCGCGGGCGACGTAACGCTTCCCGGCCGGGATGGTCGTGATGGGCCCCGGCGCGCTCCACTTAGTGCCGTCCACGCTCGTGGAGTAGACGACAGTCATCCCATGGAAATTGCCGTTGGTGGGATGCGTCGACCACATCGCCCAAAACTTACCGTCGAAAAATTCAAGATAGGCATGATTGTTGTAAGTGGACTCATCTTTGACGCCCGCGAATATCGTGACCGGCGGTTCCTGAAGATGGGGAATGCCCGGCGAGCCCCATGCAATCGTATGCGGATCGGCTGGCTGGCCTGGAATTGCCAGCATCTTTCCCTCCGCATGCACGCACGGCACCCAGAGTAAAGGCAATAGAGCAGTAATTAGTTGTTTTGTATTCATCTTAGTGACCAGGCCAACTCGCCTCATTTCCTCAGTAGCCAGATCTCGGCAACCTGACAGCCACGGCCGGCGCCACGGTTATCGGCGGCCTGTCGCCAGCTCAACAGCAGCGCGCCGTCGGCCGTCGCCTCGTGTGGAATCTCGAATTCCATCGGTTGCAGCGCCTTGGCGATCAGTGGATGCACCTCGAACCGGCCGTCGGCCTGCAATTGAATCTTTGCATCCATAGCGCCGCCCACATAGACGACGCGAACCTTGTATTGAGCCGCTGGGTCGAGCCCTTCGTACCGCATCTCCAGCGGCGCATCATAAAGCGTCTCGGCAATGTCCCACCAGGAAAACGGGCCGGCCGGTTGCAGCCCCACTCCAACCAGCGCAAAGTCCCCTTTGATCGGATTCCTTGAATCGTACGATTCGTTGGCCGAAGTGATGTGGCTGGACTCCATGAACGACGGGTCCTCCGGAAATCCCTTTCCGCGAACCAGGTGCGGCTGTTGGTCGATTTTGCCCAGATCATCGTAGAAGCCGCCCGGGCCAGGATTCTTCCATCCGGTAATAGCCGCTATTCGCTTAACGCGCTCGGTTTCCCCAATGGGCTGGCGCAGTTCCTGGAATCTCTCCTTCAGCCAAAGCCGGCTGTTAAGCGGGAAGTCGAGCGTGTTCAGGTTCGCTCCCCGTCCTACCGCCTGGCCCTGATACTTTTCCACGCTGAGCTGCATTCGAATGCTTTGAAACAGCGCCTCACCCAGTTCCAGCACGCGGGCCCGCCAATCCTGCGAAACGGGCTCAGTCACTGCCCTATCGAGAATCGGCTCCGCTTGTTGCAAGGCCACCAGACCTCCCAGCCGCACGCCGTCGCGCAGTCTGGCCATCGCCTGTTCCTCAAGCGCGGTCTCATAAATCAGGCGGCTGCGCGTGTAGGCGTCGTAGTAGGCGCGGTACAGCGCCTGCTGAAACCGCCAGTTGAGACGCTCCTGCGGATTGGCCTCATGTTCCATACTCTGGAACTGCTGGAGAGTTACCTCAATTCCCTGGTTGGCGATCGCACTGCCCGTCCAGTTTCGTTCCAGCGCCAGCAAGCCCTGGGCAAACGTATCTGTGTACGCTTCGCCGATGAAGTATCGGCTGTACTCGCGCAGGATCGACGTCACATCGGCGTCCGGGTTCCAGCCAAGCGCGCTCCAAAGAAACTTGTTCACGTCATCGTTGCAGCCTTCCGAATAGGTAATTGCGCCCACCGTGTACGGCTGCAGCAGGCGAAAGATAGAGGCCATCTGGAGCGGCCGTGGATTGATGATCTCTCTACCCTCGGTCAGCGCAAACGCCGTATCCCAGTTGGGCACCGGGAATTGGCTGTGGCGGCTGTGCGTGATATCGGGGTAGTGGCGCAGCGGATACTTTTTTGGAATGGCGGCCCGCAGTTGAGGCAGCGAGATGCGCGTTTGTGGTCCATAGACAATGCCCTGTAGCCACGCGGGCTCGGTCTTCACGATTTCCAGGAACTCGTTCAGCCAATCCCGGCTGAAGCTTTGAGGCGCCACCCACATCGTTGCTTTCGGGTGATAGCGGCGCAGATTTGCGGTCTGTTTTTCCAGCAGCGCCATCAGGTATTTGGGCTGCGTATGTCCGGGGTCGCCGCCGGGAACCATCACTGCGTCCACGCGAGGCAGCTTGCTGAATACGCCGCCCCACTCCTTCAGCGCGAACTCCACCGTCTTCGGATCGGAGTAGTCTTTGTCCATCGCCGGATACCAGATCCAGACGTCGAGCCCGTAGTCGTCGCAGATGCGCGACATGCCGATCATCGTGTCGATCTGCGACAGCGGGAAGTGCGGGCTATCGGCGGCATCGTCCGAGCGTGGCGGGATCAATTCAATGGCATTCGTTCCGAATATCGCCAGATCGCGGATGTACTGTTCCCACATCGGCAGCGTCCAGCCATCGTAGGAGTTCGGCTTCGGCCGGTAGCCTAATTGGTGGCCGCGCATGGCAAACTTTGGCGCAGTGGTCACCCTGAGATCCTCCGGCACGCTGATGGCCAGCTTGGTCATGCGCAGACTCCGCAGCAAATGGCCGATGCCGAACAATATTCCGCGTGCATCGTTACCCGTGACACGAACCAACTTCCCCTCTACCGCAATCCGGTACCCTTCCGCGGGCGCTGCGGCCGTGCCCCGTTCGATCACAATGCCGGCGCCATTCGCAGGCGCCGCGCCCTCCGGCAGACGAATCTGCGTGCGCTTCTCCACCTCCTCCACCAGCACCTGAATCGCCTTCCGCTCCTGACGGCTGGCGTTCGCCGGGACAACCACAACGGCGTTCGTCAGGTCGAGATCCTTCGCCGCCGCCTGTCCACAAATGGCCGCACAAAGCAGAGCGCTAATGGCCAGCGTGGCTGTTCGTTTCAACAGTCTCTCCTTGGAACTCGCCGCCGCGGCCGAACTTCTCCAGCGCCGCAGCCCCGAACGCGCGCCCGGCATTGTCTATTCGCTCCAGCACCTGTTCCGCCGTCAATCCCGCGTGATCTCTGGCCGCGGGGATAAAGGTCTGGCACTCGTTGCTATCCATAAAACGGGCCGCCTCGAGCAACCTCGGCTCGTCTTCGGTTGGGACCACCAGGAAGCCATGCTTATCGGCGTGAATCAACTGGCCCGGCTCGACGCGGCGGCCAAAAACCTCAACGGGAACGCCCCACTCAATCGGCCAGGAGTGCGCATGCCCCACGCACAGGCGCCGTGCTAACGCTTTGAAGCCCGCGTAGTTCATCTCGTCCAGGTCGCGGATCGCGCCGTCGACAATTGTGCCCACGCACCCCAACGCACGGTGCACATTCGCGTTCACCTCTCCCCAAAACGAACCATACACATGGGGCTTGTCGAGATCCTGCACGACGACGATCTTTGGACCCGGAATGCTGGCGACATAGCGCCGGTACTCGGCCCACGCGCCGGCGTTGCTCTTCGGATGCTCCGGGTTTCCCGGCTGGCAGGTGACCGTGATGGCGAAGCCAACCATGGGTCCCTGCTGCGGCATGAAGTCGACGGTCTCCTCAATGTTGAAACCATCCTTGCCGCTGTCGTGGGAGGTGATCTGCTCCCAACCGTTATAGACAGTGGGCGTGTTCCATCGTCGTAGCTCCAGTAACTGGGCATGCGAAATGCGTTGCTGCGAATTTGTACTTATAGACATCAGTTATTAGTTCGTCCTCGACTCAATGGGTTGCCGGATGCCCGGGCTTCGCGCATACCTGCGTACCGCAAGCGCAAGGAAAAGCCCGGTTACCAGATAGATTGCCGACGTGCTGCTCAGGCACGCGCTCATGCCATAGCGCTCGGAAGCCGCCGCGATGGCCACGGGGGCGATTCCACCGCCCAGCCATCCCACCGAATTCATCAATCCCACCGCTGCGGCGCGTCTTTCCGGCGGTACTACGTCATGAAGAGACGCCCAGATGTTGGCGTCGTACATGCCCTTGAAAAATCCGAAGCCGACCAGCGCCATCAGCAGCACCGGCACGGCCAGCGTCCATCCGGCAATGAAGATAAACGGCACGCCTGCGATCAGGCCGATGGCTTGCGTCATCATGCGGCCGCCCTTCTGGCGTCGCGCCATGCGGTCTGCCAGCACGCCGCCGGCGATCACTCCCAGCACGGAGGCGATTTGTAGATAGGCCGTCCCGTTCAGCCCGGCCATCGACAGACTCAATCCGAAATGGTTGTAGAAATACGAAGGCATCCAAGTCAGGAAAACCATGGCGACGAAGTTGGCGCCCACGAACACTGCGGTCAACACTCGAACCATCGGATTGGCCAGGAGTGAACGGATGGACTGCCATCCACTGAGCGGTTGCGTCTCTGGCGCTAAACCGCCCGCACTTTCCGCCTGTCCTCGCGCCGGTTCCCGCAACAGCGCCAACAGTGCCACGCCGAGAATTACACCCAGTCCGCCAAACAGGAGAAAGCTCGAACGCCATCCGTAATGTTGGCCCAGAAAACCCGCCGCCGTCCCTCCGGCAATGGTGCCCGCGTAGACGCTCGATTGATGAATCGACATCGCGCGCGACCGCGTCTCCGGGCCGTGATAATCGCTCACCAGAGCCATCGACGCCGGGAAGTAGAATGCCTCGCCCAGTCCCTCCAGCGCGCGGAAAACGACCAGGTGCCAGTATCGCGTGGAGAGCGCCGTGGCAATCGTGATCAGCGACCAGAACACCAGCCCGCCAATGATGAGCGTCTTCCGCTTGAACCTGTCACCGGCGAGCCCGGCCATCGGTGCCGCCGCGGCATAAACCCACATGAACGCCGCACCGACGATGCCCAGTTGCACATCGGACAACTGCAACTCCACTTTCAGAAGGGGGAACACGGAAAAGATGGCTTGCCGGTCCGCATAGTTGAAGAAGCAGACAAACCACAACATGGCCACCACGGCCCACTTGTAGCGTGAATCCGCCGGCGGTGGCCGATGCTCACTGGTTTGTATTCCGGCACTAGGAGTCATGTTTCTCGATTCGCTTTTTGCTGTCTCACGAAGGCAACTGCGCTAGGACAACAGTTTTTTCACTACTTCGCCTTCCACATCGGTGAGCCGGAAATCCCTGCCTTGAAACTTGTAAGTCAGCCGCGTGTGATCCATCCCCAGGCAATGAAGAATCGTTGCATGCAGGTCATGAACGCTGACAGGATCTTGCACCACACCATATCCGAATTCATCGGTTACGCCAAGAGTGGTCCCCGGCTTGATTCCCCCACCCGCAAGCCACATCGTGAAGGCCCGTGGGTGGTGATCGCGTCCGAGGAAATTCGACCGTCCCTCATTCATCGGAGTCCTTCCAAATTCGCCGCCCCAAACAACCAAAGTGGAATCGAGCAGTCCGCGCATCTTAAGGTCTGCGACGAGAGCCGCCGCCGCCCGGTCGGTCTCGCGGCACAGCAGCGACAGCTTGTTGACGATGTCCTCGTCGATCTTGGTTCCATGCGTGTCCCATCCCTTGTGATAGAGCTGGACGAACCGCACGCCGCGCTCCACCATGCGCCGCGCCAACAGGCAATTGTTTGCGAACGACGGGCCCGGCGTTGTTCCGTACATCTTGTGAACGGCGTCGGGTTCCTTTGTGCTCGCCAGCAGTTCAGGAACGCTGGACTGCATCCGGTACGCCATCTCAAATGCGGCGATGCGTGTGGCGATTTCCGGATCGCCCGTCTGCTCGTGGTGCATCTCGTTCAGCCCTTGCAGCGAATCGAGCGCCTCGCGCCGGGCATCGCGGCTGACGCCGGCCGGATCAGTCAAGAAGGGTACCGGATCGTTCTTGGGCTGAAGCTCCACCCCCTGAAATCCGGTGGGAAGAAAACCCGATCCCCAACATGACTTGCCGCCGTCGGGCTGCCCCTGTCCGGAGAGCAACACCATGAACCCGGGCAAATCGGCATTCGGGCTCCCCAGGCCGTAAGTGGTCCACGCGCCCAGGCTAGGCCTGCCCGCAATCTGATGGCCCGTGTTCATGAAAATCTGCCCCGGGGCGTGGTTGATCTGCGTGGTGTTCATCGAACGGACGATGGCAATATCGTCCGCCACCGTTGCCAGGTGCGGCAGCAGATTGGAAATCTCCGCGCCGGACTGCCCATATCGTTTGAACTGATGCGGCGAGCCCAGAAGTTTGGGGACACCCTTGATGAACGCAAACCGCTCGCCCTTGATCAGTCCTAGCGGAACCGGCTGGCCATCCATTTCCGCGAGTTTTGGTTTGTGGTCGAACATATCGACCTGTGACGGCCCACCCGCCATGAATAGGAAAATGACGCTTTTAGCCCGTGGTGCGAAATGCGGAGCACGCAGCGATCCCGTACTGGTCTCCGCGTTGAGCAGTGATGTGAGCGCAGCGCCGCCAATGCCGAAACCTGTACTGGAGAAAAAATGCCGGCGCGTAACGGCTTTCCGGATCTCTTCCCGAACGCGATGCTGAGCCAGGAGCGGGTGCGTCATTCTCATTTACTCCTTCGTGATGGCCTCGTCCAAATTCAGAAGGACGTTCGCCACCATCGTCCACGCGGCACTTTCGGCCTGCCCGGTCTGGGCGCCGCCAGGAGCCACTTTTCGTGCCGCTCCCGGATCGCGGTCGAATCGCGCCAGTTGCTTGCGATACAAGTCGAGAATTCGCTCCAGTTCCTCGGGCCTGGGGTGCCTGGAAACACTTAATCGAAACCCCCATGTCGCGCGGGCAGCGGCGTCGCGCCCGCCTTCCGACAACATCCGCAGAGCGAGCGCTTGTGCAGCTTCGAAGAATACCGGATCGTTCAGCGTGGTCAGAGCCTGCAGCGGCGTGTTCGTGCGCGCGCGGCGGACGATGCAGAACTCACGGCTCGGCGCGTCGAGGGCGATAAAAGCGGGATAAGGGGAAGTGCGCTTGGCGAAGGTGTACAGCCCGCGCCGGTGGCGGTCCTCGCCCTCGCTCGTGTTCCAGATATCCCCGTGCCAGGTTCCTTCCGGTTGCGGAGGAAAGACGCTTGGCCCGCCGATTTTCGCGCTCAGCAGTCCACTCGCCGCAAGCGCCGTATCGCGGATCATCTCCGCACCCATCCGGAAACGGGGCCCGCGCGCAAGCAGGCGGTTCTTCGGATCACGCTCGAGAAGAGACGCTTTCGCCACTGAACTTTGCCGGTACATCGCCGAGGTCACGATCAATCGGTGGATCTCTTTCATGCTCCAGTCGTGGCTCATGAATTCAGTGGCCAGCCAATCCAGGAGTTCCGGATGCGACGGGCGTTCACCCTGCGTGCCGAAATCCTCGCTCGTTTCCACTAGCCCCTGTCCGAAGTATTGTTCCCAAATCCGGTTCACCGTCACTCGCGCCACCAGCGGATTCTCTTTGCTCACCAGCCATCGCGCCAGGCTTAGCCGGTTCTCCGGCTGATTGCCGTCAAGCGGGTGGAGCACGGCAGGTACTCCCGGCTTGACCAGCTCGCCCAGATTTCGAAACCCTCCGCGGATGTGAACGTGAGCCGGACGTTCTTGCCCGTCCGGTAGATCCCGCATCACCAGGGTCGTCGGAATTTCCAAGCGCTCCAGCTCTTTGGCAATTCGAGTCCGCTGCTCCCGCTCAGCCCCGAGCAGCGGCGTCACCGACTCGTAGTATGTGGCCAGCTGACTCTTCTGTGCCTCCGTGCGCTCGGCGCGGGGCGTATCCAAAGCGGCTCGCAGCCGCAGCGGCACCGTGGCGGTAGGCGTGGGATCTTCCGCCGTCGTAACAGCTAGACTGAAGCGCCCCAGGGCCTTGCCACTGATCTCCGATTCATGCCGCAGCCGCACCCGCAGCACGACGCCATCAGAGGCATCGATTGGTTTGTCGAAAACATACACCGCATGGCGCCACTGCCGTTCCGTCTCTCTGGTCGCGTCTACAAGCCAACCCTGGTTCGCGCCCGCGCCCAACTCAAGCGTTCCGTCATCGGCCACGGCCTTGCGGATAGCCACCGGTTTCGCCTGGCCGTGCTCACCGGCCGGAATCACTTCCACCGTCAATTCCGTGAGCCAGAAATTTCCATAAACATCGCGTCCCGGCCCGCCACGAGGGAGCGTCGGGTCGGGCAGCGCCATCAGGCGCAGTCCCGTGATCGCTCCGCTCCGCCGCAACTGCTTCGCCTCAATCGTGTAGGTGTCGCGCGCGGGGTTTGCGCCGCTTGCGACGATCGACAGGTCTGCGTTCCGTGTAAGCGTCGTGCCTGCCGTCGAGCGCCGCGCCACGGGTTCAAGAACAGTCCATCTGGAACGCGACGCAGCAATCTCCTGCTCCCACTTCGCCTGGGCAGCATCGATTTCCGCACGCCGGGCTTCTGTTCGTTTGTCCAGGCCGGTAATGGCGGCATTCAGGCGGTCTCGCTCAGCCTGCTGTTCCGCTGTTGCCAGTTCCAGCTTCGGTTCGATCAGGCGCGCGCGCCCGTTTGCTGCATCGCCTTCCATGACGTAATCGGCGTTATTGAAGAAGGCGAAGAGCTGGTAGTACTCTTTCTGCGTAAAAGGATCGAACTTGTGGTTGTGGCATTGGGAACAGCCAATCGTGCTGCCCAGCCACACGGTCGCCGTGGTGTTCACCCGGTCCACAAGAGTTTCAAAATGCGCTTCCTCCTGGTCGACGCCGTTCTCATCGTTGAACAGCGTGTTCCGGTTAAAGCCGGTAGCGATCCTCTGGGATGCCGTCGCGTTCGGCAGCAGGTCGCCGGCCAGTTGCTCGATCGTGAACTGATCGAACGGCATGTCACGATTGAGGGCGTCTATTACCCAGTCGCGATACTTCCAAATGCTGCGCCGCCGGTCTTTCTCGTAGCCGTTGCTATCGGCGTACCGCGCAAGATCCAGCCACGGGAGCGCCCAGCGCTCGCCGTAACGCGGGGAGCGAAGCAGACGGTCGACCAACTTTTCATAAGCGTCCGCGCTCTGGTCCGCGACAAATTCATCAACCTCGCGAATGGTCGGTGGCAGTCCGGTCAGGTCCAGGCTGACGCGCCGGATCAGCGCCGCTTTGCTCGCTTCGGGCGAGGGCGGCAGGCCTTCTTTGTCCAGACGAGCGAGGACGAACGCGTCGATTGGGTTTCGAACCCATGCTCCATTCCGAACAGCCGGAGGAGCGCGCCTCACCGGCTTGATGTAAGCCCAATGCCTCTCAACCGCAACGCTGGCACCCGCGGCGGAATCGGGCCAGATGGCGCCCTGATCGATCCACTTGCCCAGCAACGCGATCTGCTTGTCGCTGAGCGGAGTTCCTTTCAGCGGCATGCGCTGCTCGCCCGCTATACCTTGAATGCGATGCATCAGCCGGCTTCGGCCGCTGTCTCCGGGGATAATCACCGGTCCCGAAAGCCCGCCCGCGAAAGCCGCGCTCCGAACGTCCAACCGCAGTTGCGCTTTCGGTTGCGCTCCCGCATGGCACCCGTAGCACGAGGTCTTGAGTATCGGCTCTATGTCGGCCACAAAATCGATGTCCAACGCCGGACGCATCGCGCCCTCGTCGATCCATGCACGGATGACGGCCACCTGCTCCGGCGTAAGCGGATCGCCGGCAGGTGGCATCCGCTGCGCGCCGCGTTGACCCAGAATGCGATGTATCAATACGCTGCCCGTGCTATTACCCGGGAGGATCGACGGCCGGCTCCCCGGCGTATCCAGCCGCAGCCCGGCCTGAGCGTGTGGCCCAGAGTGGCACGCAAAGCAGGAAGCCTGAAAGATCGGCAGAACCTCGCCGGTAAAGTCCACCGTGGCGCCACTGGCGGCCAGCGCGAATACGCCCGATAACAGCAGCAACTTGGACGCGTCCCTCGGCATAGTGCTAGTGTCCGGTTTTCTCCAACAGCCTGTAGATAGCCCTGCAGAACTCACCACGGCTCAATTCACCGTTGGCAGCCAAACCCTCGGCTTTCCAAAGCGCTTCCGTGCCGCTAACGTCGCCCGAGCGCTGCCACGCGCCCAGCACGACGCCTGTCGCCGCCAGCCACTTCTTGAAATCCGCGCGAGAGAGCGGGGCATCGGCCTGAAGCGTCCGGCCATCCGCGGCACGATCCGCGATGCCGAGCATAGCCAGCGTCTTAAGATCCATGCTCGAAGGCGAGCTGCCTGCGTTCACCTGAATGTCCATTCCGCCGGCCTTCAACGCCAGACCCATCCAGCGCGCTGCGGCGGCCTGCGACAGCGTCTCTTTCGGGCGCGATTCATAACTGGTAAAGAAACCGCGCGCGCCCAAAAACTGCATCGCCTCAAACGCCGGATCCTTCAAGTCAAGATCGGTGAAGTAAGTCAACACCTGCTTCTGCCGCAAGAGAATCCGCTGCAGTTCGTGAGCGGTCAACTGTCTTGGCTGGCGGTTTGTTTCGATTGCCAGATGCGCCGCCACGGCAGCCGCCTGCCCGAGCGCCATCCACGTAGGCTCCAGCCGGACGCTCGAAAATGCCACGTGTGTTGTCGACGCCGCCACCGGTACGAGCAGGCTGTCCACCGCCTCGGGAACGATGATCCGGTACGGGATCTGGTAAGGCCGCGTGATGTTGTTCAACATCAGCAGGTAGCCTTCCAGAATCACGTCCTGTCCCTTCTCCGGTCCGCGCACCGGCATGCTGTCGATGGGAAACTCGCCCGCCGTAATGCTGTCGGCCTGAATGCGGGTCCGGTCCAATCCTGGGGCAAGGATCATGTCGTTTTCAGTCAATGTGTACATCCCCACAATGCGCCGCGCTTCACGCACGTACAACTGCCAGGGAAAGTAGTCGTTGTCGGCGAACTCGTCCTTGGGGAAGTGGAATTGGTTGGCGAGTTTGCGATGCTCTTGGGGAACCTCACTGTCGTTCTGGAGAAAGTACAGCAGGCCCTTAGTCACATTGCGAATGCGCGTGGTGATCTCAGTCCGGCGCTTTTCGCCCGCTTCGGGATAGTCGTAGTTGAGCTCGACAAACGGATACGCCAGCACGCGCGGAAACATATTGCAGTCCGTTTTGTGGTTGGGCAGCGGCGCAATGGTAAAGGCCCGCAGCGTGGTTCCCCCACCGGTGCGAACGGCATTCGTTACGCCTTCCATCGCAGGTTGCGCGTTGCCCAGCCGGCCCGCCTTCCAGTCGTCGATATAACCCGCATACCGGCTGCGGTCGTAATCCGGCGGCGCCGACGTCATCTTTCGGCTATTCGCCGGATCGGTGGTCAGGCACAGGCGGAACGTGTAGGCTTGCAGCCTGCGATCGCCTTCGCCCGTAGTTCCGGCCAGGAACGTGCGAGTCTTGGGATCCTGATACACCACTCCGGCATGCAGTTCGTTGAACTCGGAGCGGCTCTCCCGCCCCAGCCTGTACCGGGCGCCCGCAAAGGCCGCCAGATCGCCTTCGTACGTCGCATCGACGAACATCTTGCCCTCGAATTCGGTCGGCGATTCCGTCTTCCGGTCTGTCGCCGTCAGGCTCACCACGCGCGTCCCGGAACGCGACACGCGATCCAGCCGGTGGTTGCGAAACACGCGAATGCGCGACTCGGCCGCGACCATTTCGTCGAAGATCTTCTCCGCCACCGAAGGTTCATAGTAATAGCCGCCGCGGCAGAGCCTGACGTTTTCCGAATCGGCTCCATACTTACCGACGTAGTATTTGTAGACCCGTGCGATGAACTCCTTGAACAGTCCTCCAATCGCCTCCGGCGTCTCAATATCGGTCTTTCCCAGGCCGCTTGCCGCCATGCCGCCGAGATGATTGTGATACTCCAATAGCGCCACCGTGTTTCCAAGACGCGCCGCGGTAATCGCCGTCGAAATGCCGCCTGGAGTCCCGCCGAACACGACGATGTCAAACTTTTCTGCACCTGCCGCCGGCGAGGCCGCAGCCAAAAAACACAAGCCAATCAGCCACATCGCCGCGGCCACGCTCGACGCGGAACGCTTCACCTTTTGCATGGCCAAAGCCTATCGCGAATGAGGAGGGTCCACTAGGCCAGCTTTGTCGAATTCCGATACTTTTTTCCACTGCCGCCACCCAAAGCCAGCCATTTTAGGTTGAAAATGGTATCTGTCGACGATGAAGCCTGTCTTTGCGCATGTCGGGGAAAGCGAACAGTCGTTCTTTCGCGTGAACGGCAAAATGGGATACCGCGCGAAGTTCCTCTGGCACTTCCACGATGTGTACGAATTGAACCTCATCATCCGCGGCAAGGGCACCCGCTTTGTCGGCGATCACATCGGCGACTACCAGGATGGCGATCTGGTGCTGATGGGCCCTAAAGTGCCCCACACCTGGTACGGCGACCCGCGCCTGCCCGCCGGACGGGCGCCCCATGACTCAATCGGAATCCAGTTCGTCGACACCCTCCTCGGCGACGGCGTTTTGCACCTTCCCGGTTGGCAACACATCGGGCGCATGCTCAGCCTCTCGGCGCGCGGAATCGATTTCAACGGCCGCACTCGCCACGATGCCGCCCGGAGAATGGTTGAACTGCCCGGCCTCAAGGGACCGCTGCAACTGGCGGGCTTTCTGGAGATCCTCGATCTCCTCGGCAGCTCCAGGGAATTTGCGCTGCTTTCAAGCGAGGGCTTCAATCCTAGGCTGCACGAACACACGGAAAGTAGAATCGATCGGGTCTGCAGCTATATCCTCCAGGAATACACGCAGCCCTTGCAACTGGAAGAACTCGCAGGCTTGGCCAATTTGAGCGTGTCGGGTTTCTGCCACCTGTTCCGGACGACCACCGGCCGCACGCTGACTGCTTATGTGAATGAACTGCGGGTTGGACTCGCCTGCAAATTGCTGTTGGAAACCGACGCCACCATTTCCGAGGTTGCCATGTCCGCCGGCTTCAACAACCTCTCGAACTTCAACCGGCGCTTCTTGAAACTCAAGAAAATGAATCCGCGTGAATTCCGCAAGAAATACTTACAGGGAGAGGGAATCGTCTGAAGCCGGATGGCGAATAGATTGCACCCGCTGACAACCGCCTGCTCCGGTCGCGTGTCTAGCTGCACAGTGCCGAAAGGCATTCCGGCCACCAGCCACTAAACCACGCTTCGAACGCCTGTAACTGCATGCGTCGTTCGGGTGAAACTGGCACCAGGAACCGTTGCTCTCCCAGTTTCCTGCAATGGGCGATTACCTTCAGGCCCCAAGGCGTGGGGAACACGTTCAGGTGCTCGATCAGTTCGGCGAGAAATCGAACGCCTGATTCAAATCGCGTCTTGTCCGCCGAACCAAAACTGGTGTAAATGGACACAATCAATTCCGGCAGTACACCGGCCACACCGGAGATCACTCCACTGCACCAACCGTTCCGCAACGCTGTTCCCAGGTTCCCGTCGTTGCCAACCAAGCGGCATACCGGGTTCGAACCACGTTCGCTGAGAATCTGGAGGGAATGAATCTCGCGACCGCTTTCCTTGATTCCGATGATGCCCGGCACGGTTTGCACAATCCGGGCGGATACCTCACCCGCAATCCCCGTCACGAACCACGGCAGGTTATAAACCATCAGGCGTCCAGGAAAGGCCTCGGCGGCCTCGCGATAGAACTGTTCGAGGTCACCGGCCGAATAGGTGAAGAAATAGGGCGGCGGAAGTAGGAGTGCGTCGGCGCCGGCATCCAGCGCGGCCGTGCCCAGAAGCCGTGTGGAATCCAAGCCGAACGAGCCGATTCCCGCCACCACCGGCCGGGCGCCGGACTCGCTCCGCGCCAGTTCCGTCAATCTCCTCCGTTCGTCAAAGGTAGCTGCCACATACTCACCGGTGGCTCCATTCACGCAGATACCAGTTACGCCCCGCTGCAGGAGAAATTCCGTATTTCGTTGAAAAGCGCATTCATCGATTGCGCCGGTTTCTGTTCGTGCAACCAGCGGAGCGGCCATCGGACCTTGCAGCAGTTGAATCATAGTGTTTGCCTGACCTGCCTATCCCGGCGCAACGGAGCGCAAATACTCCCGGCCGCCGGCAACGAGAGGACACTTACGCGCCCTCTCATTTCGCTAGCTTGAAATCCGCGATCTTAAACTCGGAGATTTCTATGTCTTCCTTATTCGTCGAATAAATTACCCACAGCGACCGGTTGTGTTCGATCGCGTGCGGATATTGAATGCTGCCGCTGCCTTTGAACTGCCCGGCAAACCTTCTCGGTGGAGCGCCTTTCCGGATCGCCAGCGGATGGCCAAAACTCCAGCCATCGCGGCTGAACGAGATGGCCAACGGATCCCGGCTTGTTTGGTTCGGATTGTTGATCAGGTAGTACCACCCGTTCGAAAGCCGCCCGGTGAAGTTCTTACTGGTTGCGTCGGGGTAGTTCGTCTGCACCGGCTCGGAAAAGGTAGCGCCGTTGTCCCGGCTCACCGAACGCAGAAGGTGCTTGGAGCGAGCCCCATCCCGAATGATCATGTGAATGCTCCCATCGGTAGCCTGATAGGAACTCGGCTCATTGAACTTCGCATCGCTCGTGCCCGGGAGAGAAGTTCTTTGCCACTTTGGCGAGGGTGACGGCGCAGCCAGGGCGGCGTACGTGAGCCGGTAACTGTCGCGGCAGCTCATGAAGAGCTTTCCTCCCACCATCTGGGGAGGATAGTTATTCATGCAATCGTCCAGATAAAGGCCGGCATCTTTCCACTCCGATCCGCTCCACACATAGCGCATCAAGCGCAACCCGTGCCAAAACTCGATCCGGTTAGGCTTCTGGACACGCCCGGCAACATACGCCGTCAGCGCGAAGAGCTTGCCTCGATCGACGTAGATTCCTCTCGCGATCCAACGGCCCGGTCCCTCTGGCCCGTCGGGATCGGGCGCCAGGATTTGCGACTCGCTCCAAGTGTGGCCGTCTTTGCTCGTGGAATAGCGGATTAACTGGGTCGGGCTGTCTTCATCCACGCGGCCGCTGGACCACATCGCCCAAAACTTACCGTCGAAGTAGGCCAAATAAGAATGAAGATTGAACTGCCATTCGCCCTTGCTAGCCCGGTAGACGGTCGACGTCTTTGATGGAGCAACAACTAGCTCGGACGGGGTCTTGAGAAGCGCGTCATCGCTTAAGAGGCGCGCTGGATCTTTCACTTGTGCCAGGCACGGAGTGAGCGCGAGCGCGATCAAACAGGCGGCGTTCTTCATTTGCCCAAGCCAAAATCGGCAATCTTAAATTGCGAGATTTCGATGTCCTCTTTGTTAGTCGAATAGATCACCCACAGGGAGCCGTCTTTTTCGATCGCGTGCGGATACTGGATGCTTCCGCTGCCCTTTGAGCGCCCTTCGAATCTTCTCGCCGGTGCGCCTTTGCGCAACGCGGCCGGATGGTCAAACACCCAACCGTCCTGGCTGAAAGAGATGGCGAGCGGATCGCGTCCATTCTGGTTTGGATTGTTAATCAGGAAATACCACCCGTTCGAGAGTTTGCCGGTGAAATTCTTGCTCGTGGCGTCCGGATAGTTGGTTCGCACCGGTTCCGGCCATGTGTTCCCGTTATCCTTGCTCACAGAACGCAGCAAATAGCGCGATCTGGTGCCGTCGCGAATGATCATGTGTACCGTGCCATCCGTGGCGATGTGCCAGGTCGGCTCGTCAAAACGGTGATCCACGGTGCCGGGAAGCGGCTTCGTGGTCCACTTGGGAGAGGCCGAAGGTTCCGCGATGGCCGCGTAAGTCTGCATGAAACTGTCGCGGCAGGTCATGAACAATTTCTTGTTCAACAGCCGCGGCGGATAATTGTTCATACAGTTGGTCAGATACAGACCCATGTCCCGCCACGCCGATCCGGTCCAAACCCATCGCATCAACCGAAGGTTGTGCCATGCTTCGCGCCGCTTTCCAACGTCGGTGCCGCCTTCCATATATGCGGTTAACGCGTAGAGCTTGCCACCGTCGACAAAGATCCCCCGCGCGATCCACCGCCCCAAGCCCTCGGGACCATCCGGGTCGGGCGCCAGCATCTGCGACTCGCTCCAGCTGTGCCCGTCCTTGCTGGTGGCGTAACGAATTCCTTGCGACGGGCTATCTTCATCCACACGGCCGCTCGACCAGATGGCCCAGAACTTGCCATCGTAATAAGTGATATAGGAGTGAAGATTGAACTGCCAACCACCCTTTTCCGCTTTGTAGATGCTGGAAGTCTTCGACGGAAGGAGCTTCAGTTCCATCGGATTCTTCAGCGAACCCTCATCGCGCAGCAGTCGCGCCGGGTCCTTGTCCTGGGCGGCGCCCGGCACCGTGAGGCAGAAGGCAATTAAGTAAGCTGACGTTGCGGTCGTGAGTAGAGTTCTAAACATCAAAGTTCCTTTGCATCTGAGATCGGGGAGGCCGTTGCCGCTTGAGACAGTGCCGGAAGTTTTTGATCGGCATGCAACTCTTGACTCAATCGCGGCCCGAAGCCCCAGCGGAACCGGGAGCGTTCGTCGTCGGGAAAGTTGCATAGGCCTCCTATGAACGCCCGGAGGCAAGGCGCGGGCCCGCTACTGTGCGGGGCCCGCGCCATCCCACCGTAACCGTTGCCAGATCAGAAGCTCAGCCGCAGGGCCAGTTGGATATCCCGCGGATTGTTGTACTGGCTTCCCACTACCCCGAAATTTGCGTTTCCGAAACTGGCGTTCGGAGCGCCGAATTGCGGCGTGTTGAAGATATTGAAGACTTCGGCGCGGAATTGGAGCTTGGCCCGTTCGTTAATGGCGAAGTTTTTGAAAAGCGAGACATCGAAGTTGCGCGAACCGTCGCTCCGCACGTCGGGCAGTTGTCCCGGAGCGTTGCCATATGCGTAGACGCCGGGGGCCGAGAAAACGCTCGTATTGAAGTACTGGTTCAGCCGCTGATCGACCGGGCCGTCCTTCTTGGCGCTCTGCCCGTTGTTGTTTGGCAGAGAGGCGCCAGAGGTGGTGGACACCGCATTGCCGAGGGCGATGGGAAAGCCGGTGCTAAACACGCTGATGCCGTTTAGCTGCCATCCGCCCAATATCGCGTCGACGGCACGCGGCGCCGAGCCCAGGAAACGGTGGCCCTTGCCGAATGGCAGTTCCCAAACATAACTGATGACCAGGCGGCGTGAGATGTCGGACGGATCGAGACCGCGATCGTTCTGGCGGTTGTAGACATTCTGAAAGCCGCTCGTATCGTCAATCAACTTGCCGAACGTAAAGGATCCCAGAATGCTGAAACCGCCGCTAAACCGGCGATTCAACTTCAGCTGAAGACCATGGTAAATCGAGGAACCGATGGAGGCGTGGGCGGAAACCCCCAGGAACTGCGGATAAGGCAGAAGTAATTGCTTGCGCGTGGCTGTAGGGTTGCTCAGCGCTCCCGCGGTCACGTATGGCGCGAAGGGATTCGGGAGCTGATTCAACAATGCGCTGCCCAGTCCCAGGTAGCTGTCGTTCAGTTGGTCCAGGGCCAGGGTCGTGTCCAGCCGGGTTCCCTTGCTGCCGACATAGGCGGCATCAAACAGCAGGTTCGGAGTCAGCTCACGCTGAATATTGAAACTCCACTGCTGGTTGTAGGCCACCGGACCGGGCCGTACCAGTGAGGCGAACGAAGTGCCCAGTGCCGTCAGTAAGCCATCGGCGCTCCCCGGCGGCTGAGCGACCCCGTTCGGGAATGGATTGCTCAATACACCAACCGGAGTAACTCCGTCCAATGAACTGAAGTAAGGAGTTGTGGAACTAAAGCCGATGTTGGTGGTTCCGTTGTAGCGGGTCTGGATCGGCGAGTACGTGATTCCGTAGCCGCCGCGCAGCACCGTGCGGGGAAGGGCATTCCAGGCGAATCCGAAGCGCGGACCGATGTTGTTCCAGTCCGTATCGTGCTGCGTCCGGGGCTTGCCGCCCACGCCGGGAAACATCAGGCCGCCCTGCAGGCCGGGAGACACGGACGCCAGCGGGGAAGCGACAGTGGTGTCGAAATAACTGAGGCGATTGTACCGTTCCGTTCGGGCCGTTTCTACTTCCCAACGGAGGCCAAGATTAATGGTGAGCTTGCTCGAAATTCGAAAGTCGTCCTGAACATAGAGCGCGTCGTAGTAACTGGTTGCCGAAAACGGTTGAGTTACTAGGATGCTCCCCGAGGATGGCAATCCCAGTAGGAAGCTGGCAATTGAGTTGCCTCCGCCGCCGCTCTGCGCATTCGGCCCGCGAGTAAATCCCGTGTTGAACGAGAACGAACCCCCGGCCGCCGTGTTGTCTGTCCAGTTCGTGTGATAGATACGGAAGTCTGTGCCAAATTTCAGAATATGCCGGCCGATGATCTTCGTGGCATCGCCCGCAAAAGTGTGACTGTCGGCCGCGCGGCGGAACAGCGTGGACCTGACCAGTCCGAGATAACCGCTCGGCCTCAGTTCCGGTAGAAGCGTCGCCTGGCGGGCGTTGGAATACGAAGCCGGCCAACCGTACTGCGTCAGATCCGACCCTTCGCTGAAGGCCAGCCGGCGGTTCCACTGGCGGGTAAAGCCATAGCGCATGCTCAGGATAAAAGTGGGCGTCAGTGTCATCGTGTCATCCAACAGGATGTTCGCGTTATCCACGTTTTGTGCCCAACCGACGCTCGCAATATTGTTGTAGTCGTTGGACGTGATGCCGTTATTCAAAAGCACGGACACGCGGGCAAACAGCCGGTTGGTGGCGCTGATCATGTGATCGCCGCGCACGTTGATCTGATCCTGATTTTCCGGCGTGGTTGCGTTATTGAACCAGTTCACGGCGGACCCACCGGCAACGGTCGGTTGCGGATAGAAGTTGAACAGCTTCACCGCCACCGGATCGAAACGATTGGACGGAATCTGCCTGTTCGGGAAGGGATCGCGGAGAAACGTCGTGCCCGACTGGCGGACCGTCAATGGATCGTAGATCAGCTCGGCGAACTGGCCGCTGCGCTCTTCGGGCGTGGGTGTCCGGCCGGATGTGGACGCGCCTCGAACGCTGCGCACGCCCTCATAGTTGAAGAAGAAGAATGTCTTGTCGCGGAAAATGGGTCCGCCGATACTGCCGCCGAACTGATTGAATACGAACGGCGCCTTGCCGATGCCGGACCGGTTGTCGAAGAAGTTACTCGAATCGAGCGCTTTGTTCCGAAGAAACTCAAACAGGCTGCCGTGCAATTCGTTAGTGCCGCTCTTGCTGGCGAATGTAACCAGACCGCCGCTCGTGCGGCCGTACTGCGCATCGTACATATTGGTGCGCACGCGGAACTCCTGCGTGGAATCGATCGACGGCAGAAACGAAATCTGATTCTGGCAGCATAGCGCCAGCGGCGCGCCGTCCATCATCACGTCATTCTGCTCCTTCGCTCCACCGTTCACGGAAAACCCGGCGGCCCCGGCTTGCAGCGAAGCCGCGCGGCCGGCTGGAACGCCACCGCCAAAAAACGACGACGTGGGCACGACGCCCGTGGTGAGCGCTGTCAAGCCAAGGATGTTGCGGCCGTTCAGAGGAAGGTCGAGGATCTTCCGGTTCTCAATTACCTGGCCGAGCGAGGCTTCCGTCACATCCAGCAGCGAAGTTTGCGAAACGACTTCAATTCGCTCGCCCGTCGAGCCTATTTGGAGCGTGATATCCACGCGTGCCCGCTGGCCCACCTGCAATATCAGGCCGCTCCGCACGAATGGGCGGAATCCATCTTTATTTACGGTCACCTGGTAACTCCCAGGCAGGAGTTGGGGCACCACGAAGCTTCCGGTTCGATCCGTCGTAAACGGACGCTTTTCGCCTGTATCGACGTTGGCCACCTGCACTTCAGCGCCGGGGACCACTCCGCCCGTTGTGTCCGTCACCACGCCGGTAATTTCCGCCGTGCTCGATTGGCCAAAGCTCAACGACGCTAGCAGACTCAGCGACAGGGTGAGGCGGGTTGCGCGATGCAAATTGTTCATACTACCTCCAGGTGGCAATTAGTAAGTGGGTGTGTTGCTGGGCCAAATGGCCCCTCGGGTCCCGGTCGAAAATTATTCATTGGATCCTCCATCCGATCTGGCTTTCAGCCACGCCAGATTGAACGCATAGTGCTGACGGCTGGAAATCAGTTGAATTACGCCGTCGGCGGTCTGGCACACGGACATATATCCGCGGACCTCTGAACTGTTGGGGCTCATCACAATGTGCTGTACCTCACGCGGACCAAACCGGAACGGCGCCGCATCCATCGTGCGGACGATGTGATCTGGAAGATCATCCGTGATCACGCGCATGACGGGCCAGGTTCGGCCCTCATCAAAAGAAACTGCACCGAAGATACCCGTTACCCGGCGTTCCGCGCCGCCGCCGGCCATCGGCATATCCTTGGCGAACGATGCCAGGAAAATCGGACCTTCCTTGAGCCGCAGCACGACATGGCGCTGCCCGCCGCCGATCGGCGGAAACGGGCTTGCTGTCGTGGTCCAGGTCTTGCCCATGTCGGCGGAGACACTCTGCGGCATGTGGCCATCGACATCCGCCCCGCGCCCGAATGCCAGCAATTTCCCGTCCTTAAGTTGAACGACTCCCGCGTGAATGCCCGCAATCGTTCCGCCCGCATCGGCCCACGTGCGCCCATTGTCGCGGCTGATGTGCAGCGCACTGCCCTTTTCTTCGATCCCGCTCGGGGCGTCGGCCGGCACCAGGATGAATCCCTCCCTGGTCCGGATAACCGATTGAACCGGCATGTTGCGCGGTCCATGCTCCGTGGCGACAAAACGCGCGGCAGACCACGTCACGCCGTTATCGGTTGAGGTGCGCACGATGATGGCTGGATTGCCCCACGTGGCCGCCGCGCCCATCGCATTGAAGTGGTAGAGCGTGCGGTCTCCATCAAACCAAAGGGCGGGCGCAGAATCGTTGCGGTCCGGCACATCCCAGAAAGGCGAAGCCGGCTCCCATTCCTCGCTCCCATAACGCAGGCGGCTCACGGCAACGGTCATTTCGCGGCCCGCCTCCTCCACGCACGAGAACCATACGGCCAGGAGATCGCCATTGGGACAGGCGGCAAGCGCGGTGTCGTGGTTGTGATCGAAGAACAGAGGTCCGTGAGAGCCGGGAGCGATTTTTACGAACATCCGCGGTCCTTTGAAGTAAGGCTTCGACGGGTCCGGCCCCTTGCCCAAATTGGCCGGCGGCTGCTGCCTGACGTTGAGTTGGTAGCGCTCGGGCGGCATGGCCGGAAGCGGCTTCGTGGCCGGCATTTCCCCGAGCACAACACGGAACCCGGTAAGCCATTGGGAATCGTCGGGCAGCATGCCCATTCGATTCGCGGACCGCAGATAGTACGGCTCGGTCGAGTGGCTGCCTCCTCGAGTCACCCGGAAATCTCCGCTGACGCGCCCCACCGGATCTACCTGCGGAGTGTGGATGTATGGGCCATACCAGTCATGTACCCACTCCTCCACGTTGCCGTGCATGTCATAAAGGCCCCAGGGATTCGGCGGGGTCTTTCCGACGAACAGCGGAACCACCTCGTCGTTCTTACTTCGCCCTGGGTCGGGATACCAACTGCGGACCGCATGCTTGAGCATCGAATCCGGAAGCGTCGCGCCCGTGAAGAAAGGAGTGTTGGAACCGGCACGGGCCGAATATTCCCATTCAGCTTCTGTCGGCAGCCGGTACGGACGCTTTTCCTTCTCCGAGAGCCACCGGCAAAAGCGTACAGCGTCGTTCCAGTTCACAAAGACGACAGCTTCATCGTCCGCCTTGGAAAATCCCAACTTGCCGCGCAAACTGCGGTGCGCCGGATCGAACTGTTCGTATTGCGCGTTCGTAACTTCAAACGCGGCGATGAAGAATGGCTTGGAAATTCGAACTGTATGCAGCGGGCGCTCGTCGAAGTCTCCATATTGAAGGTGCGGAATGGGTGGCAACTCCTTCGGTAAGGCCTTGTCTTCCACGCCCATGGCGAAGCTGCCTGGGGCCACCCGGCGCAGGTGCATTCCAATGGAATTGGTGAAGCTGCCGCCATCTGGAATTTGGGCGGCCGCCAGGGATATGCCAGCGAGTACAAGCGAAACTAGGCACGAACGAATCATGGTCGCGGTCTGGAGCGCAACAAGGCAGCACCGAAGGGAGCTCGGGTGCTCTTTTTTTCTAGAGCCGATGCTACTACACGCAATCGTCACGTACAAGAAAAAAGTGAAATGATCGTCCAAAAAATAAAATCACATGGCTATAGTGCTCTTTCCAAGAGGTTTAACTCAAAATACAGCTAGTTTGCCAGAGCCTGTGCGGTTGTACGTTGTACGCCAGATCACCCGGAACGGAAAGTAAATGGCCCCTTAGGCGACCGTTAAGCTACTTTTCGCAATACGTGCCGCTATTTTCACTTGAAATATTCAATTGCATCTCACTTAATGAAATGGCAAGCTAGATCCTGAAACAATGGCTGCGACTTCAAGTATCGGGGCCGATGCGACTTCATCCCGAGCGTTAGATAAGGGCCTGGACATTTTGGAACTCATCGCCGCGCACGGATCGGCGATGAGTCTAGCCGAAGTTGCCGAACGAATTCACCTCGGCAAGGCCTCCACGCTGCGATTGCTGCGAACCTTGGCAGCCAAAGGCTACATCGTTCGTAATGACGACGACAAGGATAAGTATGAGTTGCTTGGCGACTGGCCCGCCCTTTCGCAGCGCACCCTGCTCGGCAGGCTAAAAGAGGCCGCGCAGCCGGTGATGAAAAGCCTGCACAGCGAACTGGGGGAAACGGTTTCGCTGGCCATTCTGGAAACCGACTACATACGAATCGCGGACGTGCTTGAGAGTAATCAGCATATTCGAATGTCAAACTATCCAGGGCGAGTCATCCAGCCCTATGCCAGTTCGCTCGGAAAGGCAATCACGGCCTTCCAGACAGACGCACGGATTCAGCGGCTGCTCGACGTATACGGCGTCTACCCGCTTACCCGGAAGACGATAACCGGACCGCTGGCGATTCGCGCGGAATTGGCCGACGTGCGCAACAACGGATACGCCTTCGACCGCGAGGAAACTGTAGAAGGCGGAATCTGCATCGGCGCTCCAGTGTTTGCCGGCAAGGATGCAGTGGTGGCGGCAGTCAGCGTTTCCACGCCAAAATTGCGGTTCACAGAGGCCATGGAGACGGCCCTGCCGGTGGTGATTCGCCGCGCCGCTGCCGAAATGTCGAGAGCACTGGGCGGTTAGCTTTGGGGCTGATGCACTAAAGTTGACGCACTCAATAAGTGGGTGACTTACTGCCGCCGGTAACGGGCATTGCCAAACCGGCCGGCCAGGCGCACGGAAGGATTCCTCTCATGCAGTTGAAACGCCGTACATTGCTGGACACGCTGCTGGGCTGGCTGGGCGGCACGCAACTCAGCGCTTCCTCCGCAAACGCAGCTATGGTGCCTGCTGCGGTGCCCGCTGCAGCGCCGGAAGGCAGCCAACAGGGGCTGGTGGGCGGCTACATCTTGCCGGGTAAGGAAGAGGTGCTCCGCCAGCCTTTCGACTTAGTCGTCGTGGGTGGAGGCATTTCGGGAACGTGCGCTGCCATCGCCGCGGCGCGCGAGGGCGCACGCACCGCGCTCGTGCACGAACGGTCGATGCTCGGCGGCAATTCATCGAGCGAGGTGCGCCTCTATCCGGAAATCAGTACGAATCACAATGTCTGGTGCAAGGAAACCGGCATCCTCGACGAGTTGCACGTCGAAGAGCGGCGGCGCAATCACGAGCCCTACGTCGAAGGCTTGATGAATTCCGTATGGGATCTCGTGCTCTATGAATGGGTGATGCGCGAGAAGAACCTGACCCTGTTTCTCAACACCAGCGTGACGGAAGTGGAAATGAAGGACCCGGCAACCATTCTGGCCATCCACGGCAACCAAATGGGTACGGATCGGAAGTTTGTTTTATCCGCACCGCTGTTCGTGGACGCCACTGGAAATGGAGCGCTCGGTTACCGCGCCGGCGCCGAGTTCCGCTGGGGGATGGAGGCGGCAAATGAATTCGGCGAATCGGAAGCTCCGCCGCAGGCAGCCAGCCAACCCCAGATGGGAAGCACTCTGTACTTTCGCGCGCGGGATGCCGGTGTTCCGGTGCCCTTCGAAGCTCCTTCCTGGGCCCCGAAGTTTCTCACCGAAGGCGATCTCGCCGGGCGCAGTCACCAGCGCATCGACTGCGGCTATTGGTGGATCGAAGTGGGACTGCCGCACAACCAGATTCACGACAACGAAGCGATCAGGCACCAGGCTCTGGCGCAATTACTCGGTGTGTGGGACCACATCAAGAACCACTGCGTGAATAAAGACAAGGCGCGCAACTTCGGTTTAGACTTCGTCGGCTTCTGGCCATACCGGCGCGAGGCGCGGCGCCTCATGGGCGATTACATCCTCACGCAAAAGGACTGCAAGAATCCCGCGATCCACAACGACACCATCGCCTTCGGCTGCTGGTTCATCGATGTGCACAAGCCCGGCGGAATTCTCGCCCGCAATCAGCCCAATGCCACGCCGCCCTGGGAGAATCGAGGCACGATTCCCTACGGAATTCCTCTACGATCTTGCTACTCCCGCAATGTTCATAACATGTTGATGGCCGGACGGCCAATCAGCACGAGCTATATCGCTTTCTCCTCCACACGGGTATTGCGGACGGGCGCGATCGTCGGCCAGGGCGTCGGCATCGCCGCGGCGTTATGTGCGAAACACAAATGCCAGCCCCGCGAACTGGCCGCAAGCCACGCCTCCGAATTGCGCCAAGTGCTCATGCGCGAGGATGCATTCCTGCCCGGCGCGGTCAACGAGGATGAGGCCGATTTTGCCCGCCACGCCACCATCACCGCCGGCAGTTCGGCGAAACTGATCTTCCCGGAAGGAATTCGCGCCAAGCCGCTCCAGTTGCCGCTGGCGCAACTGTTTCCCGTTTCCAGCAACCGCATCGAATCGATCGAACTTCTGCTCGAATCGCAACGCGATGATGCCGTCACCCTTACGGCCGGCCTCAGGCAGGCGGAATTCGTGTATGACTTCCGCTCAGATCGCGACATCGCTCATGCTGCGGCAACGATTCCTCCGCGCTTCAAGGGTTATGTGCGCTTTCCCTTCGATCAGCGCGTCGATCCCATGCGGCTTTATTACATCCACCTGCCTCCGGCGGAAGGGATTGCCTGGTCTCTGTTTACCGATACTGTCGAGCAACCGGACCGTTCGCCCGTCGGCTGCACGGCAGCCGAACTTCCCGGTACCGCACTGTGGCATCCTCTCACCGGCAGCTGCTGCCTGAGCATGCGCATCCATCCTGACCAGCTGCCATACGGGCCGGAGAATGCCGTTCGCGGAACAAATCGCCCCGATCGTTGGACAAACCTGTACGCGTCCGACCCCAACCTCCCCTTGCCCGCCTGGCTGGAATTGCGATTACCGGAAGCGAAGACAATCGACACCATCCAAGTCACCTTCGACACCGATATCAACCGCCACGCGCGAAGTGCCCTGTTCGTCTATCCCAACAGTGTGAAGCGATACGACGTCATGGTGGAGGAGCGCGGAGCATGGAAGCGCGTCGCGGGCGAAACGGCCAATTACATGCGGCGTCGTGTTCTCTCGTTCAGCCCCGTCAGAACAGACAAGGTGCGAATCGAGATCCACGAAACCAACGGCGCTCCGTCGGCTCGGATCTACGAAGTGCGTCTCTACAATCGTGCGTCCGTTGCTCTTTGATGGCGGCCCCGCCTCCGCTACCAGCTCCTGTCAGTCCATTCCAAGTCCCCCTCCAATAAAAAATCCGGCCGGGCCCATGCCCAGCCGGATTGCGCACCAACATCTGCAAGCGTTGCGCTAGTTGCCGAATGCCAGGCCCATCTTCTTCGCCACCAGGCTCGTGTTGTCGATGTAGAACGTGGTGGGCTTCGGCCCCACATGGATGGAACGGAACTCAATCCGCACCATCTGTCCCTTCAAGTTGGTCAGGTTCAGCTTGATTTTCATATAGCCATTCGGGTTGCCCGGCTGATATGTATTCACGATGGCCGGCAGCGCCAGCGGCAACGCGATCACTTGGTCGTTTGTGTTCAAGATCCGCACCATGAAAAGATCGTTGACGTCCATTTGCGGTGAGGCGATCTTCAGCCGGAAACCCAGCGTGATATTGTCCGCGTCGCCTGGCAGGTACACCTGCTGCATCAGGGTTTGCGTCGTACTCGGCGATCCATTCATATAGACGTACCGTGTACCAAGGAACCCGAAGT
This sequence comes from Acidobacteriota bacterium, assembly GCA_040007195.1. Lineage (GTDB taxonomy): Bacteria > Acidobacteriota > Terriglobia > Bryobacterales > Bryobacteraceae > JAFLBB01. The sequence goes on along the minus strand of JBDTVQ010000001.1, from coordinate 21,226 downwards.
TGAGCATCGCCTCGCCTCCGTCGATCCCGAATGTCGTGCCTCCGGTGCGTCCCCAATGGGTACTTGGGTTGACCTCGAAATCGGGGCTCTTGAGTAAGTTAGTCACGTCGTGAATGATGAAGTTCGATTCCTCCGTCGTTCCTACCACGGTGTTATTGATGTTCCGGATCTCCGCCTTCACCGTCGAGTTAGCGTTCTTCACCAGCCCGTTAGTTGAAATCGCCAGGATATAGGGCGGCGACGTCCACACGTGCACCGATGCCCCGTTGATCAGCAGCCTGACCTGCTTAATCTGGTCCGCCGGAATGTTTACGATGTCGTTCACCTGGAAGATCACCGATCCTTCGGCTTCGTCCACATCCACGTCGAGCGTTGCATCCACTGGACCGCTCCACACCAGGCTTACGTTATCCAGCTTGAACCGCGCCGGCATGGCCGCCACGCAGAGGAAGCGGAGTTGAATCGTCTGCCCCGCGTAAGCCGCCAGGCCGTAGCTGAAGTGAGCGTAGCCATTGCTGGGAGCATCGCCCAGCGGCGTCAAATTCGTGTGAGTGCCGAGCACATCGAGCAATACGCCGCTGTTGTTCAGCACCTCCACGCGCAACTGCTCCGAGGGAAATACGCTCGGATATTTTTCCGACCGTATGCGATAACTCAGCGTCGCCGCGTTGGCCGATGCCGGAATCGTCACGGTCTGCCGGATCCATTGGCCCGGCACTCCGAACATGGCGTATCCCGAATCCAGGAACGAGGCTTCATTGTTGGACTGGAAGATCGCATCCGACGACCGCGCCCAGTTCGTCACCCCGGCTTCGAACGTCCCGTTTTTGATCAGCCGGTTCCGTCCAGTCAACGTAAACTGCTTCACCGTCTCGGTGTGCTTGCCTGCGGCATCGGTCGCCTTGACTTGCAGCGTGTGCGTGCCGATGCCCAGGCCCTCCAGGCTCACGTAGCCGTACCAGGATTTCGGTCCGGGTCCAAACACTTTTTTCACCTGCACGCCGTCCAGCCGCAATTCCATCGTCATCACGCCGACGTCGTCGCCCGCGGACATCGATACAAACGCGCTTTGTTCGCTCTCGTTGATCACTGGGTTGCTCAGGCTCGCCGTTGGATTCGACACGTCGGCCGCGCCGCCTCCCACCTTGATTCCGAAGAACGCGTTCTGCACAGCCTTCACTTCCGCCGAGTTCGCCCCATACAAATCCGTTGCCGCGTCGATGTACGCCGCGCGCACCTCGGAAAAAGTAGGCGACGAATCCATGTACCCCGTGAGCGCCAGGTACCAGATTTCAGCCGCTTTGTGGATTCCAATTCCCACCATGCCGCCCGGTAACATCTCGCTGTACATTGCATCGCCAAAGGACGGAGTCGCGCCCAGAGCTAGAAAGACCCACGCATGGCCGTAGGCGCAGCCCACCGTGTGCACTTCACGCAGACCCATGTATTGCACGTAATACTGCATCCCAACCTGACCGCCCGCTGAGTATCCGAGCGGATTGACGCTACGGTCCTTGATGAGGCTTAAAGGCACGTCCGTGGGAAGCTGGCTTCCTGAACCGTTCATCTCCTTGTGGTAGATATTCACGAGCGTTCCCGCTATGTCGCCGTGGCCTTCATTAAGGCCACTAGCCTCGCCGCTGAAGTGATCCTCGCCCAACATGTATTGATAGAGCGCGTGTCCAAACTCGTGGCCGACAGTGAGCAAATCGGTGCGGCTGCTGGTTTTCCTGTCACCGAAATTGCCGTACGTCCCGTCCCAATGCGCATCGGTGTACGGTTCGCCCGTCTTCTTCCTCATGTGAACCCGCGCCACCATCCCCTTGCCGTTGCCATCAATCCCGTCCTGTCCAAAGACGTTTCCCAGAAGGTTCCACAATCGCTGCATCCCGACAGCCGCATCCACGCCCGACCCGACCCCTTCCGGACCCCAGGTGGACATCGTCTCGTATTTGAAGTGAGCCGGACCGCCAAAATGCGTATCCGGGCTCCAATACGGCAGGCCGCTATAGTTTTTTGATGCCGCCTTGAGCTCCATGTTGACAACTTTGTTATTTCCGCGCGAAGGATCCAGCAGACGGTAAGGGCCCGTGTATGGATTCGGCGGAGGTTCGGCCTGCGCAATGGAGAACGAAACGTTCGACGTGAACCGGCCCGACTGGCCCTGACCGTTCTTTGTGGAATACTCAACCGCGTATTCGGCTGACTCCTTCAATAGAATCCGGCCGGCATGGGCGTCCACGTAGTAGAACATCGAGGTCATCTCATCGGCCGTGGCGATCACCTTCCAGGCCAGCGCGGAGCTGCGCACCGTCTGGCGCTCCACCGCGGCGGGATCGTTCTGCACATAGATCACCAGTTCTGTTTCTGCGTCCATCTCCCCGCCGCGCGGCAGGAAGTCCAGCTTCACGATCTCCTTTGCCTCGCTCTCGGTCACTTGCGGTTTCGTGTCCAGCGACAGGTCGCGTATGGGTGTCCCCGTGATTCCCTTCACGCCGTCGTTCCGGTCCATATGAATGATCACTTGCGCGCCCGGAATGCGAACGCCTTTGTACTTCTGATCGAGCCGCACGTGCAATCCCCCGATTGCATCCAAAGTGGCTGTTTTCACTTGAAATGCCGTGCCGGCCTGCAATTGTTGTCGCGTCTGTTCGCCCTGCATGAATTGTTGAGCGATCTCAATGCGCTGCGGCTGTCGAGCCTTCAATTGCACTCGCTCTTGCGGTGTAATTCTCGGCGGTGTGCTCGTCAGATTGCTCTGTCCAAATACAACTCCGCCAAACGCCAACAGTAATATCCCAAATTGTTTTCTCATGGTTTCCTCCGATTGCCTCTTGTTGAGCTACGCGACGATACCCGTACTTCGGGATCACGTCGCACCACTACACAATCGGGGACAAGCCATGCGTGCCTGGTGGCGGTAATGAATGCAGCGCTATCTTCGCGGCGGCCTCCGGCGAGGGCCAACGTCGCATTCTGTCAGGATCCAGACACTCTAGCGGAAGGAAACTTAGACCGCCTTCGGAAGAACCGCGTCATCCAGCGCCACTCCCATGCCGTGCCCGCGATGGTCCGCCGAATCCTTCGGATCAACCTTTGTCTGGAGGCCCGGGCGCGTGCGGTCGCGGCCACAAGTAGAACGAGTGCCGGCAGCAAGAATCTTTTGCTTTGGGCTATCGCACTGGTCGTGGAAGCGGCAAGTGCGATGTCCTACATCGCGGCGCGTCTAAAACCAATCCTGCATGCTGGCTCTCCTGTCACTCGCGTAGCGGCGGCCCTGCGCTTCGCGATGCTCTAACTTTGTCTTAACAGCCAGCGGACTGCGTTCTTGTGCAGTTTGATTAACTCGGGATTCCACAGAACGGTCAGCAGGTGCCCCGGCGACAGGTAGCAGACGCGGCCCTTTCCGTAGTCATAGGCCCAGCCGCCAGGCGCCGTTGCTCCCTGACCACGGTAGTCAAGGCCTTCGGCGTTCACCGTCTCCATGAAGATGTACTTCCGATCCTTGTCGTACTCCATGTAGTGCTGCTCATCGGTAACAACGAAGTCATTCACGCCTTTTGTGATCGGATGATCGAGGTTGGTGATTTTCGCCTTGTAAGTGCGAATCGGAGGATGTCCCGCGTAGCCTGCACCGAGGACCTTGCGGAAGTTGGGGTCTGTGAGACCGACATGAGTAACATTGTGAAGGAACAGTGCACTGCCGCCGTTCTCCACGAACTCGTGCACTGCTTTTCCCTGTTCCGGTTTCATCCAAAACTCCGCTTCCGGCCGCCCCAGATTCACCGGCGGATCGGAAACCAGCTCCGGCTTTCCGCCACCGGCCCAGGCGGCGTTCGTGCTCTCGTTGCTGTATCCGTTCGGCCAGCTCATACCGTCCCGAAGGATGATCAGAAGCTTGTAGCCTTCCAACGTCTCCGCCGTCAGCATGCTCGTATCGTCTGTGAAGTCGACCGAAACGCCGTGTTCCTTGGTGATGGTGCGGGTCAGCCCAACTCGGGCGTAGTCCGAGTTGTGATACCGGTCGCCGATGAGACCGAATGCCGTAGCTTTCTGTCTGGCTAACGCCGTCGAAGTCGCGGCAAGCGCCATTCCCCATACGGCTGATCGTCTGGTAATGTTCTGCACAATTCTCTCCTTGTAACTGCTACTTGGCGGTCAGGAATTCCAATGACACAGGCGCATCCACTGTGACGGCCCTGCCGGTCGGTGCGAGGCGGCCCGTGTTCTGGTCGATTTTGTACTGAACGATGTTGTCGGTTTCCTGGTTGGCGACAAAAAGGAATTGCCCCGTCGGATCGATTGCGAAGCTTCGGGGAATCTTTCCTTGTGTCGGCGTGTGCTCGACGAATTTGAGCATTCCGGTGCCGGGATTCACCTCAAAAACAGCGATCGTGTCGTGGCCCCGGTTCGAGACGTAGAGAAATCGCCCGTTCGGATGAACGCCGATTTCAGCGGTGTTGTTCTCTCCGGTGAAACCCGCGGGAATCGTCGAGTTCACCTGAATCTGAGTCAGAGCGCCGTTCTCGGCGTCATAAGTAAACGCCGTCACCAACGATCCCATTTCACTATTCACGTAGGCGAAGCGTCCGTTCGGATGAAAGGCCATGTGGCGCGGACCCGATCCTTGAGTGACTTTGGCGAAGCGTTGCGCTGTTGGAGTGAGCGCACCGTTGGTCGCGTCGAGTGCATAGGAAAACACTTGGTCGAGACCGAGGTCGGGAACGAAGAGGAAGCGATGATCTGGAGACAACACCACCGCGTGCGCATGGGGGCCTCGCTGGCGGCTGCCAATGCTCTTGCCCGAGTGCTGGATCAGCGCGGCCACCTCACCCAAACTGCCGTCTTTGTTTACCGGAAACGAAGCCACGCTTCCGTTTCCATAGTTGGCGACCATCAAGTACTTCCCGGTCTTCTCCAGGACCAGGTGGCAAGGACTGCTTCCTCCGGAGCGGACCTGATTGAGCAGCGTCAGCTGACCGGTCTCAGCATTGATGGAAAAGGCGCTGACCGTGCGCTCGCTCTCATTCGCCGCATAAAGGAAACGTCCGTTGAAATGCGTCAGGAGCCACGAAGGATTTTTGGACTCTGCCGCCAAGCCGATCGGCGTCAGCTCTCCACTCGCCCCCGCATACCGGTAGACATAAATCCCCTTGCTCTCTTGCCTGGTGTATGGGCCGACGTACATCAGGGCACTCCCAGGAGCTGCCTGCTTGGCCTCTTGCGAAACGGCGGCCGCCGGCAGCAAGGCCGCGATAACCGCTGAAAGAAGGAAAGTCCTGTGTCGAGAGATTTCCATATTTGTCCTCTTGCCGTGTCTGGTCTGAATCTCGGAAGCTATGAAGCTGCGCGACGGATCAATCCTTGCTCGCAAGCATGTTCTATGTCAAGGACTGAGTAAAACTAAACCGCCGTGGCGGGTTGCGCCACCAGCCGGCCAAGACCCGATGCCTGGCCCACTCCCCTGGCGCATCGGCTCGGGTGCTTGTCGAATTCCTCCCTGTCCGCGCGGCCTCCCCCAATCTGAGCGGGGTCGTCGACCGGAATGGCGGCGCGGCGGGGAGTTTCGCTGTCGAGCCAGGCGCTTTACTTTATCCTTACAGTTTGGCAAATACGGTCTTGTATCACACTTGGGCCTATGATATGCTCCCGGGACATCTCTTAGGATGAGGAGCTGTTCTCATGTATCGTACTCGCCAATGTTTGCGCGTGCTGCTCGCTTCGGGTCTCGCCACGCTGTTCACCCTCTCGGCCCAAACCCCTACTGCCCAAGTCACCGGCCGCGTCACCGACGCTTCGGGCGCGGTCGTCCCCTCCGTCGAGGTGGTCATCACGAATACCGGAACTGGGCTGATACGAAAGACTGAGACCAATGACAGCGGGTATTACACGCTCGCGATACTGCCGCCGGGTGAATACCGGCTGGCCGTTTCCAAGGAAGGATTCCGCGCCAGCAGCCGCACCGGCATCACCTTGCTCGTCGATCAGGTGGCCCGTATCGATGTTCAACTCGAAGTGGGCAACGTCAGCGATTCAGTCGAAGTGCGCGCCGAAGCTCCCACCGTCGAAAGCGGAAACGCCGCGCTGGGCACCGTCGTCAGCTCCAGCCAGATCCGCAACCTCCCGCTCAACTCGCGAAATCCCCTGCGCTTCGTCTACCTCGTTCCCGGCTTTACGCCGAGCCCGAACTTCTCGGACCAGTTCAACCGCGCAAGTTCGTTCCGCATCAATGGCGGCCGGTCCAACATGAACGACGTGTTCATCGACGGTGTCAGCAACTCACCGCCCGCCAGCAACAGCTTCCTCTCGTATGCGGTCTTTCCTTCTCCCGATGCCATCCAGGAGTTTAAGGTTCAGACAAACGCTTATGCCGCCGAATATGGCCGCACCGGTGGCGGCGTCATCAACATGGTTATGCGCTCCGGCACCAACCAGTTTCAAGGCGTCGTCTACGAATTCCTCCGCAATAGCAAGCTCGACTCGAACAACTTCTTCGCCAATCGCTCCGGCGCCAAGCTTCCTTCCTTCAAACGAAGCCAGTTCGGTTTTGCCGGCGGCGGCCCCATTGTGCGCGACAAGGCCTTCTTCTTCGTGAACTATGAGGGCCTGCGCCAGGGCACCGCCGCCACCCTTGCCGGCACCATGCCCACCTCCCGCCAGCTCGCCGGTGATTTCTCTCAATCCACCCAACTCGTCGGGGCGCAGTGCCTCCCCGTCATGCTGTACGATCCGATGAGCACCCGCCCGGCGCCAACCGGAAGCGGATCCGTGCGCGATCCTCTGCCCGGCAACGTCGTACCCTCCAACCGCATCAATCCCGTCGCGTCCAAGGTATCCGCCTTCTTTCCCCAAGCGAATCTTCCGGGCGCCGCCTGCAGCGGCGTGAACAACTTCTTTTCCTCCGGCACTGCTAAGTTCAACGTGAATCAGGTGGACACCAAGGTGGACTACGCACCCACCGCGTCAGACCGCCTGTTCGCCGGCCTCAGCTACCGCAAGTCCACCCAAACCAGTGCCAATCAGTATCAAAATATCGCCTACACCGATTTTCAAAGCGCCGGATTCAAAATCCCCAGTTGGAGCGCGCGGCTGGACTATACACGCATCCAGCGCGCCAATCTCATATTCAACGTGAGAGCAGGCTTCAGCACCGTCAGCCAGGATTCGCCTCCGGTGGTTCCGGACGGATTCACGTTCTCCAGCCTGGGCTTCCCCTCCTCGCTCGAATCGCAGGTGCTGCACCCGTTGGCATTCCCCTCTTTTACGTTTGACGGCTACAACGGCTTGGGCCAGAACTATGCCTCGCCGCTGGAAACTTTTCAAACCTATTCGCTCGCCGCGAGCGCCACCTGGATCGCCGGCCGGCACTCGCTCAAGTTCGGTCTCGATCAACGCCTGAACCACATCGGTTCCAGCCTCAAGCTCTATACGAGCGGCCTCTATCAATTCAGCCGCGGCTTCACGCAGGGGCCCAACCCCAACGTTGCGGCCGGCAACCTGGGCAACAGCATCGCCAGCTTTCTTCTCGGCGCCGGCGGCGGCTACGTCGCCAACCTGCCGAGTATCTACACCTCGAATCTCTACACCGGACTCTACGTCCAGGACGACTTCAAGGCCACTTCGCGGCTCACCCTCAATTTCGGCCTTCGCTACGAGATCGAAACCGGCAAGAAGGACCGCTTCGGCCAACTCGCATGGTTCGACTATGACGCACCCTCCCCCCTCGCCGGCCCCTCTGGATTGGCCGGTCTTAAAGGAGGCGTACGTGCCCAAGGCTCCACCGCCAACAGCCAATATCCCACCAGTTGGAAAAACATCGGCCCGCGTTTTGGCTTCGCCTATTCCATCAATCCCAAGACAGTGCTCCGGGGCGGCTACGGCATCTTCTACCTGCCCTACATCGGCCAGGCGGCGGGCAACGCAACCGGCACCGAAGGCTTCTCCACTCAGACCGCCTGGGTCGGCTCCATCGATGGTCTTACCCCGACCAACTTGCTCAGCAATCCCTACCCCACCGGCCTTCTTCAGCCCAGCGGCAGCAGCTTGGGCCTGCTCACCAACGTCGGCCAGGCAATGACCACCGCCATTGACCGCGGCTCCATCCATTCCTCCTACGTTCAGCAGTGGAATTTCCACTTGCAGCACGAACTCCCCGGCCGGATCGTAATAGAGCCCGCCTACGTCGGAAACAAAGGATCTCGGCTCGTAGACGGCGGCTGGGAGATGAATCAGCTCACTACCGACAATCTCTCCCTCGGAAGTTCACTCCAGCAGCTTGTCGCCAACCCGTTCTTCGGCCTGATCAAAAATGGCGCGCTTGCCTCCGCTCAGGTCGCCCGCGGACAGTTGCTCCGGCCCTTCCCGCAGTACACCTCTGTCACCAACTACCGGCCCACTTCGGCCAGTTCCAGCTACCACGCGTTCCAGATGCGAGTTCAGCGCGAGTTCGGCAAGTCGGCGTCCTTCCTAATGTCCTACACCGCCGGCAAGCTGATCGACGATAGCGAAGGCGTCGGCACCGGCGGCGTTGACTCCGGACACCAGGATGCCTACTACCGGCGCGCCGAACGAGCCGTCTCACCCCAGGACGTCAGTCAGTTTCTCGTCCTCAGCGGCCTCTATGAGCTTCCCTTCGGAAGTAAGAAAGCCGTGGGCAGCGGCTGGCCGGGCTGGCTGAATCAGGTCGCTGGCAACTGGCAGATCAACGGCATCTTCACGGTGGGCACCGGTGTTCCGCTCGCGCTCACCGCGGCGAATACCAGCGGCTTGTATTCCGCCCTGGAGCGCCCGAATGTGGTGGGCGACGCGGCGTTGAGCGGCAGCCGCTCTACTTCCGAAAAGCTCCAGCGTTGGTTCAACACCGCCGCGTTTGCTCAACCCGCCCCGTTCACGCTCGGCAATGCTCCGCGCACTCTGCCCAATGTCCGCGCGCCCGGCACCAAAGGCGTTGACTTTTCCCTATTCAAGAATTTCCCCTTCGGCGAGCGCCGCTACGTGGAATTTCGGGCTGAGTTCTTCAACCTCACCAACACCCCCAATTTCGGGCTTCCTGGCGTGGCCGCGAACGTCGGCACCTTCGGTGTCATTAGCACCCAAGCCAACTCTCCCCGCCAGATTCAATTTGGATTGAAGATTTACTTTTAGTGGCCTCAACACGGGATTTGTACATTCGAATCCCGTGCCTGGGCAATCGGTGCTGAAATCGATACTTTGAGGAAAGCCATCGTGAATCATGTCTCCTAGTGAATGCGTGAAGTACTGCCTCGGCGTTGCGCTCGTCGTCCTTCCCTCCACGCTGATGCTCGCCCAGGTAACCCCGCGCGAGATGAACGTTCCCAATTCGCCCGGCCCGGCCCTCGGCGACCTCGCTCCCGGAGCGCGCGTGGCATGGATGTCGGGCATCGCCCCTCTCGGCGATCCCGCGCGGCACAACGACTTCCCCTCGGCTGCCGCCGCTCCGAACGGCGACATATGGGCCGTATGGGCTTCCTATAGCGGTTTGTACGAAGAACTGCACGTGCGCCGCTACAGCGGCCGCACCTGGTACAGCGCCTTCCCCATCCCTGGCGTGAGCGGCGATGTCTGGCTGCCGCAGGTGGCCGTCGGAGGCGATGGCAAGCCCTGGTTCATCTGGTCTCAACTGGTCGGCTATCCCAACTCGGATCCCGAACACCCGAACTGGGATCTCTATGCCGCCCGCATGGATGGCAACCACTGGACCGGACCCATCCGCCTCACCGACAACCCCCAGCCGGATATCAATCACCACGTCATCGCCGACCGCTCCGGTACCATCTGGGTCGCCTGGCAGGGTTTCCGCGATGGACAGTCTGATATCTTCCTTCGCTCCTGCCGCAACGGCGTCTGGTCGGAACCCATGCAGGTCACCTCCGATCCCGCTAATGACTGGTCGCCCAGCGTCGCGGCCGATTCCGCCGGCAACGTCACCGTCGTCTGGGATTCCTATCGCTCCGGCAACTACGACGTCTTCATGCGCACTCTCCGCGGCGGTGAATTCGGACCCGAAATTCCCGTGGCCAATTCTCTCTCCGGCGAACGCAGCGCCTCGGCGGTGTACGACCGCCAGGACAAGCTCTGGATCGCCTTCGAAGACATTGGCGTCAACTGGGCGAAGGACTTTGGCGGACGCACCTTCGGCCTCAAGCAAACCGGCACCAACATCGGTTCCCGCCGCGACGTACGCGTCCGCATTTGGGACAGCGGGCGTTGGATGCAGCCGGCCAAAGATGTCACCACCAGCCTCGGTCCCGCCGCTTCAAAAACCATGCAGGCGCCGCGCCTGTACTGCGATCTCCAAGGCCGCGTCTGGCTCCTATTTCGCCGCATGACTTCCGTGGATGCAACCTGGACCTGGGCCGTCGACAGCGACACAACCCCGAACACAGCGGGAACGCGCGCCTACTGGAGTACCTTCGCCACCCTCTACGACGGCGATTCATGGCTTGCCGCATCCGAGTTGCCCAATAGCCGCGACCGTATCAGCTCCACCATGGCCGCGGCGCCCGCCCCCAACGGTCAGTTTTGGACGTTCTGGCACACCGACGCCCGCCAGCTCGAGCAACCTCATATCCCCCGGCAAGATCAGATCTGGAGCTGTGTGCTTACGCACGCCCGTCTCCCTCCACCGTACAAATTCGTCCCTGCCGTGGAACCCAAGCTGCCCGTAGTGGATCTCAGCCCGGCCACCGAAACGACCGATGTCCGCAGCCTGCGCGCCCAGGTGGTGAACATCGCAGGCACCCCCCACCATCTGTTCAAAGGCGACCTCCACCGCCACACCGAGCTCTCCACCGATGGCGGGGGCCGCAGCGACGGTTCCATTCTCGACTTCTTCCGCTATATGCTCGATTCCGCCTCCATGGACTACGGCGCCATCACCGACCACAGCGCCGGCGGCGACTACGAATACTGGTGGTGGCTCATCCAAAAGGTAACCGACCTCCATCAAGTGCCCGGCCGCTACCTTTCCCTGTTTGGCTACGAACGCACCCCACATTGGCCCTTTGGCCACAAGAACATCATTCACGCCACACGCAACCTTCCCGTCGTGAGGTTGTTTTTCCGGGCCGATATTCCCGAGCATTGGTCCACCTACGCGACCATTGCCGGCGACCTGGTGGACGACGACACGGTCCGGCTCTTCGATGCCGTCCGCAAAACCGGCGGCATTGCCATTCCTCATACGCTCGCCACCAGTCAGGGCAACGACTGGAAGGACACGGACGAAAAGGTGCAGCCCGTGGCCGAGTTGTTTCAGGGCGCCCGCGCCGCCTACGAACACGAAGGCGCGCCCGGCAGCCTCAAGCCTCCCCCCGGCGTCAAAGAGAGCCAGGAATACCACCCCCAGGGATTCATCTGGAAGGCCTGGGAGAAAGGCGTGCGCATCGGCGTCATTGGCAGCTCCGACCACTCTTCCACCCACGTCTCCTTCGCGCTCGTGTTCAGCGGCGATCCGACGCGCGCCGGCGTGATCGAAGCCATCCGCCAGCGGAAAACCTATGCCGCCACCGACAACATCCTGCTCGAATTCTGGGGCGGCAGCCATTTCATGGGTGAGGAGTTTACGGCGGCAAAGGTGCCGGAGTTTCGCGTAAAGGCTCGAGGCACAGGCACGATCGCCAAAGTGAGTATCATCCGCAATGGAAACTACGTCCTGCAAACCGAACCCAAACAACAGGAAGTATCTCTGAGTTACCGCGACACAAACCCGAGCTCGGGAGCGAATTACTATTACGTGCGGATTGAGCAGGCCGACGGCAACATGGCCTGGAGTTCGCCCGTGTGGGTCACGCTGCCGTAGCTTGCAGTCTGGCTCGCCCAGGCTCTATCTCAAACAGGGGCAACGATATACTTGACACAACCAAGCAGTGAGAGAACGAATGAGCAAGCATTGCTGTGACCGGATGGAATACGACCTCAACCAGAAGTGCGACATCCACGAGGATCGTTCTGACTGTCCAGACGCCTTGGTCGCCTTTGTTAACGGCGGATACGGTCTTGTGGTTCACGACGGCGGTTCGTCTTTCATCGAGATAAGGTACTGCCCATGGTGTGGCGCAAAACTACCCGAGATCGGCGACCTCAGCAGCACAGACTAGAGTGGTTGCGTCAAGTATGTTGGTGCCCAAACAGGCTCTATCTCGCCCAGGCTCTCTTACGATCTGGCGGCCGAGGGCATCCGAACCACGGCCGCCTTCTTCTTCGATTGCATCGCGCCCCCGCCCGACTGCCGAAGCGTGGATTCCCGCTCCACTAAGTGAAACGGAACGAAACAGCGAGTGGCCGGACCCTTCGCTTTCCCTTCAACAAGGTCAAGTAACATCTCGGCCGTCTGTTCGCCGATTGCCACCGGATTCTGATCAAACGTACTCAGCCCAACCTGCAACAGATCCGAAAGCAGCAGATTGCCGACACCTACCAGCGCCACGTCCTGCGGCACACCGAGCCCCCGATCCAGAACCGCCTTCATAGCCCCGGCCGCCACCAGGTCCGTGTAACAGAAAACTCCGTCCGGAGGCGTTCGGGAATCCAACAAAAGCGACATGTATTGAAAGCCGGCATCCACCCCGTCACGATCTCCCACAATGGCGTGCGGCCGCTTGCCCAGTTTCCGCATGGCGCGTTCATAGCCCTGCCGCCGCTGCACGCTGCCCGCAATCGAAGGACCCTGGATATGCGCAATGCGCCGGCATCCCCGCTCGGCCAGATGCTCCACCGCTCGTTCGCCAATAGCCATTCCATCGCTCCCCACGAAATGCGTGGGAAAAGGCGGAACGCCGCGCCCGGACAAAACAAAGGGCACCCGGCTATCGATCAGAAATTGAAACTCACTTTGTTCCGCCACCAGCCCCGTTGGACAAAGCGCAATCCCATCCACCCGGTGTGCCAGCAGCGATTCGATCAGCTCGGCTTCCAACTCAACGCTGCCCTCGGAATTGCACATCATCAGATGGTAGCCATCCCGCCTCAAACGAAGAGTCGCCCCGTGGGCCAGACGCGCGAAATAGTTGATTTCCAGCGAGGGCACAACCATCCCAATAGTTCGTGTCCTACCGGATAACAACTGCTTGGCAAGCTGATTGGGCCGGTAGTTGAGCTCCCGCGCCCGCTCGATCACCCGCTTCCGCGTCTGCTCACCAATGTCGAGATGCCCGCGCAGTGCCTTCGATACGGCAATCACGCTCAGCCCGAGGTCCTTGGCGATGTCCTGTAGCCGTATTTTTTTCAAACGGGCCACCCTTCTGGATCGAAGATAGCACCAACTTGAGTCCCGTGAACCAGTACTCCGCCAAGTCCTTCGTCGCCAAATAGCCTCAACCGTTTGAAGGCAAATCTGGGCCCGCTCACAGCCGCGGGGCTCCCTTTGAAGTCTTGGCTCAACTGACAAAACAAAAGCCGGTCCCCGTCGCGGAGCCGGCTGTCTTACTCTCACTTCCGGAATGATAGAAACTTTCTTGTTTCTCGTGGCTGCCTCACTCAAATAGTTCCGCTCCGGCGCGTCACCTTCCCTGTGACACAGGAGACCGCTATCGCTCCGGCACGATCCGGCCGATTATGTAAATGAGGAGGTTCATATGATCCGGCTTTGTCTAGCCGCAATATTGATGGCTGCCGTCGCGCAGGCCAGCAAGATCTACCTGATTTGGGGTGACGAGACGAATACCGCCTTTCCTGTGGCGATCAATGCACAGGGAATCATCGTCGGTGGGTGCGGGCCCGCCGACTATTCGGTGTGCGTCTGGGACACCAATGAAGCGCCGACGCCCTACTATACGTACACCCTGGGGACATTCGTGCCCGTGCTGAATGGTCAAATTCTTGGTTCCCTTCCATGCCAGGCTGCTGCGTCGTTCGCAATCGACATCGACGACAACAATGTCATCCTTGCGGATCCGGGGTTACAGGACTGTCCCCCCGAATTCACGCATCCCTTGTACGTCGGATCTCTCTACGGCAACGACCCAGAGATGTGGACTGAATTCACGGGCACTTGGACACACACCCCTCAAATGGCGAACCGGTACTGGGCCATCGATTCGACGGGCGGGTTAATACGCGCCTCGGCAATCTTCAGCCTCGTCCCCGAGCCATCCACTTTTATCCTTATCGGCGCCGGGCTGGTCGCCATTCTAAGTGCGGCGCGCAAAACGCGTCGGCCCAGCACATGAATTAGGCACGAGCAACGCAACGGCAAGGTGGGGCGATTGCAACAACGTGCGGCCGCAGAGACCAACGCGAAGGCGCAATTGCCCGCCGCACGCAATCGCGCAAGGAAGCGTTCGACGAGGATCATTGCCGCGAGCGGGCAGCGGTTCGATCAGCCTTACAAGAAAATCGGGGAGGGACTATGACGCAGCCGTTATCCTCTTCGTGCGGAGTCCAGATCGTGCTGCAGGAGCACCGCTGACTTGTCTGTCTTTTGGCTATAGGATGACGCCATGGATGCGAAGTTGATGGAGATGGACGTCGTGGGATTCGGGTCGCCGGAGCCTTGTCCTGACACGTTGAAGGAACTGACGAGGACGTCGGTAAACACACACTTGATTATGACCTGTTCTGGCGGGCCGGGCTTCACGACCTCCAGCGTGACTTCTTTGAAGTGTGTGCCGCTGGAGCAGGCAGCAAAGAGCGCTGCGTCTGGATCACCGGTGGGATAATTAAAATGGAAGTCTTGGAATCGTACTTTCCCAGTTGATCCTCCTCCTCCTTACTGAAATGCGCCCGTCTGCGTAGCTCCGAAGGAGTACGAGTCGACCTCAATCGATCCGAAGTGTGGTCCCGTCTTGATATTCCCAGGGACATTGGCCAGTCCCCCGTTAAATTTCACGTACGCATTGAACGCCATGAGAGCGCCTCCTTCTTCACTGCCAGCGGTACGTGCCCCATGCGAATCTCATGGTGTCATTGGCGATGGTGTTCGGTAGGGTGTGAACCACTACTTGTCGCCGTTCCGCTTCCCGTTAGTTTCAGACGTTATGGTCTGGTTGTCAAAGATGACGCCAATGCCGTCCATGACGCGAAGACCCTAATGAGCGATAGACTAAGTAGCGATGGATAAATTGTTGTTGGAAGCTGCTCTGGAAGGGCTTACGTTGCAACTCGACAGAGTTGCCGGTCAGATTGCACAAGTGCAGGCCATGATGGGCAAGCGCAAAGCTGGACGCCCGAAGGCAAGCGAGAGTGCATCAGGTGCTGTTGCCGCGCCCAAGAAGCCCAAGAAGCGGCGCACCATGAGCCCCGAAGCAAGGGAACGCATCGCTGCGGCGCAGAAGAAACGCTGGGCCGCATACCGCAAAGCAACGAAGTAACGAAGTAACGACGAAGTAAGGTTCCCTCGCGGCAAGAACGGCGAAGGAGGGGAGAGCTGTGCCCATCGTGCAGTTCATCGATCGTCGTGTCGCGCCGTGGTCCCTGGGGGTTGTGCTGCAGTTCACCATCCTCATCCTCGGTCGATTTGGACTTGCATTGCCGGGGCTCGTACTAGCGCTACTGGGTGCCTGGCTGGCAATCGAATTAATTCGCCACCGGAGATGGTTGCTTCATTCCGAAACTTGGGTTGATATCGCCATGCGGGTGCTCCTGCCGTCGGGCCGTACTGCAGCAATCGCGTACAGCCAGTCACAGCTTCGGCACCTTCGACGAATGTGCGAAGCCAGCGGGCCGTGGGTGGCTCTCTTTGCGGCATACTTCCTAACGCACGCCCTCTTTGCCGCGGGAAACTTGCGTTTTCTGGACAGCGAGAACTACGCACGGTCTCTCTCTCTTGCCGTCCTATCGTCAGGCCAGCCCTGGCAGGTCGACACATCGATACCGCTCCTACTTCCAATCCACCTATTGAGCGCCCTTCCAGCCACGGCTGTCGTGCGGTATTCGGGTCCACTCGTGTCCGTTCTTTTCATTTTGGCAGTCGCATTTGTAGCGTTCGAGTACACTCGCAGCCGGCACGCAGCACTGCTGGCCTCGGCGCTGTGTATGGTGGCGCCTATTTGGCGAGGTGGAGGAACCGGGAGTGAACTTGGCGCAGCTGAATTTTCGGCGACATTCGCTGTGCTTGGCATAGGGCTGGCGAGACGTTCACACGTCACGGCCTTGCTCGCCGGCGTCCTCGGAATTAGCATCTGCGCGGAGTTTCCGTTCTCAATGACCGTGATCGGTGGCATTTCATGCGCAGTCATCGGCGCCGGTGCCGAGCGTTCGATGAGACTCATACGGCGCGACTGGCGTCCAAATCTCCGGGCGCTGGGCGTTGCGGCAAGCGTACCAATTCTGGCTTGGTGCGTCCCATTGAACCTCCCTGATGGACCGCATCAATACGAAGCCGCTGCCAGGGCATGCGATCGAATCGCCCGGAGCCTGGACCGCAACACGTGGCTGCTCGTATCCTCGCCCGAAGAGATCCCGTTTCTTTACGGGCAAGGCTGGCATAAGCCGCTAGCGGCATTTTCTAGTGAATTCGCACTAAATAAGGTAGCCGATAAATCCTTTAGATTTCTATACCCGGTCCGCGATATTTTTATTGTGATTGAAAGGCGGCCGCTGCCAGCCAGTACTGTGGGATTTAGTAGTTCTGCTGTCGTGCGCGCAGATTCAACCTCCTGGCTTGCCAGGGCATCGGTCCAAAGAGCCTCGCTGCACTTCCGAGTTGCCCAGTTGTTGGCAGCTTATCAGAAGATTCACAACGACTTAATAGTCCAGTACGCAGATGACTGTGTCACCGTCTACCGTCTGCCTGGGGCGCTGGCCGATCAGCGGAAATAGGGCATTTCGGGTGCGACCGCCCCCACGACGGATAAGGTTCTTCATTGTTGCCACGACAAAGTGGAGCGTAAACGGATTTCTTGTTCCATTTTTGTAATAAATTTTGAAATATCACCATTTCTACAGAGAATTCATTCATCGTAATGTTGTGCAAAGATTTCCCGCGGAGAATAGTGCGGCGACCACGACCCAGTTTCGCCGCCTGATTGGCTCAGTTATCAGGAATGACCTTCACAGAACGTCATTCCACAGGTGGGAGATTTCGCTCTTGGTCGACATTGCATCCTGTCAGCTGACACATCGCGTGACGAATCGAATTCTGGATCAGTATCAAAAGGCTGGGGAGCGTCACTTGGAAGAATTAGGAGAAGCCCCCCTTCTGCTTTCTGACTATCTCAATCGCCGTCGCAGACGCACTCGAACGATCTCAGGCGAGTCCGAAGGAGGAGGGTGACACGAAGCTGAATAAGGGACATCTGAAAATATGACCGCCGGAACATCATGAACCGGTGGAAGGAACTATCCGCATTGTAGATTGGAGTCGTTGGGCTGAGTAGTATTGGCGGCATGGTCGGCTGGATTGTTTTATGAGCGGCTGAACCGGGCCCGTCGCTCTACTCGATTTAGGAAACCAATGCGCAGCTCGTCCCGCTGCCGTAATCGATCTGGGCCTCTTCGCCAGGAGGCGTGACAATGACAGCGCACGCCTCGGTCACCATATGGCCGCGCAGCCTGTGGACGAGGCCTGTGACGCTCTGGTAGGCACCGCGGAAACCGTGATCGTCAACCAAGTCCTGGTGGATGGCCTTGGCGTTACGACCCTTGCTGAGCGAGATCTCAAAGAAGGCGCGGTGCGGCTCGCACGCGCTGGCGGTTGGGCTGCGGCCGAGCTCGGGAGGCGGACCGGAGTCGGTGGTCACCTCGTCGGTCGGTTTTGAAATTGCCGGAGGGGCGGCGCCAGAGTCGGGGGTCACTCCTTTTGCCGGTTTTGCTGATGGCCGATGTCCCCAAACGCAGCGTCTTCACCGCGGCGTCCACGTCCAACACCCACTCCTGTTCCAGCAACGCCGCGAAGGTCTTGTTGGTTTGCCGGTCCATCCACAACGTCAGCGCCTCTTCGTCCTGGTGGGCGAAGGCGCGACGGACACTGTCCTCGCTACGCAGGCAGGCAATCCCCAACAACTTCGGCAAGACGCTGTCGCCGCGCATCCCGGTGATGTGCGCGTAGCGCCGGTGGCCGTACAACACGCTGCACAGGATGGTGCCCAGAATCCCCGCCTTGGACGGCGCGTTGGGACTGGTCTAGTGCAGCGGGCATTGCTCGACGAACTCCTCCCAGATCCCACTGAGATGGAGAAACTCCACGAAGTCAGTCAGCCTCCCGTGCGGACTGATGTCCGGGTCCTCTTCCCAGCTCACCTGCATCGGGCCGCCCAGCGTCTCCACCCGGTGCGGCGCCGGCTACTCCACTGGCTCCTTTGCCTGCTCACCCAAAGGGTGAACTGCTTCTCGATCCTTGGCCGCGCTCATCCCGCTCATTATCGGCCACTTGGGGACCCACCGACGGTTTCAAACTGCCGGATCTAGGGTCATGATTCTGTCGATTAATTGACCTGCCTCGATTTTGTGGACCAGTTTGGGTTGGAGGATCTACGACAGGGAGAGCATTGAGCCGAACCAGGGGTTTACCGCGACCTTGCGATGGCATTTGAATGTTTACGGTCGTACTCACCGTCCTCCGCACTCTGGAATCGAGATCAGACGGCTTGTTTTGAGTGTTGCGCCAGAGGCGGAGGAGGAACGCGTCAAAGGTCTCTATTGGTACGTAGTATGCCTGTACGCCGTGGTCTGTTGCCTCGTTGAGCAGCCGTTCTACTGCCGCGTTAATCGGCACCCCTTGGATGCCAGTCCAATACAGTCCGTGAGGGAAAGGGTTGTTCCCGCAGAGGGCTTCTCGGAATTGGTTCATTACACTTTGGTCTCGTCCGCCGTAGCCGGTGACGACAAAGCCAAACCGATTGCCTGCGTTAATAAAACATCGGGTTAGCGCAGCATCACCCAACGCCAAGTCTTCCGGCAGATTTTTGAGATTGTCATAGCGTAAGTCACCGTGCAGTTTGCAGTAGATGGGGAATTCTTCGTTATTGAGTGCTTCGTTCGCATTGGTGGCCCCTTCGAGGTGATACGCAGCGAGCGAACCCCTGCCGACCTCAGCGACTGCCTTTTCGATGACACTATCGAAGTTGGTTGTGAATATTGCGCGGCACAATCCCATGGCCACGAACGCTGCCAGCGCGCGATTTCCAACCGAGAGCGCGATTTTATCCTCCGAGAGGATGTCTCGCAGGTGCCGTCGTTGGCGCTCCCTATTGTCGCCAAAGATCCTTGCGAAGTATTCTGCGTATTCGTGGTCCGACGATGGCCCGGAACGATTTCCACAGGCGGACGGTGCTGGCGTTCATGGATCCTACCTGCGGGAACGACATGAATCGCCTCCCCGTATTGAGTGCGCGGTTTCGCGAAACCATCGATGCTGTGGTGCGGCTTGGCCGATACCTTCGAACGGCATCACTGTCATAAAGACCGCACGTTCTGTTTTTCTGTTTTGCCACCGTGTGGCGCTTATTTGGAGGAGCAATTCTGCGTAGCGTTGTGGAAAGCTGTTTTGGGTGCTGTGGTCGGCAAAGCAGATGTTGGGGTGCGGTAAATGTGGGGTCGGTCAGCCTCTCGCCTACCTGTACCCAGCAACCGCGTACCGCAGTTCTCGCTCAGAGCCAAATCAACGAGAACACGCAAATTGCACGCCGCGCACGCAATGTAGGTGATTGGAATGAGTTGCGGGCAGCTGTCGTGCGATCTGAAAGTTACTTTGGCAAAAACTCGTCGTGGTCGATCCTGATTGGCCAAACGCCAATGCATACACGCGGTAATCCAAGAGCGGCCCGAGAAGGGATAACAACCTAATCGTGGGCCAATTGAATTCGTTCCTCGGCGACTCTGGGCGACGTTTTTGAGTGAAGTCCCGCCAGAAACATCGGGTGACGCAGGCCCAGAAGCCTGGAGTTCGATCCAGACCGGCCCGGTCGGGAAGAGCCAACACGCACGGATAGACTACGGTTTCGACTACGGCTTGGCTGCGGGAGTCCTGAACTTGGGAGGGAAGTAGTTGAAAAGACTGGAGCCACCCGCCGGAATCGAACCGGCGACCTGCTGATTACGAAACCATCCATGTCAAGTGTCTTCTGTGCTTTTCTGTGATCAACTTTCCTGCGCCGTAATGTCTGCTGAGATGAGAGCGACAGCTGAGCGTCGAAGGGAACCAGGAGTTTTGCGAAACGTGGGGATTTGTGCTGACAGGAATGCTGACAAGATTCTTGTCAGCGAGAGTTCTTTTCCTTCCTCGTATACATCGGATGATGACAGCCCTGAAAAGGCCGGCGTCGGCGGTTCAAGTCCGTCTCTGGCCACCACTTTTTCAATCACTTACGGGTTTCCGCCCCCTCTGACCTGTTCCATTCTGTTCCAATTCCAACCACAAAAGTGGCTGTCCGGAGTCCCCTCACGGACAGTTTGGAGTCAGGTGGAGCCTGTCCTTTTAGCGTTCAGTTCATGGAGCAGCCTCGCTTTAAGAAAGTGAGGCTGTTTTGTGGATGGATTATACTTTCGGGTCTCCAGCAACCAACAGACTACTGAGAACCAGTTCGAGGATCTCGTGGCCGTTGCCGAGCACAGCGATCCCAATCGAGACTGGTTGGGCATCCGCCGCATGTTGGCGCAGGTAGTAGTAGTCGAGGATCGTTCTCCTGAACAAGATGGAAGCCGGATCGCATATCGGGTAAATCCCGAGGTCGCGGCGAGCTTGGCAGGGCTTTCCATTTATGTTGAACAAGGCTGAAGTGGGAAGCGTGGCGCTAAGGCAAGGCCAGTGTTCGCCCGCCTTCGGCGGGATGCCGCGACGGGAAAGTTCAGGCGCGTGCTCGTCTGGAAGGTCAGTCGCCTTGGCCGCGATATGCGGGAGGTGATCTCCACTGTCTACGAACTCGCAGATCTTGGTGTCGAGGTTTTCCCCGTCAAGTCGCAAACCGGCCCGATCTCCTCCACAATGGGCCGCCTTCTATGGGCAATACAGGCGTGGTACGCCGAGATGGAGAACGAGGAACGCAGTGAGGCGGTTAAAGCTGGGCAGAAGCGAGCGCGTGAGCAGGGCAAACTGGTCGGTCGCCCGCGACGCATCTTTGATCGAAGTGAGGTGATTCGGCTCCGCCAGTCGGGATGCTCATGGTCAGAAATCGGTCAGCGGCTCGGGATCAGTCCAACAAGCGTCCGCCGTGCTTGGGATGCGCACTGTCATTCTGGCCGACCCTGCCAAAAGTATGAAGGGGGAATTGCAGGATGAACGATACGAAGAAACGACTTTCACCCGTCCCCGCAGCCTTGCCAAAACCGG